>JAJRRM010000079.1 GCA_024279475.1 Alphaproteobacteria bacterium | reverse complement strand
CCATGGCATGGTTTCTAAAAGTTTTTAATATAGCGGCTTAACTGGATGATTATAAAAGTAAGAAATAAGGAAAAATTTATATCCAGCACCTTCTCTTAATTATCTAGTTCTGTATGATTTATGAAAGAAGACGTTGTCCATAATAAGCACATCTATCTCTTTACCTTTTCTATAAGGTAGTATTAAAACTTAAAAACGAACATAATGAAAAGATAATTATATATAAATATCAATTAGTTATATAAAGATTTTTAATCTCTGTTCTATTCTTCCATACTGAATTTTATAAGCATTTTCCTTATTGCTCCAAATGGAATAATATCTTGAAAAAGATTACCCTTCTAAGTCTTAATACCTTGTAAATTTTGTAAAGCCCAGGAAAACTGACTAGATGCTATATTAAGCATAGATAAATCCATCACTGAAGATGCTTTAAAATCTATTATGATCTGTTTGAATCTAGAGAAAGAAGCCTCATTTTTATCCATCCAAATCTTAACTACAGCCTCTGGCCTCTTTTTCTTCCAATTCTTCTGGTCTAATGTCTCTTTGATAATAAATGTAGTGAGATTTTCCAATACAACACATATATCTTCCATAGAGGTAAATAAAGACAGTTTTTCCCAATAAGACTTTGTAGACACGTTTGGATCAACCTCTAAAATCCACTGCAGCTCTAAATAATCAATAATACAATAGTAAATTTCTGCAGAAAATTTCAATGATGTGCCTGTATTTTCAGCTATTCTTACACTACGACAACCAATTATCATAAAAATTAGATAAACTATCCGCTTAGAAAGATTTTCTGAAACACCTTCTTTTGTAAATCTAAAAATATGCTCTTGATGCTTAAGAATATCATTTTTTGTAAATAAAGCTGGCAGAATTTTCATAAACTTAAGAATAGCTGGCTTAAAAATATCTATATTTTTCTGTACATCTAACAATTGAGGTACATTTTGTAAAAACCATAGAACAGCCATGCGTAAAAAAGAAACAGTTTCACATTGCATACTCAACTGTATTTCAGCAGGCACTTTATCATCTAATAGCTCTATTTCTGTCCATATTGCCCTTAGATTAAAAACTTCGCATACTATATTAAAAGCATGTACAATCTCAGGCAAGGTAGAAATGCTTCTTTCAATCATATCATTGGGGAAAGTAATACCTCCTCTATCAATCATCTCATTTGTTAAGATTGTTGCAATAAGCTCTTTTTTCAAAGGGTGCGTTTGTAGTTCTTCTGCGAAATGCTTTTGCATGTAGGGAGGAAAATAAGACAGAAATTTTCTTATATAGAAATCATTGTTAAAAGCATCAGATAAGCATAATACGTCCTTAGTAACTATTTTAGAGTATGCTAGCAATACAGCTATTTCTGGCCTGTATAGACCTACATCATTAGCCAAACGTTCTACTAATTCTTCATCTAATGGTAGGTGTTCAAAAGTTCTATTCAAATGCCCTTTTCTTTCAAGTTGCCTAATAAACCGTTCTTGTTGATCTAGAGCACCAATGCCCTGGTGCTGTATAATACTAATAATCTGAGTTTGTTGGTAGTTATTGTTCAATACAAGATTTGATACTTGTTTTTCCATATCTATTAAATTTTTATTACGTTTTTTAACAGTCAATTCACCAGATTTAATTAGTTGCTGCATAAGAATTTTCATATTTACTTCATGATCAGAGCAATCTACACCACCAGAATTATCAATGGCGTCCGTATTAATATGTCCCGATAATGATGAAAATTCAATGCGTCCTCTTTGTGTAATACCTAAGTTTGCACCTTCAGCAACAACACGTACATTAAGCTCTGTTGCTTCAATACGAATATTATTATTAGCTTTATCCCCTACTCTTATCGTTGACTCATCTTTAGCCTTAATATATGTTCCTATCCCTCCAAGCCATAGAAGATCTGCTTTTGTCCGTAAAATAGCCTGAATAAGCTCATCGGGTGTAAAGGTATCGCATTTAAGCCCCAAACGTTTCTGTACTTCTGGAGAAACGATGACTGACTTTTCTCGTCTATCGTAGACAGCGCCTCCTTTAGATAGAAGCTCTGGATTATAGTCCATCCATGTTGACCTAGGCAGCCCAAAAAGTCGTTTTCTCTCCTTATAACTAGACTTTGCATCTGGGCTAGGATCTACAAAGATATGAATATGGTTAAAGGCTCCTATAAGTTTAATATGCGGAGAGCATAACATTCCATTACCAAACACGTCACCTGACATATCACCCACGCCCACAACAGTAAAATCTTCCTTATGAATATTAAGCCCTAACTCTCTGAAGTGACGCTCAACAGACACCCATGCTCCTTTAGCTGTAATTCCCATTTTTTTATGGTCATATCCAGCAGAACCACCAGAGG
This sequence comes from Alphaproteobacteria bacterium, assembly GCA_024279475.1. Taxonomy (GTDB): domain Bacteria; phylum Pseudomonadota; class Alphaproteobacteria; order 16-39-46; family JAJRRM01; genus JAJRRM01. The sequence goes on along the minus strand of JAJRRM010000079.1, from coordinate 7,634 downwards.
CAAAAGCATCCCCTAGCCAAAAATTATGCTTAGCAGATATTTCATTAGCTATATCAGAAAATGTAGCTGTTCCCTTATCTGCAGCTACCACTAGATATGTATCCAGGTCATCATATAATACAGTTTGTAAAGGGTGATGAATTTTTCCCTTTATAATATTATCTGTCAGATCAAGCATCGCATTTATCATCATTTTATAACAATGAATACCTTCTTCCTGTTGTTTTTCACGGCTTAGATGCGTTATGCTCTGCTTTATAATAAAGCCTCCCTTAGATCCAACTGGAACAATAACAGAGTTTTTTACCATCTGAGCTTTCACTAAACCCAAAATTTCTGTGCGAAAATCTTCTTGCCTATCAGACCAGCGAATACCCCCACGTGCTACTTTTCCTCCACGCAAATGAACAGCTTCCATAGAAGGACTATAAACAAAAACTTCATACTTAGGCTTTGGCAGAGGTATGTCAATTAATTTCTCAGAATCAAATTTAAAAGCCACATAAGGCTTATACTTTCCATTTTTTAGCGTTTGATAATAAGTCGTCCGCACAATGTTATTGATAATATTCAGCAGAGCTCTAAAAATACGATCATCTTCTAAGCTCTTTACATCCTCTAAATCTTTCTCTATTTTTTTTTCTATTTTGTGCAGAAAATAGCTTTCGTTAGGACGCGTAATATCTTTTTGATTTAATGGATCAAGCCTTAAATGAAATATTTTAACAAGATTTTTAGCGATGTGACTATGCTCGTTTAAAGTTCTTTGAACATATTCATGATTAAAAAGCGGTCGTACTTGGTGCAAGTATTTACTGAGCGCACGTAAAATAAGAACATCACGCCAAGACATTGTTGCTCGAAGAACCAAAACATTAAAGCGATCATCTTCTATTTTCTTGTTCCAAATTCCCTTTAAACACTCTTCAAATAATACCTCATTCTTGAGAATATCTTTTCCCTCACATTTTAAAATCTTAACAGAAAAATCATGTATCCATACTTTTCTACCTTCCAAATGTATCTCAAAAGCCTGTTCCCCAAGAACACGCAAGCCTAAATTTGCCATGATAGGAAAGATATCTGCTAGAGAAATAGAATTATTTACATTAAATAAACGAATATGTAAATCACATTTTTTTTGCTTTAAAGTTTCTCCATTTCCATATAAATTGACAGAAAAAACATCCCCATTTATAATGTTTTTCTCAATAAATATGATATCTTCTACAGCTTTTTTAGAAGGATAAGAATCTTGATACGTAATAGGAAAAGCCTCTTTATAGTAAAGAAATTTTTCTTCCCCTTTTTCTTCTCCATAATTATTGATCAAGGAAGACCTAAAACGATCATTCCAATTGAGGCTCATTTGGATAATATCTTCTTCTAATGCATCGCTATCGTAAGAAAGAGCATTTTCCTTAAAAACATTAATTATAAAATACAAACGGGCAAATGGAAGACTTCCCATTTCACACTGCCATTCACTAATTTTTCCTTTAAACGTAAGTTCTAACTTATCCTGAATTTTTTTACGCAAATCTGGAGAATAATTGTCTGTAGGAATGTACAAAAGCCCTGTAACAGAATACCTGAAAGGCGCAGCTCTAATAAACACCCCTATTTTTTCCTGAAGTTTTAGTTGCATAACGCCCTTGCTAATACGATACAAGTCTTCATCTGTATATTGAAACAATTCATCCCTTGGCAGTGTTTCAATAATATGAGATAGGGCTTTTTCATCATGTCCCTTTGATAGAAACCCAGCCTTCTCTAGTACTCTGTCTACCTTCAAACGAATCAATGGAATTTCTTTTACTGAACGTGAATACGCGCTGGAAGTAAAAAGACCAACAAACTGGTACTCTCCTATAACAACACCTGCTTTACTATATCGTTTAATTCGAATCATATCCATAGGGACAATTCTATGAATAGCTGATAACTTTATAGTCTTTGTAATAGAAATAACATCTTCTAGTTTCAAGTTTTTTACTATATCACAACCATCTTCGCAGACTAAATCGCCTTGCCCCGTGAAAAGTTTTTGCTTGGGATTTTTTAAAATACCAAGCCCTTTCTCATATTTTGGATTCCCTGCTTTATCAAAAACATAGCTTCTTTCTCCCAAAAAGGTAAAATGGTTCTCATTTATCCAACTAAGAAAAGAAAGAGACTCACTTCTATCTTCCACAGAAATAAGTAAGTCAGCTCCTTGAATATATTTCTCTACCTCAAAAACCTTTCCCTTCATTAGCTGCCAATCAGAAACGGACTGGTGAATAAGCACTAAGCTTCTTTTAATATCAATTTCTAAAGATTTTTGTTCTTCGAAGCTTAAGTGTCTCTTTAATATAAAAACAACTAGAGATTCTTCCGTGGAAATTCCTTTTTCTTGCGAAAAATCTGTGATAGATATCTTATAAATTTTTCCATTCAACTTCTTTCTAAAAGCATTAAAAATTGGATGCAAAATTATATATGGAGGGATGTTGGCATGACGCAACAATCCACGCAGAGAATCTAATAAAAAAGGTACATTCTGGCTAAGAACCGCAATCATAGTTACAGAAATACCAGACTTGTCTTGTAGAAAAGGGAGGGTTAGCTTACTAAACTTAATAGAAAATTTCTCTGCCCTTTTTGCTTGTAGAAAGTCTTTAAGAAGAGTCGCCAACTTCATTGTTGATTTAGAAACGTCTAAGTTTTCTATGTTTGACTGCTTTATTTCTGAAAATAAACTATCAAAGAGTTGTTTTTTTATCATTTTTATTATTCTACTTCTTTATAAGTATCCCTTTTATCATACGTTTTTATAGCTATTTTGGCAACGGAAGCCCTAGATTACTTGCATCTTTAAATAAAAAAATAGAAATATGAAACTTTTTCTAAAAATACTAATAAATCAATAAATTACTTATACTGTACTTGCTTATAGAACTATGTTAATGTTTTATTAATAAAGTGTTAAGGAATATTTAATATGTCTAAAGTATTAGAATCAAGAAGCCGATTTATTAAAAAGCGTTCTATAAAGTGTCCGGTTTGCAAAAGAAATGCGCACTACCTGTTGGCTCCTTTTTGCTCTGGGCGCTGTCGTGATATAAATTTAGGCCATTGGATGACAGGAAATCATCATATATCTATACCCTGCTCAAAAGAACTCCTAAATATTGCTAATGATGATGTTATAGCCACTTAAAACTAAAGAGATTAGTTGAAGCTTCTTTGCCTCCCTAGGCTTCATCCACCGTTATCCCTATAATACCCTCTTCTTATGAGGGTATTTTTTTGAATTAAATCTTTACTATCATTTTAAATTTATTAAGTACTCTTCTAGCATCGCAAAGAAAGAGAGCTAGTTTTTATATATTCTCTTAGGAAGCATTATCTATTATATTTTTAGTAACTTCAATTATAAGAAATTTTCCGGCGCTAAGTTTTTATTTAGAACATAGCCTTGGTTATTCAATAGTTTTTTTTTGAAACTTTCTAGTAAGTATATTAAAAAAGAAAAACAAGTCTATTGCAGCAAGATAGCTACATTTATAGAAAAATATTTAAATCTATATTTTTAAACCTGAAAATTTTCCGCTGATGATATCAACTATTTAAGAAAAACTTCATAAATATCTACATAAAACTAATCACGCTTTCTAAGATATGCTGGAATATCGTAAATGTCCTCTTCTTCCGAATCATAAGGTGTATTAGAATACTCCTTTTCATATGAAGAAGGCTGTTGCATTCTCACCTTGGGAGTACGTTTTTTAGCACCTTTAGTATTTCCCTTTTGGTTTTTTTCCTTACGAAAAAAACCTAACCGAGACAAGAAAGATGTTTTTTGTACATCTTTTTCTTCTTCGTGAGGATTATTTTCCTCATGGTATTTATTTTCTGTATGCTCTTCATGACCTTTATTTATATACACGCTACCGTCATCCTCATCTGAAAACAAAGAGTTTTGGTCGCTATTTTCTAGGTTTTCCATATGCTCTTCATTAAAATTAGGATCCTCACTAGCATCTGTTAAATGATCTTGCCCCTCCTCTTCTTCCATAAAATAATTTTTTGGTGCTTGGGAAGTTGGTTCGCTCATCTCTGGAAGTTCGTGAGCGTCAATACCTGTAGCAACAACCGACACACGTATTTTCCCGTTTAGATCTGGATTAAATGTAGAGCCAAAAATAATATTAGCATCAGAATCTACTTCTTCACGCACACGATTTGCTGCTTCATCAACTTCGTAAAGTGTCATGTCCTCACCACCTGTGATACTTATAAGAACGCCTTTAGCACCACGCATAGATACATCATCCAGGAGTGGGTTTGAAATTGCAGCTTCCGCCGCTTCAATTGCTCTGTTATCGCCAGAAGATTCACCAGTTCCCATCATAGCTTTACCCATTTCACGCATAACAGTACGAACATCCGCAAAATCAAGATTTATAAGGCCTGGCATAATCATAAGATCTGTTATACCACGCACACCTGCATGCAGCACCTCATCAGCCATTTTAAAGGCATCAGAGAAGGTTGTACGTTCATTAGCTACACGAAAAAGATTTTGATTTGGGATCACAAGCAGTGTATCCACATGCTTTTGCATTTCTTCAATACCCTTTTCAGCTGCGGACATACGATGCACACCCTCAAAATGAAAAGGTTTAGTTACAACACCAACTGTCAAAATATCCTTCTCACGCGCTGCTTGAGCAACAACTGGCGCTGCACCAGTACCAGTGCCACCACCCATACCAGCAGTAACAAACACCATATTAACACCCTCTAAACGGTCAGATAAATCAGTAATGATTTCTTCCGCCGCCGCGCGTCCAACCTCTGGTTTAGACCCAGCTCCAAGTCCCTGAGTTATACTTGGGCCTAACTGTATTTTACACGATGCTTCAGACTGCTTTAAGGCTTGTGCATCTGTATTGCATACAAAAAACTCAACACCTTGCAACTCAGATTGAATCATGTTATTGACTGCGTTACCGCCTGCTCCACCTACACCAAATACAACAATCTTTGGCGTTACATCTTCTAAGGATTGCGTATCTTTCTTTTTACCTTCGTCATTGGAAGCTGTAGTCATAATAGTTTCGCCTTACTTAATTTAATAACTTAATCACAGAATATTATTACCTTAACTCTTCCCTTTAGCCAAGGGCTTCCTTATATTTTTATGCTTTTAATTTTGTAGAGAATTTTTGGAGATAAACTTTTAACTGTCCAAAAAGCTGGTAAAGAAAATAAAGCAGGTCCAGGAATTTCCTCTTTAACAACCTTGAAGCTTTTTGGAAGAGAGTCTTTTATCACTTGCCATCCTTTTTCTGTAAGAGGTGCTATTATTCCCTCTTCGGACTTAATATCAAGTATATTAACTTTAAATCTTTTATCCCAAATAATTTCTTTTTTGCGTAATATCTCTCTATCTACTATAAAATTCTGACAAAATTTTGGTTCTCTAAAAATAGACACGCTGTTTTTCTTGGGTAAAAAATAGAGTCCTTGAAATGTTACAGCTTCTCCTTTAATAAGTTTTGACTGATTATGACGATAGTGACGACCTCGAGGAGGATATTTCCCGGGGGAAGTATATGGCAAAGCTAAAGCATTTATAATTCGCCTAAACAGCTCTGGGTCTAAAGTCCAAATAGGATAGTCAAAACACCACCATCCATAGGGTTGTAACTTAAGGTATGCTTCTAAAAAAAATTTGATGGAATTATCTACTTTTTTGTCTGCAATCTTCAGATTCTGTATTCTATGCGCAATAGATTTTATATCCACACCGCCATTAGAGAGCCTATTCAAGATTTTTCTCCAACGATTTCGCTGATAGAAAATATTTGCATTGCTTGGGTCCTCCACCCAAGGGATACTCGTTGCTTTTAAGGTTTTCTTCAGCTCTTTTTTAGAAAAGTCTAGCAATGGCCTTACAATAGCCCCAAATTCTGTTTTTCTTATTTCAGGAATTCCAGAAAGACCTTTTATTCCTGATCCTTTCGCAGCTCTCATAAAAAAGGTTTCAATCTGATCATCTTGATGATGAGCTGTGAAAAGATATGAAATATTATGCTGCTGACAATACTCAAAAAGTAATTTATACCTTACTTTACGAGCCTCTTCCTGTACACGCGTTAACATTTTTTCACCCTCCCAAACAAGAATTGTTGCTTGGAGATTAAAATAATTTTTAAATATTTTTTGAACATGGAGAGCCTCCTTTGAAGACTCTTCTCTAAGCTGATGATCAATAATAATTGGGTGTAAATTTTTTGCATCCCAACCTTTCTGATCTAGCCACTTAAACAAAAACCAACTAAGGCACATACTATCTACACCACCTGAAACAGCAACAGCTAAAGATGTTGAGGGAGTTGTTTTTATAGGCAGTTTTTCCATAACTGCATTAAACTGTTGAGTAAAGTCTATGTTTTTTTCCAATTTTTATCCGATATTTCTTTCTAAATACAAAAATACCCTAGTCATAGAGTGTTTCATCTCTTATAACAAGTAACTATAACAATATAAATAAGGGATAAATGATGAATATAAAGTTTATAGCTAAAGAGTACCCAAGAACAGGGTGCATCATTGTTACATCTGCAGAAGAAAACAAACTTTCACCTGCAGCTCAGCACTATAATACTCTATGTGATAATATCATTAGCAAATCTCTTAAAAATTCTGACTTCTCTGGGAAACAAGGTCAAATTCTTATTATGACACCTTCACAAACAGATATTACATGCCTCATTCTTTTAGGCAATGGTAATCCCCTGGAGATTAGTTCTCAAGATTGGGTAAATATCGGTGGTGATACATTTTCTTTTCTTGATAAGCTAACTATAAGTGAGGTAAATTTTATCCTAGATGAAGCAAAAAATAAAGCAAATGCTGCTGCTCACTTTAGTGAGGGTTTCTTACTCCGCTCTTATAAATTTGATAAATATAAAACCGCAAAAAAAAATGGGAGCGCTGCTATAAATATAGAGAACCTCAATATCTATATTGAGCATCCTAATAACGCAAAAGATATTTTTTTACCTCTCTCTCAACGTGTAGACGGAGTAAATATTACCAGAGACCTAGTTTCAGAAGTTCCCAACGTTTTATATCCAGAGTCCATGGCCAACCAAATAAAAGCTCTGAAGTCTACTGGCCTGAAAATTGAGATTCTTTGCCGCAAAGATCTTGAAAAACTCGGCATGAGAGCACTTCTTGCTGTAGGACAAGGCAGTTCAAAAGAAGAGCGCGTTGTAACCATGCAATGGAATGGTGGCAATAAAGATGAAAAGCCCCTCGCTTTTGTTGGTAAAGGTGTCACTTTTGACACCGGTGGTATTAGCTTAAAACCTGGTGCAAACATGCATGAAATGAAATCAGACATGGGAGGTGCTGCTGTTGTAACTGGACTTTTAGCAACGTTAGCCAAGCGAAAAGCAAAAATAAACGTTGTTGGTGTTGTAGGCCTTGTTGAAAATATGCCTGGCAGCAATGCTTATCGTCCCGGCGATGTTATAACAGCCATGTCTGGTAAAACTATTGAAATTCTTAATACAGATGCAGAAGGTCGTGTCGTTTTGGCTGATGCTCTCTGGTACACTCAAGAAAAATTCAAACCT
>JAJRRM010000078.1 GCA_024279475.1 Alphaproteobacteria bacterium | reverse complement strand
ACTCTTTTTCTGTTAAGTGAATAGCATCACGGTCGCCTCTAGACATTTCTGCTAGATGAGCTCTTTGAGAAGGTTCAAGAAAGCTCGCTATCTGTCCTTTAAGGTTAGCTTCCAGGTTATTAAATTGAGGAAAAGTATCCGCTCTAGCTTCCTTTTCACTACCATCTTCTTCCTGATGAATCTTCTTTATCGCCGCCGCCACCTCCTCTTGGCGAATGCAGAGATTTACCGTTATTTCTACCGGCTTCTTCCTCCTCGCCAAACATAGCGTGACTTATTGAAGAGACAAGTATCATAAGGGCTGTAAGTAAAGAGAGATGTTTAAACATTATACGATCCTAATAAATGTAGGTATGTAAAATATAGGTGTACCGTTCAGTAGTTCTAATATATAGGAACTACTTCTAGAGTTTCAAGGGAAATATTTTAATAATAGATTTGAATCAGATCATGGCATTTTGATAACAGATGATAAAGATCAAAATGGGTTAATAAGTTTGATTAATAAGACGTACTTCTCCCATGACATTTTTTTCATGCATCCATGCCAAGAGTTGACCTTTCTTAAACATACGTATTATCTCAAAGTTTTTAAGGATAGCATAAGCTGCCTTCATTGATTAAAACTCAGAGTTGGCTTCATTAAACGTTTGAGTTTATCAGGGTCTGATTTTATAATTTAGATAGATTAAGAAATTAAGATTTTACGACGACCAGTATGATTGGCGGAGCTAACAATATGCTCTTCTTCCAATTGATCCATAATACGTGCTGCTCTATTATAGCCTATTTGAAAATGTCGTTGAATAAAGCTAATAGAAGATTTTTTTTCTTGCAGACAAAGAGCGACTACCTTATCAAAAAGGGGATCTTTCTCTTTACTGCCAGAGTTATTAAAGTCCTTGTTGTTGTCTTCATCTTTTATTATATCTTCAATATAGTCAGGTGTTTCTTGTTCACGTAGATAATTAACTATTTTTTCGATACTTTCATCACTAACAAAAGGTCCATGGATGCGTTGGATTCGACCACCTCCCGCCATAAAGAGCATATCACCTTGGCCAAGGAGTTGTTCAGCACCGGGTTCACTTAAAATTGTTCTGCTATCAATCTTAGAAGATACTTGAAAGCTAATTCGTGTAGGGAAATTGGCTTTAATTGTGCCAGTTATAACATCTACAGACGGGCGTTGTGTAGCCATAATTAAATGAATTCCCGCAGCACGAGCCATTTGAGCTAAACGTTGTATAGTAGATTCTATTTCTTTTCCAGCAACTAACATAAGATCGGCCATTTCATCCACAATTACTACTATATAAGGTAGAGGAGACATATCCAAAGATTGTTGTTCAAAGATAGGATTACCTGTTTCTTGGTCATAACCAGTTTGAACGCGGCGCGTTAATTCTTCTCCATTTTCTTTAGCCTGTTGAATTTTTTGATTATAACCTTGAATATTTCTTACGCCAACTTTTGACATGCGTTGGTATCTATCTTCCATTTCTCTCACAGCCCACTTAAGGGCTACAACTGCCTTTTTTGGATCGGTTACAACAGGAGTAAGCAAGTGGGGAATACCTTCATAAACAGACAATTCTAACATCTTTGGGTCTATCATAATGAATTTACATTGAGCGGGTGTAAGGTAGTAGAGAAGAGAGAGGATCATAGTATTAATAGCTACAGATTTACCAGAACCTGTTGTACCAGCCACAAGCAAGTGAGGCATGCGAGAGAGATCAGCTACTGTTGGTGTACCACCAATATCTCGTCCCAAGATGAGAGGAAGTTGAGCAGCAGAGGACTCATAAACTTCTGAGGTGAGAAGAGGACGAAAAAAAACAGTTTCACGCTCTTCATTAGGCATTTCAATACCCATAGCATTTTTTCCAGGAATTACGGAAACACGCGCAGAAAGAGCGCTCATAGAGCGAGCAATGTCGTCAGCTAAAGCTATAATACGGGATGTTTTTACACCAGGTGCGGGCTTAAACTCATAAAGAGTAACAACAGGACCAGGGTTTACAGCTGTTATTTGTCCTTGAACGCCAAATTCTTCTAAGGTGCGTTGCAAAGCTTGAGCATTTTCTTGGAGTTCTTCATCACTTGCTTTTTTATTTTTATTTTTAGGGGGTGATGTAATAAAATTTACGCTTGGGAGGCGGAAATTTGAAAGAGTCCTTGTTTTACGAGAAAGTATATTTTCTGCCTTTAATTTTTTCTTACGGAATATAGACTTTTTTACGATAGGTGTACTGTCTATATCATTTTCTTCTTCAAAAGAAGAAGTTTCTGAGTCTTTTTCCGCATAATTCAATTCCCCTTGAGAAAAAGAAGAATAGTCTGTTTTATCAAAAGAATATTCTTTTTCTTTCCCTATAATTTTTCTGATGAGAGTATATATTTTCTTAGATAAAGAAATACTTATTTTAAGTATAGAAGATAAAGTTGCTTTCCACCATGTATAAGGGAGACCAAAGGCATATAAGTAGAAAAAAACGCCACTAAATATACTTAGAGTTAATGTACTATAAAGCACCCATGGGACTATATCATGGGGGAAGAAAGCTTTTATAGCAAAGAGATAAAGGTTTAAAATAACAAGGCCAGCAGCACTATAAAAAAAGGCTACTTTAGAAAAGGAAAAACAAATTAAAGCAAGGCCAAAGACAGCTGAAAAAAATCGTTTTTTAGGGTTTTTGAATGGCCAAAAAAGCATAAGTCGTATGCCCCAGGCTAATATTAAGATAGGTAAAAGCCACCCAAAAGGACCAAAGATTTGAAGGAGTGTATCTGCTATAAAAGCGCTAAAATTACCCAAAGGAGCTTCTATGCCTCGAGAGCTAGAGGTGTTCCATGATGTATGATCAGAGCTATAGAGAGAGAGAGAAAGAAGGGAGAAAAAGCTAGTAGAAATAAGAAAAATTCCACAGATACGGATAGCTAAGCGATGGGTATGATACCATAAATAGCTTCTTACGTCTTGAGACCAGGTTTTTCTGGGTGTGATTAGTCTGCGCCTATTTCTCATATTCTTCTTTTGTTTACAATATAAATTTTGATAAATCTATATTTTGAGCCAGTTTACCAACTTTTTCCTGTACAAGGGAAGTATTAACTTTGTACAGTTCGCCAGATTTTTCTGGGGCATGAAAGCTAATGTCTTCTAATAAGCGCTCTAATACAGTGTGAAGTCGTCGGGCACCAATATTTTCTATATTTTTGTTTATATCTGCAGCTAAGGAGGCTAATTTTTGAATACTATTTTTCGTAAATTGAAGTTCAACGCCTTCAGTTTTAAGAAGTTCAGTATACTGACAAACGAGATTAGCTTCAGTTTCTGTGAGAATGCGGACAAAATCACTTTGAGATAGATCATCTAGTTCAACACGTGTTGGCAAACGACCTTGCAATTCGGGTAATAAGTCAGAAGGTTTAGATATCAGAAAGGCACCAGAGGCAATGAATAAAATATGGTCTGTTTTAACAGAGCCGTGTTTGGTGCTAACTGTCGTGCCTTCAATAAGGGGCAATAAATCACGTTGTACACCTTCACGGCTAACGTCAGCACCACTGCGCTGAGATTTTGCGCATATTTTATCAATTTCATCTATAAAAACAATACCATTTTGCTCAACAGATTCTATAGCAAGCCTCAAGAGTTCTTCTTGATCAAGAAGTTTATCTGATTCTTCTTCAATCAAAATTTTTAGGGAAGCACTTATTTTTAAACGACGTTTTTTTTTCTTTTCTCCAAAACCTTTTCCAAAAATATCGCCAAGGTTCATCATGCCCATCTGTGCTCCTGGCATGCCGGGAATATCCATAGTAGGCATGCTTGCACTTGAATTATCTAAGATCTCTATCTCAATCTCTTTATTATCTAGAGAGCCGCTTTCTAGTTTTTTAAAGAATTTATCTCGTGTATCTTGGCTAGCATCTTTGCCTACTAGTGCGTCAATAATACGGTCAAAAGCTTGAGCATGTGCTTTAGACTGCACAGATTTATGCTTTAATTCGCGCGTTTGTACAATGGCTACTTCCATAAGATCACGAATGATTTGTTCCACATCTCGGCCAACGTACCCTACTTCTGTAAACTTGGTAGCCTCTACCTTTATAAAAGGCGATTGGGCTAATTTTGCTAAACGGCGGGCAATTTCTGTTTTACCCACGCCTGTTGGACCTATCATAAGAATATTTTTTGGAATTACTTCATCTCGTATATTTTCTGGCAATTGTTGGCGTCGCCAACGATTACGCAGAGCTACAGCCACTGCTTTTTTGGCTTCTGTTTGGCCAATAATAAAACGATCAAGTTCTGAAACAATTTCTCTTGGGGTAAGGTTTGTCATTTAGATATCTTCTTAATTAGAATATTATTATTTGTATAAATACATAGATCGCTTGCAATTTTCATTGATTTTATAGCAATTTCTTCAGCGGTTATATTTAGATCTTGCAGAGCTTTTGCGGCAGAAAGTGCATAGGCTCCACCGGATCCAATTCCTATTAGTCCATTTTCTGGTTCAAGTACATCGCCGGTACCTGTTAGAATCAAAGAATGATCTTTATCTGCTACAGCCATCATAGCTTCTAGTTTACGCAGATATTTATCCGTGCGCCAGTCTTTTGCTAGTTCTACACAAGCACGTTGCAGCTGAGCTGGATATTTCTCTAGTTTTTCTTCTAGGCGTTCAAATAGGGTGAATGCATCAGCTGTAGCTCCAGCAAAACCAACAATAACGGATCCATTGCCTAAACGACGGACTTTTTTGGCATTACCTTTTATCACAATAGGCCCCTGAGTGACCTGGCCATCACCCGCAATAACAACATCGTTTCCTTTGCGAACAGAAAGAATAGTTGTACCATACCATGTGGCACCAGTATGGGTTATAGTATGTGAACTTGTCATTAGTTTTCTCTTAAGTAGTTGGTTAGCATAAAAGATTCTTCCTTATAGAGAAGAACTCTATTATTATTTACCCTATAAAGAACAAAAAAACAAAGAAAAAAGGGTATGTGAATGACACAAGAAATTTATGACACTAATAATATTTTTGCAAAAATTTTAAAAGGGGAAGTTTTTTGTGAAAAAATATATGAAGATTCTTTTGTTCTTGCTTTCAACGATGTTAACCCACAAGCTCTTCACCATGTACTTATTATTCCTAAGGGTGCTTACATGAATCTAAAAGACTTTTCTGAGAAGGCTTTAGATAAAGAAGTGGTGGCTTTTTATAAAGCTATAGGAAAAATAGCAGATAAGCTGGGTGTTACGGACAAGGGATTTAGAGTTGTATCTAACCATGGAAAGGATGGTGGGCAAGAAGTTTCTCATTTTCATATCCATTTTCTTGCTGGAGAACAACTAGGTAAAAAGTTGGTGTAAGCGAGAGGGTGAGATTTAAAAATTTAAGAAACCAAGTATAGTTATGCCATACATAAGTAAGAAATAATATAATACAGAAAACAGTATCGTAATAAGGGCCTGTATACAGGGGTTAACAGCCAAAAAAAAAGAGACGAAAAGAAAGAAAGTCTATAATTTTAACGGTTGTTTATATTTACGTGAAAAAGAGCCTTGATGTGCCTAGATTTTCTATTTACTTAGCTGCAGCTTTATCTCCTCTCTTACATAAAAGGAAGACAGGAGATAAAGAGAAGCCTCTTTTTGAAACGTCAGCTGCCATAATTTATTTAGAGAAAAGTAGAAAAAGTTAACTCCAGCTATTTTTTTAAAAACGTCACTTTTTTTATTAAAGTTTAGCAGGTATTCTCCCCCCGGCAGGTTGACGAACAATTTCCATATCATTTAAGATAGCCATGAATTCACGAGTTAAATCGGCCCTGCTAGTAAATTTAGGAGTGGCAGGTGAAGGAGTTAAGCGCGGAGCAAAGGCAGTATTTTCAGGAGTATCTTTCATAGATAAAGATTTTTTAGTGGCATGTATTTGTGAAGTAGAAAATGCTAGAACAAAGGTTGCAAAAATTAATTTTTTTAACATAATAATCTCCTATTTAAATGCAGGCTATATAGTTGCACACTGAATATAGCGTATATTGAGACTACATATAACAGATTAACTGGTAATTTCAATAAAAAAATAGTAAATTTTGTTGCAAAAAATATACTGGTCTGATGAGATCTATTTCCAAGGAAAAATTATATAGAGTGCCTTTGTTGGTACTGTAAATATGGAATTAGTTATCATGACTTGGAAGGAATGATGATGGAGAGAGGTAGGGAAGAGGCTTATATAACCCTTTATATGTATAAAGAGTTAATTGTGAATAACGAGCTCTAGAATAGAGTGTATAGAAAGTTTAATAAGTTTTATATAACTAGAAATTAGTTGCTTATAGCATTTGTTGAATGGCTATATAGTTGGTTTTACCAGTGCCAAGGACAGGAATTTTCTCAACTATCTTTATACTACGGGGAATGGATAGATCGCCTATACCATTTTTTTTCGTATAGGCATAAATATCATTACGGTTTGCATCTGGTTTGTTTGTGACTAATACTAAAGCCTCCCCCTTTTTGTTATCAGGAATACTAACTATAGCGTGATGGTTTTCTGGCCATAGTTTAGAGAGGTAGATTTCCACTGCAGTTAGGGAGACCATTTCTCCAGCGATCTTGGCAAAACGTTTGACGCGACCTTTTATGGTTATATATTTTTCATTATCGAAGGTTACAATGTCACCAGTATCGTATAGTCCATTAGAAGGTGGTACTAATATACCTGGGTTATTACTTAGCAAGTAGCCTTTCATAATATTGGGGCCACTAACAATAAGTTTACTGCCATCTTCAATGCCTGGGATCTTTTCTAGCTTATATTGGATACCAGGTAGTAACCGACCTACACTGCCGGGTTTATTATACATGGGTGTGTTAGTAGATAAAGCAGGGGAAGTCTCTGTTGTTCCATAGCCTTCAAATATACGCACACCATATTTTTCTGCCCAAAGGAGGCGCGTTTTTTCCTTAAGTTTCTCAGCTCCAGAAAATACGTAGCGGATAGAATAGAAATCGTATGGATGAGCAAAGCGTGCATAACCGGAAAGGAACGTTTCGGTACCGAACATGATGGTAGAATTGGTATCATAGATTAATTCTGGAACAATTCGATAATGTAAGGGTGATGGGTAGAAAAAGGTGCGAATGCCTGAAAGGATAGGTAGTAAAGTGCCTCCAGTTAGGCCAAAAGAATGGAAGATTGGTAGGGCATTGAAAACAATATCTGTTGGGCCAAAATCTATTCGAGAAGCTAATTGAAAACGATTGGATTGAATATTTGTATGGGAAAGAACTACGCCTTTAGGCGTTCCTTCCGAGCCGGAAGTGAATAGAATTACAGCAGGATTATCTGGTTGTGTGCAGCTAAAATTTTTGCAGGTTCTTGAAACTCTAGATTTTAACCACCCACTAATTTTGTCTAATAAAGTAATTGTTTTTGCAATATCTTCCAGATAAAAAACATTCATATCCTTGGCAGTAATAGAAGATACAATATCTGTTAAATTTCCTTTTTCAACAAACTGGCGAGAGGTATAAATATTCTTGAGTTTTGCTGTTTTACAGGCAGAGATAAGATTTTCTTTTCCGGTGGAAAAATTGAGCATAGCTGGAACGCGTCCATAAGCTTGCAAGGCAAAGAAGGTAGTGATAGAGCTAATCATATTGGGCAGCATTACACCGATATATTCTTCTGACTTGGTTTGGTTAGCTATTTTTTTTCCAAGTATAAAGCTATGTATTAGTAGTTTTCCATAATTAATGGGTTTACGCAGTGCATCTTCAGCGATGATATGCTTAGTGCCATGAATAGAGGTTTGGTCAATTAGGGATTGGAATAAAGTAGTTTTGTAATTGGAGCTATTAAATAGCATTTCACTCATTAGATCGTAGAGGTTCATTCCTGCTATATAGCGGCGTTTTCGACCTTTTAAATTTTCTAGAATGTCAAATTTTATTGGCTCTAGCAGGGTTAATGTAATTTTTGGAAACCACCGTATGCGTACTTTCCCTTTAAGCTTAGAAAAGGGTGTATATTGTGCACCATCAATGCAGATAGGCAGTATCGTAGCATTAGCCTTATCAGCAATCATTCCAGGACCTTCATAAATCTTCATTAATGAGCCAGTTAGGGTAATACGCCCCTCGGGGAAGATCACGCATTTTTTGTCTTTTTTTATTTCATTGATGATGCTTTTGATTGAAAGCGGATGGGTAGGATCTAGAGGAAAGGTTTCAAGCAATCCTAGAAAAGGTTTTAAATACCAGCACTTAGCCATAAAGCTATTAATGGCAAACATAGGTTTTTCAGGTAAATATAATGCAATGAGTATGGCATCGAGAAACGATAAATGATTAGCAACAATCAGCACGCGATTCCCAGCTTTAGAATAGTTTTCTAGTCCTCTTATTTCGACATTGTAAAGTAATTTCAACAGTCCTTTAAGTATCAATCTAAACATTATATAGCCTCCGCTTTACAATTTTTCGTATAATAAAAAATACGAGTATATTGAGAATACCGACAAACATTAATATGTCTATCACGCTTAATTTTAAAAAGAACAATAGAAATGCCAGAAAGCTAGCTCCAACCATAAATAAGGAGTTAAGTATATTATTTGCAGCAATGATGCGCGCAAGATAATGTTCATTTGAGCGATGTTGAACAATAGCATATAGAGGCACGATATAAATGCCAGAGATAATAGAAAAAGATAATAAGCTAGCTAAAATTAGCCAACTTGATATACCAACATTAAAAAATGCTAACAGCCCAAGCATCGTATTTTTATAATGCGGTGCACCTTCTAAATAGTGTAGAATCTCCCAATTATATAGGTAAGAGAAGGCGACAAATAGAGAGATGGTTATTGTAATACCAAGAGAAGCGAATGGTACCAATTTTCCATTTATTTCACCGTTTAACAATCTATTACACCAAACTGACCCAATACCAATACCAATGGAAAATATGGTTAGGAACAAGGTTACGATATGTTCATTCCCACCGATGATTTCTTTAGTATAAATAGGGAGCTGAGTGAGGAATGTTGCGCCAACGAACCAAAACCAGGAGATACCAATGATTGAGAGCCATACGGAATGCTGTTCTCTAGCCAAGCTTATAATTTTACAAGTTTCTGAAGCAATATTCCATCCTATTTTTAAGTTGGCATCTCCCACTGGAGAGGTAGGAATAGCTCGGCTAGAAAACCAGCCAATAGCTGAAAAAATAATAAGAAAGAAAGAGAGAAATTCCACACCATATTCTGTACGAATAATAAGGCCACCAAATATGGTACCAAGCAGGATAGACAGAAATGTGCCAATTTCAATCAGTCCGTTACCACCGATTAGCTCATTATCTTTTAAATGCTCTGGCAGTAAGCTATACTTAATTGGGCCGAAGAAAGTTGATTGAGCGCCCATGGCAAATAACATTACCAGTAGACCGGAAATATTTTTTAAATAAAAGCACATAGCACATAGCACCATTAAACCTATTTCTATTAACTTGATAATTTGAGTGAGTTTTGATTTTTCATATTTGTCGGCAACTTGACCAGCAGTGGCTGAAAACAAGAAAAAGGGTAGGATGAAAATTCCTGCTGCTAGTGCTACCATCATTTGAGCATTCAGCCCTTGTTTAATAGAAGCATCATAGGTAAACCATATGAGAAAGGCATTTTTAAAGGCATTATCGTTGAATGCACCGAAGAATTGGGTTATAAAGAGCGGCAAAAATCGTCTAGTTTTAAGAAGATGTAGAGAGCTTGACATTACTTACTCCTAATATATTTAATTAAATATGTTTTAATATAAAAATTGATTGTTTCCTCAAAAAAGGGGGTGTGGGAAAGAAAAAATGTAGGGAGAGGAGCTAATGTCATGCAGATACACCAGCTATATAATTGTCTATTAATGAATCTGTCAGAGTTTGGATAGATGTGGTGCCAACAATGTCTAGCTTATCTGTTAATCCAAGCTCACAAATACCATGGATACTTGCCCAGATAGTCTGCGCTGCTTGCTTTGCTTTTTTAGAGTTATTATTTACTAGCGGTAATAAAGGAGCTTCTAAAATAGAAAAAAGCTTCTTAATTTTTTTCTCATACCAATCAGGTAAAGACGTGTTAGAGGGTAAACTATGATTAAATAAAGCTCGCCAACGATTATAGTTGTGCTCTGCAAAGTTTATATAACAGGAGGCTAATTTTTTTATAGTTGATTTTCCGTTGATCTGTTTACTCAACTGCTCTACCATCAATGCATTCATATCATCCAATGTGGTCGCGTTTATATGTAAAATGAGGTTTTCATGACTACCAAATACATTATAAAGGGTGCCTATCGTATAGCCAATATCACGTGCTACCTTGCGAGCACTAAATGCGCTAAGACCCTTACTGTTAATGATTTTCTGCCCGGCAGAAATAGCCATTTCTTTCAACTCATCTCTGCTATGATCGCTACGTCTTGCCATATTAATTATACACTGAAGAATTGTTATTGAACACTGTCTAATTGTATGATATAATAATACTTAAGTCCATCAAAAAATAAATGAAGGACTATTATTGTGGATATATTAAATTTATTTTAAGCATAGGGATTTATTGAGTTGGAGAGGGACTTTATCGTTTATTTTCTTGGTAGAGGACTTTTTTATCTTAATTGAGTGGATCTATTGCTACAGATGTTTTGTACAGGAGGGAAATTAGAATGAATAGTATTATAAAAATAAGCGCAATGGTTATTATATCACTGTTAGCTATAGTGCTTACATTCAGTATTATTCCTGCTATTGAGCAGGATTTAAATTATCATAATTTTGCTGATGATCGTGTTCTATTTGGTATTCCAAATTTTTGCGATGTCATAGGTAATCTATCTTTTGTGCTATTTGGTATAATGGGACTGTATTATCTTCGATCCAGTAATAGGAGCTCCCATTTTACTATGCAAGGTGAGCGAGCTCTGTGGATTATATTTTTTAGCAGTGCTGTATTAGTAGGTCTTGGTTCTGGCTATTATCATCTAAACCCAAATAATGCTACGCTGGTTTGGGATAGACTTCCAATGACAATAGCTTTCATGTCGTTCTTTTCTTTAATTATTATGGAATATATTGATGCTAAAGCTGGATTAATCCTCTGCTTTTTATTGTTGCTAATTGGTGGGGCTAGCGTATTTTATTGGAGCTACTCGGAATCTATAGGACAGGGCGATTTACGTCCCTATGCATTGGTTCAATTTTTGCCAATACTGCTAATACCGTTAATGTTATGGATATTTCCATCCCGTTACAAGGGTCTTAGATATCTGGGCTATACTCTGGGTTGGTATATCTTTTCTAAATTACTAGAATATTTTGATGACAAAATTTTTATTATACTAAACAAACTAATAAGTGGGCATACTCTAAAAACATCTCGTTGCTTCTATGGCGGTATATGGTATGCTCGTGTACTTGAAAAAACGTAGAACAAAGGTTTTTTACAAAAAAAGCAGGGAAAAAGAGGTTGTTGTTGAAGGTTAACGAGTTTGTATAAACTCCAGAAAAATTGATTAATAGAGTTTTCTTTAATAGTTAAGTAGGATCTATTTGGTCTAGAAAGGATAAAAAATCTATATAATATGAAGTTTCCATTAACTGTTACTGGAAGAATTTTATCCTCTTGACTCAGAAGGTTGTTTCTGGCATCTAATTAAGAGTTTCAAGCAAGGATGAGTGGCCGAGCGGTTGAAGGCACCGGTCTTGAAAACCGGCAAGGGTTTGTAGCCCTTCGTGGGTTCGAATCCCACCTCATCCTCCACTTCTTTCATGATATTATAAATAAAAACTATATTTTGTAGTTTGTGGAAATTTATAATAGAGGTCTTCCTGATCAAATTTTCTTTACTTTAAGAAGAGCACTCTCTCAAAGCAAGATTGGGGAATCTATAAGAATTCATAAAGGGTCTGTTTTTGTAAATATTTTCTTTCTGAAGGAAATGTATATTAAGTATAGATGTTGAAGAGTCCAAGGAATGCAAAAAACGCATAGCAGATTTGCAAGATTAGCACTTTAAATGTGTATTTAATAAGCTTATATGTATAGCGTCTTTGGCAAGTAGCTGAAGATAGCGGGAATGCAATATTCCATGCTTACGTCTTTCAGACGTTAAAGCCTCCCTGTTTTATCAGCTTGGCCAGGTCTTTGGACCTGGCACTTTTCTTTATAAAAGGGGTGCTTAGTAAAATTAATTTCAAAATTTAGCTTGTATAGAGATAAAAATCTTGTCATTTAGAGCTGTTTAACTGATATAAATACCAAAAATTTGATTAATAAGACGTGCTTCTCCCATGATATTTTTTTCATGCACCCACGCAGAGAGTTGACCTTTCTTAAACTACGCATTATCTCAAATCCTTAAGGGGTGCACAAGCTGTTTTCATGGGCTTAAAACTCAGGTTTGGCTTGATTAAATGTTTGAGCATTCCATTCTTCTGCAGCTTTTCTAAGAGCATCCCTCTTCTATTAGCACAGATAAATAACCAACTTATGGCATAGCTCTCGAGAGGTTAAAGAAAGAAGGGAAATGGCCACACTCTATGAAGCATTATCAAGTGAAATACCTTAATAATATTATTGAATCAGATCACGGCAAGCTCAAACGTTTAATGAATCTAACTCTGTGTTTTAAGTCTATGAAAACAGCTTATGTACCCCTTAAAGGCTTTGAGATAATGCGTATGTTTAAGAAAGGTTAGTTATTGGTATGGATGAATGAGAAAAATGTCATGGGAGAAGCACGTTTTATTAATCAAACTTTTGGTATTTATACCAGTTAAATAACGCTAAATAACAACACCTTTTTACCCAATTTTATTTTTTGCAACAGGGCCATAAAGCGTATAAATCTATTAAAATTTCCCCAATTGCAAGAAGGATAAAGTATTTTTGTGTACTTTACGACTATATGGCAGGTAAGAATGCGTAGAAGAGATGGAAATATGGTCTTTCATATTTTTTATTTTTGTACTTTCTACTGAAACCCTCCCATCGTTCTTTTTTTTCAATAAAAATGAAGAAATGGGATAAATTCCAAGCGTTCCAGCAATGCAGCCAACTTCATAATCAACTTTACCAAAAAGATCAGAAAATTTACTCTGATCAGTTATTAATTGTTGAGCAGCAGGGCCTCCAAATTTTTTATAAAATGTATTATTTTTTAATAAATCTGCTATTTCACTGCCCTTATTGGGGGTACCAATAAGAACTACCCGCCCAAGATTTTCTGGCTTATATTTGTTAATTATAATCCTGGCTAATAAACCTCCCATTGAATAACCAACAAAATTGATTTTTTTATTTTCAGAAATGCGCTCTTGAACAATTTTCCATATTAAACTTGCAAGAGTATCTAGATCATGTTTTAAGGATGGATAATTTATATTTATTACTTCATATCCATGATTAACTAGATAAGATTCAAGTATTCTCATATGTTTTTTTGAGCGAAAGATACCATGTAATAAAAGTATAGATTCTTTACAAATTACCATTGTATGCTTTCATACTAAGGAGAGATAGTTCAAAGTCGAATATGTATAGAAAAAACGACGAGATTATAGCTATTATAACAGACTAAAAGTCTTAGGAGGTAGTAAACATGGAGCGGGCGAAGGGATTTGAACCCTCGACCCCAACCTTGGCAAGGTTGTGCTCTACCCCTGAGCTACACCCGCTGAATAAGGAGCATAGTACACGTGCTAAGTTTTTTTGCAAGGGTCTTTTAGTAAAATGCCCCTAATAAAATAAAGAGAAAAGAAAAAAAAGACTTTCCTATTTTTGAGAGGTTTTTTTATTAGAGTATTGATGAACAGTGGACATAAGTTCATTAACAAGGGGAGTCGTTTGAATAGTTGGTGCATACTGATGTTGTTCTTCCACAGGTTTTGACGCACGGATAAATGAACGATAGATGTAGAAAACTCCAAGAAAAGTTGCTGTTGCCATAAAATAAAGGAAGAGGCCATGAGGTCCAAAAAAATCACTAAAAAGAGGAGAGATAAGAGGCCCAATGGAGGCCCCAATACCATAGGCTAGTAAAAGCCCCCCAATAGCTGCTAAGATATATTTTTGTTCTATGTAATCGCACGCGTGAGCAATATTTAAAGTATAGAGTGTAAAGGTAGATCCACCAAAAAAGAAGAAAACGATATAGTCAAGATAAGTTAAGGAAGAATTATTAACAAACGTAATTATAAAAAGAGAGCTAGAAATAACAATACTAATTAAGAGAAGAAGAATTTTTTTCTTATCAAATTTATCGGCAATAAATCCTAGGGGATATTGTAGAGTTGCTCCCCCTAGAATAATTGTCATCATAATAAAGGCTAGTTCATTACTGTGTCCTATATCTTTTGCATAACTAGGTATAAGACCATAAATAGAACTCATAATCATTCCAGATATAAAACAGCCAATAAATCCGGTTGGAGATAACTTATAAAGTGTGGAAAGTTTAAGCAAAGAAGTTTCGGTTATTTCAGGAGACTTAGCTTTTGTTAAAGCAACAGGTAAAATAGATAAAGAGCATAAGATAGCTATTAATATGAAAGATACAGTAATTGTTTCTGTATCTAAGTGTAAGAGCAATTGCCCAAGGGATTGAGACATATATAAGCTAATCATATAAATAGATAAAATTTTCCCTCTATTTTTTATGGTGCTATGGGAGAGAAGCCAGCTTTCAATAACCATATAGAGACCAGCGAGACTAAGGCCTGTTAAAAACCTTAGAAATAACCAAAAGAGAGGAGAAAAATAGAGAGCATGTAAAAGGCTTATAATAGCTATTAGGCTAGCAAAAGTAGTAAAGGTTCGGATATGGCCAATGCGTATAACGAGAAGTTCTAGCTTAAAAGCACCAAAGACAATACCAATATAAGTGCTAGACATCATAGCACCCACAAGCCATTCGTCGTGGGAGAATTCTTTCGTTTGCACACCAAGAAATGTCCCCATAAAGCTCACGGCTAACGTAAGTATAATGAAGCTAATAAGGGGAGAAAATAAAGTTTTAATTAAATGAATCATGCTAATAGTCTATCTGAAAAACATAAGCTCGTTAATAGAAAAATTACAAGAATATATACTTTATAAAAATGGGGAAGAAAAAATTCAAATATGTATATTTGTGTATATAAAGTAGGGAGGGGGAAGTTTCTTAAAGAAAGGACTGAAAATAGTATATTTATGATTAGTGTTACAAATAAAATTGTAAGAAGGATTTTTATAAACTCTCTTTCTACACGCTCTTAATTATGCATCTGAATTTTTACAAAAAAGAAGAAATTTAAGTATAAAAAGGGTATATTTCTCATTGTGTTGCAAAGAGGAGCTTGATAAGTTGTAGAGGTTATAGGGAAATGAGTATAATGCATAAACGGTATCAAGAAGAGCGGCTGGCAATTATTGATTTGGGGACAATGGCTATTCGTCTAAATGTTTATGAAGGATACGTAAGTGTTTATCAAGAAAAAAGCTTTACAGGTATTGGAAGCACTCTTTCCGAAAAAGGGCATCTGTCGCCTAAAGGAAAAGCAATAGTTTGGCAGAAATTAAAAGAGTATAAAAAAACCCTCTCGTTGCTTGAAGTAAGTTATATAGCTATATTGGCTACAGAGGCCTTTCGTTCTTCTGAAGATACTTCTGATTTTATTAATAAGTTAAAGCATTTAGATGGTATGCCTCTAATAGTTCTTTCAGGAGAAAAAGAAGCTTATTTTTTATCTAAAGGTGTCCTAGCAGCCTTTCCAAAATTTTCAGGACTGGTTTGTGATTGTGGAGGGGGTAGTATAGAGATTATTAATATGAAAAAGGGAAAAGTAGGGGAACTAAGAAGCTTTCCCTATGGTGTTATGCGTATGAGTAATATACTACTTCACATGCAAAATCCACGACAGTATGTTCGGAAAATGCTAGAAAATGATAGCTGGATTTCGAGTGTTAAGAAAGATCAAACATTGTATATTACAGGAGGTACTTGGCGAACATTGGCGCAGGTATTTATGCTATATAAGGAATATCCATTAATGTGGGTTAACAATTATAGTCCAGATCTCCAAGAATTTTTATCTTATATGAGAAAGATTCCAAGCATTAATTTTGATAAAATTCTTCTCTCTCGCATTCAAAAGCAAAGCCGTTTATTACCAACAGCTTCTATTTTGTTTGAAAGCTTCCTAGATATGCTTAAGCCTTCTAAAATTATTTTTTGTGCATATGGATTGAGGGAAGGGTACTTAAGAGAGCTTCTTAAAAAAAGAGAATTTAAAGACAGCCCGTTGGTTAGTTGTACGCGCTATGAAGCTAGAGAAAATGATCGTTCTACAATCAGCGAGTTGCCTAAGAAATTATATAATTTTTCTTTGCCAGAGAACATGTTATTAGCGGCCTATTTTTTAGCAGTTATGAAGAATGAAGCGCCGGATAAATATAAAGGAGATCATGCTTTTTTGCGTGTTATAAATTTGCCCCTTGTTGGCTGTACTCATAAAGAACTTGTTTTTTTATCTTATGCTGTTGGACTAAGTTTTGGTGAAGTTCACTTAGTAGGAAAGAAAGCTGAGCTTATTAAATTCTTTTTGGATGAAAATGACAAAAAGCAAGCTAGAAAATTGTCTGAAGTTATAAAGCCCTAGAAAAGATTATAAAAGTTAATCAAAAGGACAATTATATAAGTAGCGCCTGCTGCATAAATACCAGCTAAAACATCATCTAACATAATACTTAAAGAAGAGCTTATGGGGGTTCCATGAAGGTTTAATTCTGGCCAGCTAACTAGAAATGGTTTTTTAATATCAAAGAGCCGAAAAAAAATGAAGGCTATAGGCCAGTAATAGATATTTGTTAAAACAGGTAGCAGTGAGATCATTTGTCCCACAGCTTCATCTATGACAATATAAGAGGGGTCCATTTTTGTTGCTTTTTGTGTGTGAATAAGTAAAGCAGTAGTAACTGTTCCAATAAAAAACACAACAATAATGCTTATAATAAAGAAAATCATAGGCAAGAGGGGAAATAATAAAAAGCCAACGCATAGGGTTGCTAAAGATCCCCACGTGCCGGGACACAGGGGTAGGTATCCTATGCCAAAGAGGGAGACAATAGATTTAAGAGGAGACAAAGTAAATTTAAGGGAAGACAAACTAGCTGTTATTTTTTTAAGAAAAGAAGATAAAAATAGTCTATAGCCACCATTGGGTGAGGGAGCAGGAGGAAGCTTTTTATGTTGGCGATACTGGCGCATAATAGTTTCCTTGATAAAGTTATTACTTCTATTATTACCTAAATTTAGAGGATTTGCCAATAGGGCTTGCTTTTTTATAGCTAAGTCTATTAAAACATAAAGGATAGAGAAACAGTAAAAGCTCCTTTAACATGCTAAAACCTATAACTATTGGGGCAATTAAAATTGATATGCCCGTTATTTTAAGCCCTATGTCAGGTGTTACGGATTTGCCATTTCGTCTCCTTGTGCATAAGTTTGGTGCAGGGCTTGTTATCTCAGAGATGATAGCCTCACAAGCTGTATTATATGAGAACAAAAAAACGATGAAGCGCTTAGAGCATGATGAAAGTATTTATCCTTTTGTTGTTCAGCTTGCAGGTTGTGATCCAAAAATTGTAGCAGAAGCGGCGAAGTTTAATGAAGATAGAGGGGCTCATATTATTGATATTAATATGGGGTGTCCCATGAAAAAAGTTACAAATGGGTATGCGGGGTCTGCGTTAATGCGAGATGAGTCTTATGCTGCAGAAATTATTGAAAAAACAGTTAAAGCCGTTAGTATTCCTGTGACTGTAAAAATGCGTACAGGGTGGGATTCTCAATCTAGAAATGCTCCAAGGCTAGCAAAGTTAGCGGAAGAAGGAGGAGCTCAAATGGTTACGGTTCATGGTCGGACGCGCTGTCAGTTTTATACAGGTATATCTGATT
>JAJRRM010000077.1 GCA_024279475.1 Alphaproteobacteria bacterium | reverse complement strand
TTTTATTTTTATTTAGACGATACCAAATACTATGATTTTTCCGATTATGACAAAGTGTGAAAATATCTTTTTCAGAGAGGCGAATTAAAGGAGATTTTAGAACAACTGTCAGAGAAAAATCATCATAAGGCTCCAAAAGCCATTGGCCAATATAAAACAGATCTTGAATAGCCAAGTGGTCCCAAATTTTCACACGGTCTTCACCATTGACGGGAATACCACGTTTTTTAAGAGCATGGGTTAAATAGTTTGTTAACTTGGAGCGTTTACGGACCAATATCATAACATCTGCTGGAACAAGAGGCTTTCCTGTAGAAGGAAGAAGGGGCTGTTTAGCGCACCAAGTAACAATATTATCTGCTATAAAAGTAGATAACTCTTCTTGAGTGTACTCAATAGAAGTATTAAAAGAAGTGGTATCAAGAAGTTCTTTGCTTGGGCGGTCAATAAGAGGCCAACGATGTACTTCTCCTTTGTGATTTTTACGAAAAGATCGATGCCTTAGAGTGCTAGTATGCAATTTATAAGAAGAAGGAGCTGCGTTAAAGATAGCATCTACAGTGCTTAAAACCGTAGGTGTTGAACGATAAGATATATCCAAGCTGATATCACGCCATGGAAGGCCCATATTGTGATGAAAGTTCTTAAATTTACTATGCATCATTTCAAATAATTTATGATTTGCTCCTTGAAAACTATAAATAGACTGTTTTGCATCCCCCACAGAAAAAAAAGTTTTTGCGGTGCCTGCTCCCAGTAGCTCTTGGGCTAGTATACTAATAATTTCCCACTGATCTGGGCTAGTGTCTTGAGCCTCATCCATTAGAATATGTGATATTTCTTGGCTCTGATTATGAAGAACCAAAGGACCATAGACATCATTTTTAAGAAGATTATGCATTTTTAGGATTATATCATCAAAATCAAGAACATTTTTCTGGTATTTCACCTGATCGTAAAGATCTAGAAATTCATAAGCTAATTGTAAGGTAGCCCGGGTTGCTAGAGAAGTTAAAACGGTTTTTTCTTTTTCTATGAGGAGAAGAAAATCTTTTGTAAATGTCTCAAAAACTTGAGCTAGGTCTTCATATTTTTCTTTTGTTTTTTTACTTAAAGTCCTGGATTTAAGGGAGCCTTCTTTTGTTAGTAAACAGCTTTTTAAGTCCAGCCATTGTCTAGAAGATTCTCTCTTAATATTATGAAGTTTTCTCCAAATATTTTGTTCAGTAATAGCCCCCGATTCTAGAGGGGGTAAAAAAGTCAGAAGAGACTCTAGAGATGGATTTATTTCTTGAAATAATCTTTCTCGCAAATCAGTAGCATTTTTAATATTTTTATCTAGGAGACTGTCTCCTAAAATAAGAGTATCATGAGCTTTGAGGCATTCATCTATTGTTGAGTGTGCTTTAAATAATCTAGAGAAGAGAGGCTTGCTTGAAATGATTTCGCTAATAAGCTCTTCAAAAGAACTCTCTGGTATAAGGTCAGCTAGTACCTCTAAAGTTGAATTTAAAGGAGTTTTTGTATAAAGGATTTGTTGCTTTAGGTTCTGAAGTTCTTTTTGCTGCTGCTTTTCATCTATCAAAGAAAATCCAGGGTGTACTTTAGCTTCTAAAGGGAATTTTTGTAGGAGTGTTTGACAAAAACTATGGAAAGTTTTCAGAGCAATACCGGGCAAATGGTCTCGTACAATATATAGGCAATTTTCTGCTTTTTCTAACTCTGCCTTGGAAGGGTCTCTTCCTAAAAGTTCTACTAAAAGTGACTTTCGCGTGATGTTGTCTACTTGTGCCCATTGAGATAATTTTTTATAAAGCCTTTCTGTCATTTCAGAAGCAGCAGTGCGTGTGAAAGTTAAGCATAGAATCTGAGAGGGATCCGTTCCTTTTAACAAGAGGCGTAAAAGACGATCTGTAAGTATTTTGGTTTTACCAGAACCTGCAGAAGCATTAACCCAAACACTAGAATCTGGGCTAGAAGCTAGTTGTTGAGGTGTGAGTTTATAGTTATTAGAGAAAGAAGATTTTGGGTATAGTTTCATTTCTTCCATTCCTGCTGTCTTTCTAAAGGTGTATATAAAGAATCTGAACAGATATCTGGTGCTTCAAATATAGTGATTTCTTCTAACCAAGAATCTTTTACAATTTGTAATGCTTTATGTGCTTGCTCTAAGGCCTTGAGAAGATTTTCTCCTTCAAAAGAAATAATTTGGGGAGATTGATGATGCAAAAACCAATAAGCTAACTGATGAACAACAGGTGTTTTTAAATGAGGGTTTTTATCTTTTAAATAAGCTGTAGCTAAAATAGCCTCTAAAGGTAGCTGTAAATTTTTTCCTTCAATTACGGCCTTTTGTGTAGGAGGTGTACCAGTTTTATAGTCAATAATAGAAAAGTCTCCTAATAGATAGTCTAATCGATCTATTTTTCCAAATAAGGTGAGGTTATTTCCTACAGGTAGGTTAGCCCACAGCTCAGGGAAAATTTTTTTACTATTTTCCTGAACAGTTTTTAATTGAGGAATAATCCATGTAGCTAGTCTCTCTAATCGCTTTCGCCAAAAAGGATTATCAAAAGAACCAGGTGCTTTTTTCGATAAAACTCCTTGTACACTTTTTAAAAAGGATGCTTCAGTTGGAGGTAAAGGCATCGTTTTTGTGTATTTTTCTAAAGCTGCATGCACCAGAATTCCAAAATCTAAAGCACTTAAAGGTTTATCTATATCAGGCAAGGGGTGAAGAGAAAGAATTTTTTGACAATATAGCAGATAGGGGTCTTTTAAAAACTTTTCTAACTGAGTAACGGATAATTTATTAGGCTTATTTTTTAAAGTCACTATTGCAACAGGCTGCTTAGAATTTTTTATAGGGATATGATGCTCTTGTAAAGAGATCAACCCTCTTTCTAGAAAAAGTGAAGGTTTTAGCTCCATCTCATGCTTTTCAAGATATAATTGTAGGTAATTGAGCCAACGTGCAGGAATTGTTGGTCCTTGTTCATTTTTTATGCAACGCGTGAGAAGAATTTCCGGGGCAGCATTTATATTCACCCAAAAATCAAAACCATCATGGCTAATTTTAGTGGCACCAGTAGGAAGGCCAAGTTCTTTTTGAATTTGAAGGAATTGCCACATATTTTGCATAGGTGGAGATGGCCAGCTGCCTTCATTTAAACTACTTAAGATTATTTTATCCACGTGAATAAGGCGTGCCTCTCTAAGACCAAGAATAAATAATCGTGGATGATCTCCCTTTGGAGTACGAAAAGTTTGCTGGGAAATATGTGCATTTAACAGCTGAAAAAACTCATATTTAGTAAGTATTTTTTTTATGTTTTTGAATGATTGAAGAGCTTGAATAAAGGCATTACCTTCTTCTGACTGCCAAGCTTTTTTTTCTATCATAGCCTCTATCCAGGTAAGATACTTGATAACCCACTCTTTAGTGGGGGCAGAGGTTGTTTTGAAAATATCTTTTTTTAAAAGAAAAATATTAGACCAGTATTCAGCTTGAGGGGTTTTTTCTATAAGGGCTTCCAGAGAGATTTCTGTTAGATGTTGGCGGTTGTTTTTTAAAATATCAGAGTTTATTTTTAAATCAGATTTTATAAAAGGGGCATTAGATATGCTTGAAAAAGAGAAAAAACTTATCGTTGGTTTCAATAAGTCTAAGGTTTGAAGACATACTTGAGCAAAGGGTGTTTCATTAAGAGGCTTTCCAGCAGAGTCATCCACTGAAATATTCCATCGTTGCAAGTGTGCTTGTACACGTTTAGCAAGAGTCCGATCAGGGGTTACTAATGCTGCTGTTTTGAGAGGGGTATCTAAAGTCTCTCGTAAACTTAAAGCAATTATCTGAGCTTCTTCTTCTTGAGTAGAACACCTGTGAAGATTTACTGATTTAAAAAGATTTTTATCAAAAGGAGTAGATGTTTTTTTCTTCTCTTTTGATAAAAAAACGGGAAGAAGGATTGTACTTCTTTTTGCTATAATTTGCGTATAAGGATAAGGACGAAGAGAAGATGGTAGTATGCCTAATTGCTGGCAGAATATTTTTAGATATGAAAAAGGATGTGTTTCTGATAGATCTTTTAACGATTGATCGTTTGGTAGAGGTGTTGGGGCACCATGTATCCATATTTCTGCTTTTGGTGATTTTAGAAGAGCTTGAAGAAGGTTCATAACAGGTGGAATCCAGCCAGCAGAAATAATAGCAAAGATAGGGATCTCAGGAGGTGATAGAAGCCAATTCGTAGATAAATTGTGTAGAATTTTGTAACGGAAAGAGCCTCTATCTATAAGATTATTTTCCTTCAAAATTTGAGGCCATTGTTGAAGAAATATCTCTAGAAACTGGATCTGATGTTGACCATGAGAGCTGTCGGGGACAATATTGGAGATTTGAAGAGAAGAAGGATTAATGCCTTGAGTTGTTATTGTTTCATAAAATCCTAGAAGGTCCTGTGAAAGAGAAAGACATTGATGCCAAGGCAATGATTTAAATATAGGGAGTGATTGCAAAAGTTCGGTAGCTAAAATCTCTTGTTGGAGAGAGCTCTTGGCGCTAGGGGGAAGAGCTCCTTGTAAAATAGAAGAGAGCGAATGTGCAGGAAGTAGCTCTATATTTGGGTCACCAATAGGCATGATAGAGGGTAAAAGAACGCTTTTCTGAGAAGAAGTCTGAAGAAATGTTTTTTCTAACAAGCGGCAAGATCTACGTGTGGGCATAAAAACAAGGGAGTTGGGAACACTAAAGATACTATTACATTGATCGTTATTATCAATTTCACCAATACGCTTAGATAGAATTTGAAGCAAGTTAGCTTCTGGGGGAAGTGTCCATATATTGATCATAGAAAACTCATAAAGTTTCTAGAGTGTTTATAGAGGGATTTTTAAAAGAAGAGCTGAAATAAGATTGTGTTTTTTTCAAGCTATCTAACTCACCTAAATCCCACCAAGAAATCTTGTCGTTGTATATATGAGTATAAAGTTGAGTATTTTTTTCTGCTTTGTCAAAAAGTTCTAATATACTAAAGGAAGCAGAGGATACTTTTAAATTATTAAAGAGGTTTGGATGCATAATACGGACGCCCGTGAATATGTAGGGTGCTGTTTCGGAAGTTGTTTTTTTTACGCGATAGGGTTGATTGTTTTTATTAAATAAATAACCATTTGTTTTATTTAAACAGAGTATTTGAGAGGGGGTAGTAAGGCCAATAATAATAGGCATTTCAGATTTATATAAAGAAGCCAAGCTAGCAAGAGGATTTTCATTCCCTAACCAAATCATATCGCAATTTAGAACAAAGAAAGGCTTGCTATTGAAATAAGGTAAAGCGTTATAAATGCCTCCCCCTGTACCTAATAATTCTGGTTCAAAATTAAGAATAAACTCTACATCTACGGCATCGTAGTTTCTAATATATTCCTTCACCTTCTCTTCTAGGTGGTGTGTATTTATAATTATCTTGCGAACACCCTGAGAACGTAATTTCTCTATGAGCCACCCAAGAGCTGTCGTACCTGCTATTGAAAGAAGTGGTTTTGGTACTTCCTTTGTAATAGGAAAAAGGCGTTTGCCAAATCCAGCGCACATAATCATGGCTTGATCAATAGAGGACTTTGTAGAAATAGGTTTGGAGGGTATACATCTATGGGCAGGCTTCATATAAGTATCTATCCAGCTTTTCAAGGGTAATAGTGACGGGTGAAGAAGGTCTTTTTCTAACCAACGCCAAATCCGAGGAATATGTAGTAAGTACTGAGGTTTATTGTATTTATACATTTGTCGAGAAAAAATACCTAGAATTTTAAGGTTTCGTTGAACAGAAAGAATAGAAAAAGATGCCATAAAGGTTTTTTTATTTAGAGAAGGGTTATCTGCTAGATAATTTTGAAGCAAACGTTCTATTAGAGGTTCTGGCACGTCGAAACGAGCATCATGATACATAGAAGCTAGGTCATAAGTAATAGGTCCCCAAAGAGCATCTTGAAAATCAAGGATGCCACATCGATGAAGATCTTTTTCCTTGGGACAATACATAAAATTATCAATCATGGCATCTCGTAAAGATAAAGAAAAAGGTACCTGAAGTGCTTGTTTTATCAGATTTTTTAGGATAGATTTTAGAGATTTTTTAGCCTCTAAAGTAAGAGCAGGTGCATTTGTATAGGGAAAGTACCAAGTGAGAAAAATTTCTATTTCTTTCCAAAATAGTTCTTCGGTATAGGAGGATATACCCAGGGGAGGTGTCTCTTTAAAATAAGCGTGCAAATGTTTTATGACCTTATTAAAAAGAGTATAAACTTCAGGTAATTTTTTAGAATCCTTAGTAATAATTTGACGATACGTATAGCAGCCGAGATCTTCTAGAATTAAAAGGCCTCTTTCCTTGTTATTATAATAAATATGAGGGGGGTGAAGATTAGCTTTTTTTAATAAAGAAGAGATATAAATAAAAGGGCCCGTTTCTTCAAGAGCAGGGGGTGCTACCATAGCAATACGAGTTTGTGCAATGTTCTCAGGATCTGTTAGACGCCAGTAGGCTCGATGGGAACAGTCTGCTGCACATAATACAGCTGTCCATTTTCCCCACTTTGTTCCAGCAAGGTAGGTCTTAAGTGTTGAGTGATGAGAGGCTGTTGATAAGTTCATTGTATCTTTCTATCCAAGCGTTTTGTGGAATGAAGGTTAGTGTTCGCGCGTTGGGTTCGGTTGAGTTAAAATCTAAATAAATAGCTAGATGATTCTGTGGCAGATAAGGCCCTAGTTTTTCTGGCCACTCAATAACACTTATAGCAGTAGATAATGCTTCTTCTAACCCTATTTCATAGATTTCTTCTGGGTGTGTCAATCTATATAAATCAAAATGCCATAGTGGAGGATTTTTTTCAGGAGTATAAATCTGTACTAAGGTAAAAGTGGGACTTGTAACGGTAGTTTTATCTACTCCCATTTGCTGCAATAGATACTGCGTAAAAGTTGTTTTTACTGCGCCAAGGGTTCCATATAGTGCAATAACGTCTTGTTTTTTTAAGAAGGGTATAAGAGCAGAGCAAATTTTGCCAAGGTCTTCTAAATGGACGGTGTTTATTGTAAAAGGGGTTAAAAATAAAGAAGTGTTCATAAAAGGGCTTGCTTAATCAATGAGACTTATGGAATACATAACACTTAATAGAAAATAAAGGAATAATTTTATGACTGCTTTCCATGCTGCTGAATGCTTATTATTTGCACCTGCTGGCAATGTTCATAAGACAGACGTTGTTATAATAGGAGCAGGTCCTGTTGGTTTGTTTTCTATTTTTGAATGTGGCATTATGAATATGAAAGTGCATGTAGTGGATGCTTTGGATATAGTGGGAGGTCAGTGTGCTGCCTTATATCCTGAAAAACCAATTTATGATATTCCTGCTTGGCCAAAAATTTCTGGAGGAGATTTAATTGAGCGTCTTGTAGAGCAAGCAGCGCCATTTAATCCTACTTTTCACCTGAAACAACAGGTAATAGATATTCAAAAAGATGAAGAAACAAGCACCTTTAGCTTAAAAACATCTGAGGGAACGAAAATCACTTGCAGGGCGATAATCATCGCTGCTGGAGTTGGTGCTTTTGGTCCTAACCGTCCACCAATGAAGGGACTAGAACTTTACGAGGGGAAACCTGAAGGGCAGGGAGTTTCCTATGCTGTAATTCGCTCAGATGATTATTCCAGAAAAAAAATTGTAATTGCTGGAGGAGGTGACTCTGCTGTAGATTGGGCAAATGTGTTGGCAGAAAAAGCAGAAAAGATTTATATAGTACACCGTCGAAATAAATTTAGAGCAGCGCCAGAAAGCATTCGTCGATTAGAACTTCTAGAGTCTCAAGGAAAGTTGGAATTTGTTACGCCGTATCAATTGCATGCTTTGCAAGGAGATGAAGAAAAAGGACAGTTAACAGGTGTTTTTGTAAGAACACTGGAAGGAAAAGAGCGTCTATTAGAGGCTGATTGTATGTTAGCTTTCTATGGCTTATCAATGAAGCTGGGTCCTATTGAAAAATGGGGTCTAGGTTTAGAAAAAAATCATATAAAAGTCGATATAACCACACAGCAAACAACTGTTCCGGGTATTTATGCCATTGGTGATATTGCTGCGTATGAGGGTAAGATGAAACTTATTCTTACAGGCTTTAGTGAAGCAGCTTTAGCTTCTCACCAGTGTTATAGTTTAGTATATCCAGGAAAAGCATATCATTTTGAATATTCCACCACAAAAGGTATTCCAGGGCAGAATTAAGAGCAATCTAGAGATATAAAAATTGGTACACCTATTATATGTTTACTCCTCAGCTAAATATCTTGTTACAAAATTTACCATGGCATAAAGAATCACAAATCACAGGTATGCCATGTGGATATGATGTTTATGCTTTAGGAAAATTTATTTTCAGTGCTCAAAAACCAGTAGGTCTTATAGTAAAAGGTATAGAAGAATTGAACTTGTTGGAGGAGCTTTTTCACTTGTTTTATCCTGCCTTACCTTGCGTTTCCCTTCCTCCGTGGGATTGTGTTCCATATGATAGATTGTCACCAAAGTCGTATATTAGCGCCTCTCGTGTTAAGGCTTTAGCGCAGTTGCAAATTCTTAAGAAAAGATCCCATAAACCATGGGTTTTTTTGACGACACCAGAAGGCCTAATTCAAAAAGTACCTTCATCTTCTTCTTTTGTAAGTAAGTCTGTAGAAGTTAAATCTGGAGACTCTTTTTCACGGGAAAAACTTATTCAGTTTTGTGAGGCTCAGGGATACAGGCGTGTAGATACGGTGTACGAGCCAGGAGACTATGCCCTTCGAGGGGGGTTAATGGACTTATATCCATCAGATGCTAATAATCCTGTTCGCTTGGATTTTTTTGATGTAGAAGTGGAAAGCATTAAGACTTTTAACCCCGCAACGCAACGCAGTGATACAGTTTTGGACGCTCTCAAATTAGGAGGAATTAGTGAAGTTCCTTATACAGAAAGTGCCTTGCATGGTTTTAGAAAAAAATATAGAGAAACTTTTGGTGTGCCAGCTTTACGGGATAATGTAGTACAATCTATTTTGGCAGGGCGTCCTATGCCAGGAGCAGAGCATTGGTTGCCACTGTTTTATGATGAAATGTCTTCTATTAGAGATTATTTACCAAAATCGTTGCAATGGATAGTGCAAGGAGAAGGTATAGAAGCTATAGCTGAGAAATTTTTAGATGAGATAGATGAAAACTATCAACGTAGAAATATTTCACCTCTGGACAATGAAGAAACTTATAGAGCTCTAGAACCAGTTAAGTTATATTTTTCTTCTAAAAAATGGCGCGAATGGTGGACGTCGGTACCCAAATGGTCTTTACAGGAAGGTAGCTATTTTACAGATGCTAAGCACGGATATTATAATGCTGGAGGCTTAAATGGATATGATTTTTCTAAAGAACGCATAGGAAGAACTGGGATACCTAAAGAGGAGAGATCTAGAGATTTAAAAACTCTTTACCATCATGTGGTTGAATATATAAAAAGGCAACAAGCAGAAGGAAGAATATGTGTCGTATCAGGTAGTTCTAAGGGACGCGTCCAGCGTCTTAAAGATGCTCTAAAAGATGCAGATAGAGACATAATTTTTTCACCTTTTGAACCCCTTTCAAAAAAGAAAAATAATATTTTAACAATTGTTTCTTCTTTGGAGCATGGGTTTGTAGGAGAAGAGTTTTGCTTTATTACTGATAAAGATATTTTAGGTACAATAAAGCGTTCTATACCTTCTAAGATAAAAAGATCTCCAGAAGAGCTTCTTAGTGAACTAAGCAGTTTTTCTGAAGATGATTATGTTGTGCACACAGAATATGGTATTGGTATTTATCACGGATTAAAAACACTTTCTATAAGTGGATTTACCCATGATTTTCTAGAACTTGGTTATGCTAGTGGAGACAAGTTGCTTGTGCCTGTTGAGCACTTGAATATGGTAACACGATATAGTGATAGTGATTCTGTTGTTACATTGGATAGAATGGGAAGCACAGCTTGGCGCATAAAACGACAACGTGTAAAAAAACAATTGATGGATATTGCTGATAAACTTATAAAAACAGCGGCTGACAGATATGTTGAAAGAGTAGATTCCTGGTTGCCATTAGAGGGACTATATGAAGAATTTTGTGCTCGTTTTTCGTATGAATTAACACCCGATCAGCAGCAAGCAGAATTAGATATGCTAGAAGATTTTTCGCGAGGAATTCCTATGGATCGCTTGGTGTGTGGAGATGTAGGGTTTGGTAAGACAGAGATAGCATTAAGAGCTGCTTTCGTAGCAAGTAGTTATAAAAAACAAGTATGTGTTGTTGTGCCAACTACTTTGCTATGCCGTCAGCACTACAAAACATTTTATGATCGCTTTAGTTCTTTTGGTATAAAAGTAGGTCAAATATCAAGGCTTATAAAGCCAGCTCATGTTAAGGCTATTAAAAAATCTTGCCAGAAGGGAGAAATTGATATTGTCATTTCTACTCATGCAGCCTTTGGTAAAGGATTAGAATTTAAAGACCTAGGTCTTATAATACTAGATGAGGAGCAGCATTTTGGTGTTACTCAAAAAGAACTTCTTAAAAAAAAAGCGCCTCAAGTACATATTTTAACATTAACGGCTACACCAATCCCCAGGACATTGCAACTATCCCTAGCAGGCATTCGACCTATGAGCCTTATAGCTACACCACCTGTGGATCGATTAGCAGTGCGGACTTTTGTTATGCCTTATGATGAAATGATTATTCGTGAAGCGCTGCTGCGAGAATATTATAGAGGAGGACAGGTTTTTTATGTTTGTCCACGGTTAAAAGATATAGGTGCTGTGCGTAAAAAGTTGGAAGAATTAGTTCCAGATATGAAAATAGCTGTGGCGCATGGAAAAATGAATCCAGCAGATTTGGAAGACGTTATGCAAGATTTTTATGATGGTATATATACTGTTCTTCTTTCCACAAACATTGTGGAGTCGGGAATTGATATTCCTACAGCAAATACGCTTATTATTCATCGATCAGACATGTTTGGACTGGCTCAATTGTATCAATTAAGAGGTCGTGTTGGAAGAAGTAAAGTTCGTGGATATTGCTACTTTACGCTAAGTCAGGGTAAGGTGTTAACGGTAAATGCTAAGAAACGTTTGAAGGTTATGCAGTCGTTGGATGCTTTGGGTGCAGGGTTTAGTATTGCTACTCATGACATGGATATTCGCGGGGCAGGAAATCTGGTGGGTGAGGCTCAAGCGGGTCATGTGAAGGAAGTAGGCGTAGACCTATATCAGAAAATGCTGAAAGAAGCTGTGACTACTGCTAAGAACAAATGTACAGGAGAAGATCTTCAGGAACAAAAAAAGCTTGAGGTAGTTTCTCAAATTAATCTAGGCACAGATGCTTATATTCCAGAAACGTATATAGAGGATTTAAACCTTCGTCTTCGTTTGTATCGTAGATTAGCAAATTGTAGCCAATCGGAAGAACTTTATCAACTAGAAGAAGACTTTCATGATCGTTTTGGCCCTGTGCCATCAGAAGTTAAAAGTATGCTAGAGCTTATGCAGTTAAAGCTTTTGGCATCACAATTGAATATAGAAAAAATAGATACAGGACCAAAAGGAGCTATTATATCATTTTATAAGAATACATTCTCAAATTCTTTGGGCCTTATTGAGTATATTATGAATAAAAAAGGTCTCTTGCGTTTGCGCCCTGATCATAAACTTGTGTTACTTAATCCTATGCGTGATAGAAATATACGCTATCCTCTCGTAAAAAATCTTCTGGAAGAATTAATGCTGATTAGTGAATCTTAAAGTTGTATTCTTACTAAGCTTCGAGACTATTACGTTAATGGAGATGGATCTGTTAAAGAACCAGAACAGAAGTTGCTGAATAATCATAGGAAACTTTAAGTATTTCACATGCTTAGTCTACAGGGCTTTTATTAACCCATGAGGATCTTCTGGTTTTTTTTAAGCGCCCTCTAGTGAAAATTTAGAAAACTGCTATGATGCATATTAGGTATGTTGTGAATTAAAAAGGAATTACATGTTAGCTAGGCTCCAAGGTATTTTTGAAGGAACAAGTTCCAATGGTGTTATTATAAACGTTCAGGGACTTGGATTTGAGGTTTATGTTTCCTCTCAAACTCAGAGTAAAATGCCTAGTATAGGAAATCCTATTAAACTTGAAACATTGCTTCTTTTTCGTCAAGATCAGCCTCATTTATTTGGGTTTATATCCCGGGAAGAAAAGGACGTGTTCGAGATTTTACTTACAGTGCAAGGTGTTGGACCTAGAGTAGGATTGGCTATATTGGGGTACTATCCGTCTTCTAAATTGTTATGGATATTGAAATCTGATGATCAAAAAGCTCTTATAGCTATTGAAGGTGTTGGCCCTAAGCTAGCTAGACGCTTACTTAATGAGTTAAAAGACAAGCTAGAAAAACTAGAGACTATTTCCTTAGCTAAGACTGACAGCAATCTAGAGAAAAAGGGGGGAGAATTAATAAAAAAGAAGAAATCAAGTAAAGAAGATCAAAAACTAGCTAGTGATTCTGGATTTGAACTACTCCAGCAAGAAGCGATTCTTGCTCTAGAAGCTTTAGGTTATGAAAAAAATCATATATTTTCCATGATTCATCAAATCTGCCAGGAAAACGAGAAAGAGGGAATTATTTATGACTCTTCTCAGGATCTTATTAAGGCGACGTTGCGCAGGCTGTCCCCTATGGTAGCATCAGGAGATAATCTATTATGATAGAAAAAGACACTAAAAAAGAACGTCTTACTTCTCCGGATGATCAAGAAGAAGATATAGCTGTTATTCATACAGTTCGCCCAACAAGCCTAGATGGTTTTTTGGGACAATCTTCAGCAAAAGAAAATTTGAAAATTTTTATTGAAGCAGCAAAACAGCGTAAACAGGCTATGGATCATACGCTTTTTCATGGACCTCCAGGTTTGGGTAAAACAACTTTAGCGCATATCGTTGCGAAAGAACTGGGTGTAAATTTTCATGCAACTTCAGGCCCTATTCTTTCAAAAGCAGGTGATTTAGCAGCTTTGCTGACTAATCTTCAACCGCGAGATGTTCTTTTCATAGACGAAATTCACCGTCTTAATCCTATTGTAGAGGAAGTTTTATATCCTGCTATGGAAGATTACCACCTAGATCTTGTCATAGGTGAGGGGCCATCTGCACGCTCCTTGCGTATTGATTTAGCACAGTTTACTCTAATAGGTGCTACTACAAGAGCGGGACTTATGACAAGGCCTTTGCGGGAAAGATTTGGTATACCTCTTCGTTTACAGTTCTATACGTCAGAAGAACTTGCAGAAATTATTATAACCCAATCGAAAAAGCTCTCTATAGAGTTAACTTGTGAAGGAGCTGCAGAGATTGCTCAGCGTTCTCGAGGGACACCACGAATTGCTGGTCGATTATTGCGTCGTGTGGGTGATTATGCTTTGGTTGAAAAAACACTCCCTATTACAAATAAAGTAGCAGATAAGGCTTTAAAACGTTTGGAAGTTGACCATAAAGGTTTAGATTCTGCAGATAAGCGTTATTTGAATCAAATAGCTTTTGCTTATGCTGGGGGTCCTGTTGGTATAGATACCATGGCGGCTGCTTTATCTGAGCCAAGAGATGTTTTAGAAGATGTTGTAGAGCCATACTTGTTACAAGAAGGTTTTTTGCAGCGCACACCTCGTGGCCGCCAATTAACGAGTGTTGCTTACCAGCATCTGGGTTTAGATCCTCCAGCTGGTATGATTAAAGAATTAATAGATTTTCGTAGCAATGAGAATAAAGGGTAAGTGCTTATGACAACCCATGCTTTTTCTTTAAGAGTTTATTTTGAAGACACAGATGCAGCAGGCATAGTTTACTATGCTAATTATCTGAAATTTGCTGACAGGGCGCGCACGGAATATTGGAGGTCTCTTGGTATTGATCATGTAAATATTTTAAAAGAAAAACAATTAAGTTTTGTTGTAGTCCGGTGTGTTGCTGATTATAAACTGAGTGCTCGTTTGGATGATCTTCTAACAGTCTATACGACGGTGGAAGATTTAAAAGGAGCAAGGATTACTTTAAAGCAAGAAATATATAGAAAAGAAGTTGTCGTGGTTAAAATAATTGTTGATCTGGCTTTTATAAATTTAAAAACAAATCGTCCTCAACGCATTTGGGGTGTTGTGCGAGATGCTTTGAAAGTACATAATTATAATATGCTTACTAAGATTGCCCCTAAAAATATAAAAAGGAGAAAAAAATGTTAACAGCTGTCGCAGCCTCTGGAGCTGTTGAAATTATTGAAAAAGCTATTGGAAAATCAGCAGCGGATATAGATATGTCTCTATGGGGGCTTATTGTTCATGCTGACTTTGCTGTTCAAGTAGTTATATTAATTTTACTGCTTGGTTCTATTATTTCCTGGGCAATTATAGCCAATAAGATACGTAAAATGAAGAAACTGGAGCGTCAGGCTGAGAAATTTAACAAAATTTTTTATAATGAAGAATCTTTAGAAAGCCTTCATGATCGTATTTCTCGTAACCCACAAGATCCTTATGAAGAGATATTTTGTGCAGGTATGACTGAGTGGAAAGAAAGCACAAATCCTAGAAAAAAGAAAAAAAATATGATGAATATTGTAAGTTTTTCTTTGCAGGAAAGAATTGAGAGAGTAATGCGCCTTTCTGTGGAAAAAGAAATAATTTTTATAAAACAAGGGCTTGTTTTTCTAGCTACTCTAGCAAGCTCAGCACCCTTTATTGGGTTGTTTGGTACTGTATGGGGTATAATGAGTAGTTTTCAATCTATAGCAGTGCATCAAAACACAAACTTAGCTGTTGTTGCTCCAGGTATTGCTGAAGCGCTTTTTGCCACCGCTTTTGGCTTGTTTGCGGCTATACCAGCTGTTATTTTTTATAATATTCTTTCTCATAGTATCAGGAAGTATACTTTTAACCTTGAGTCTTTTGTAGATGAATTCTTAAATATTGTATCACGTCAGATAGATGATGCACCCAAAGAAAAATAAGGAAGAAAAGATTTATGACTTTTAATATTATTCCAGACCATATGCAACGACGTAGAAGCTCTTCTGGGGGTCGTAGAGCTTCTTCTAGCGAACCTATTTCTGAAATAAATGTTACCCCCATGGTAGATGTAATGCTAGTGCTCTTGATTATATTCATGGTAGCAGCACCTATGCTAACAGTTGGCATTAAAGTAGAGCTTCCAAAAACGCAGGCAAAAGCGCTTACAGATCAGAAAGAACCTTTAACTATTACCTTGAAAAAGAATGGGGGTATTTTTGTGCAGGAAAGGAAAACAAGCCAAAAAAATCTTATTGCACATTTACAGGCTGTTACAAAAAATAACCCAGATGTAAAAATATAT
The DNA here is from genome assembly GCA_024279475.1 of Alphaproteobacteria bacterium. GTDB lineage: Bacteria > Pseudomonadota > Alphaproteobacteria > 16-39-46 > JAJRRM01 > JAJRRM01. The sequence continues at coordinate 3,064 of JAJRRM010000077.1, read as the reverse complement.
ATAAGGGCAGATAAAGAGCTTAATTATGGTAGTGTGATGGTTATAATGGGGAGTTTGTCTTCTAATGGATTTACAAAATTTGCTTTTATAACTGATCAAAAAAAGAAAATAAAAAAAAAACAAAACGTAAAACGTAAGAAATGAAGTAGGATATTTATCTGTGGCTTTTGGATACATTATTTCTGGTATTATCCATTGCATCCTCCTATTAATGGTGGCACTGGGTTTCTTGTGGCAGCGGCAGCCAGTAACATTTAATCCAGAATCTGTTAATATTGAAATAGTAGATATTGCAGATAAAACGCGCATGAAAAAGCAGAATAAAGCTAAAAAACCTGAGAAAGGGAAATCAAAAGTTTTTAATGTTATTCCTAAACCAAAGCCTCAGAAACTTAAAGTGAAGCCAGAATTAAAGGTAAGGCCAAAGGAAGTTGTTTCTAAAAGCAATCCAGAGGATCTTTCTCAAAAAGAAAAAAAGAATCCCATACAAAAAAAAGAAGTAAAGCCGCTCCTTCCAGAAAAAATAAAAGAGAAGCCTAAAACTATTATAGACGTTAACTTATCTCAACCAAAGAAGAAACCAGATGCTTTTGATGATGTTTTAAAGGCAGTATCTGATATGCGAGAAAAAGACCTGGATGTTGAGAAAGATAAAAAAGCTGATAACACAAAACCCAATAAAGTAACAGAGGATGCAGAGGCTTTTACAATAAGCGATATAGATATTTTACGTCGCCAGTTAGCTAGTTGTTGGACGCCGCCAGCGGGTATTAAACGAGCAGAAGAAATTGTAGTGGAAATTGATTTAGTGCTAAAGCCAGATGCTCGCATTAAATCAGCTGAAGTTGTTGATCAGAATCGAATGAAGAGAGATCATACATATAAGATAGCAGCTGAGGCGGCTTTAAGAGCTCTTAAACATCCATCTTGTGTGCCACTTAAGTTGCCAAAAGATAAATATGCTTTATGGGGCATTTTCCGACTAGTATTTAATCCTCAGCAGATGTTTTAAAAATTCTTATAAAAAAGAGAAAGTTATTATTTTTTCGTCGTTTTAGATTTTTTATCCAAATCATCTGCTCCCTGTTCAGCTTTTGCTACCTTTAATTCAGATTTCAAGTCTTTTATCTTTTTATTTCTTTGCTTTTTTCTTTCTTTATTTGCGGATTTACCCACAGCCTCTACCATTCTTATTTGAGTATCTTTTCTAAATACAGCATCTAAAGCTTTAGATGCGTTATTTAGCCCTATAGCTAAAAAAATAGTTAGTAGTAGTATATATTTTTTCATGTCCCTTTGACTTTCTTTTTTCATACAAGTTTAAATTGTACTGTTTTTTATAGAAAATGTATATTCTCTATAAAAAATAAAAGGTGAAAAAAATGGTGCGCCCCGTAGGATTCGAACCTACGACCCTCGGCTTAGAAGGCCGATGCTCTATCCAACTGAGCTAGAGGCGCACGATACCTTATATGGTTAGCAATCTTTTAGGTTTGTGCCAAGTAAAAAATCCCTAAATATAAGACAATATTTCTACAAAATAATCCTCAGACCAAGAAAAATAAGGGTACTACCATTTAAATATTCAATAATAGTTTTATGTCTATCAAGCCAAATATTCAATTTTGAATTTGAAAAAAAGATAGCTAGAGTTGAGTACCAGCAGATAGATGAGCAGATAAGTAGAAACATATAGAGTAGGAGCATAGAAGTTGGGGTACTTGGGCTAATAGTGCTTGAAACAATGCTTAAAAAGACAATGGAGGCCATAGGGTTTAGTAAATCAGTAATAAAACCAATGCGAAAAGCTTTCCACTTACTAATATGTTTATGCTTTTTAACAATTTCTTTTTTTTCTGATTTGTCGGGCTTTTCATAACGAATAGACCGGCCATTTATAAAACAGTTAATGCCTAAATAAATTAGATAAAAAGAACCAAGATATTTTACGACACTAAATAAAGAGGGGTACATATTTAGGACCCAAGAGAAACCAAGGAGAGAGTAAGCTTTGTGAATAATAGAGCTAGCAACAATACCAAAAGCTGTTAGAAGACCACTTTCTCTTCCATATAAAAATGCATTTCGAGACGTGATAGTAACTCCAGCACCTGGGCTAACCAGGTTGATGAAGTTGGCTGTAAATAATAGTAAAAATTCAGGCCAATATGTCATAAATTAGCTTTTTTAGTTAGATTAATTTATGACATACTTTAGCTAAAAAGAGTATGTTTTTATTTGATTAACTAGACAGATCTTTTTTAAGCCATGTAGAATCTGATTTTTGTAAATATAGAGAAATAGGGATAGTTTTTGAAGCTATTTCTAGATAGGATTTATCTTTATCAGTAAAAGAATAAGAGCTTATCCAAATAAGTTTTTCAAAAGGAGAGGAGGTGCTTGCTAGAGAAAGGATTTCTTCAAGAGAAAAGCTTATGGCTATTATAGCTTGATTGGGAGCACTTATAAGGAAACTTGATGATGTTGTTAGTAGAATAGGATGATCTGCAGGGTTCTCAGCTGTATCTTTTCCATGAGGCAGAAAGCTTTTAGGATGGTAGGTCCACAAGCATGTATTAAAATGCTCCAATTCTTCAGATGTTTCAAACTTAAGTATTACTTTGTGATTTTGGTCAAGGATTTTTTCTAAAAGCTTTGGTAAGGCTTTTTCAATAGGTAATGCTTGAAAAACATAGCCTACTACAGATATTTTTTTTTTGGCTATTCTATTATTTTCTGTCATCTTTTTAGCTTATATTTTTTCGTGATATTTTTTTACAAATTCATCAAGTAGCCTCACTCCAAATCCAGTAGCTCCTTTCTCAAACATATGGCTTGAAAAGTTAGACCAAGTGACACCTGCAATATCAATATGAGCCCAAGGTGTATCTTTTTTTATGAAGTGCTCTAAAAATTTTGCTGCTGAAATACTCCCAGCAAGACCTTTTTTTCCAATATTTTTAATATCAGCTACATCAGATATTACATGGGAATCGAAGAGTTTGTGCATGGGCAGCTCCCATACTTTTTCACCAACTTTCTCGCCCGCTTCGTATAACTGATG
>JAJRRM010000076.1 GCA_024279475.1 Alphaproteobacteria bacterium | reverse complement strand
GGCATGCATATTTTATAGAAATTGACTGTATAGAATTTTGGCGTGGAAGCGTCAATCGAATGCACAAACGATTGGCAGCAGAACTCCGTGGAGGAAGATGGGAGTATAGATGGTTGCAACCTTGATATGGTACTAAAACTTCTTAAATTTGAGAATTAAGAGATGAGAGGTAATTATTAAGCTCTCCCAAAAAATTTTCCATCGACAAGGTGTTTAGCTTTCTTATAATCCTGAGTTTAAAACCTCTTGCTTACATCTCTATACCTTTTTTATTTCTCCAACATAAACCACCAAGTATCAAGCCCAAACCCATGATATAATTTCTGATCTGGTGTTTTAATAAATTTCGAAAGGGCAATCTTATATTCCTTTGAACGCCATTGTGGAATTAAATAATGTCTGTATAAAAGAACTCTGTCTAGTGCCCGCATAGCATAAACAAGATCATTCTCTGTCTTTGCTGTTTGTATTTTCTTTAATAAAGAATCCACCACAGGATCTTGAACACCTGCTAAATTTTTTGTTCCCTTTTTATTTGCTTGTGAAGAGTGCCAATATAAATTCAGTTTGTTACCCGGCACCTCAAAAAATGGATAAAAAGAACCTGCAAGCATATCAAAATCTTGAAGGTCTATACGCTCTTTATAGGTGGCTTTATCCATAACTTCCAGCTCTATTTGTATTCCTATTTTCCCAAGCTCTTTAGCAAATCCATTAATAAATTGAGCATAAAGAGGCGTTGGTAAAAGGATGCTTATTTTGAGCGCTTTTCTTGTCTTTTCATGAACAAGCTGCCCATTTTTCATAAACCAACCAGCCTTATTAAAAAGATTTAAAGCCTCCTTAATATATGCTCGTCGGCCTCTTTTTTTTTCTATTCCTTTACAAGAACTGAATGGTTTATTAAATAAGCTTTCTGGCAGCTGATTCTTAAAAGGAAGAAGTAATTCCAATTCTTTTTTTGAAGGGGAAGAGCTAGCTTCAAAATCTGTACCTGTATGGAAGCTTTGTAAACGAACAAGGCTATTATTAAATATATTTTTATTGATCCATTCAAAATCCAGCATTAAAGAGAGAGCTTCTCTTACATGTATATCTTTAAAAACAGGCTTTTGCATATTAAAAAGAATTCCCATCATTCCTGACGTCCGTGAGTGAGGAATATTTAGGAGATATATTTCTCCATTCTTTACGGCATGAAAGTCATATCCTTTTTCCCACTGTTCTGGTTTAAACTCCTGTCTTACATCCAGCAAACCAGCTTTTAATGCTTGAAAAGAAGCTTGCATTGAATGAAAAAAATCATAAGAAATGATATCAAAATTATATTTCCCTTTATTAACAGGTAAGTTTTCCCCCCACCAATTTGGCACGCGAATATAATCTATATGCGTAACAGAAGATGAAGGAACAAGCTTGTAGGGACCTGAGCCTAAATAGACATGTTTTACATTTATCTCCAGAGGAAAATCCTCTAAATCAGTTCTAGAGAGGATAAACATTTCTGTTCCTAGCAAAAAAGCTTTTTCCTTGATATTGCCTTTTTCAACTATGAACTTCACCCCCTGTTTTCCCACTTTTTCTGCCTTTACAACTCCCTGCAAAATACTATTGTACTGTGGAATAGAAGGTTTTTTAATAGCATTAAACGTAGCAATTATATCTTCTGGTTCTATGGAGGTTCCATCGTGAAAAACAGCCTCTGGTCTAATATAAAAAATAAAGGACCTTCCATCTTTAGAAAATTCCACACCTGAAGCTAGATAGCCATAAGCACTAGCAATTTCATCTTCTGCTCTGGCCATAAGCGTAGAGAATGTTCGGTAAAGCCCCTCCGTTGGCCACAATTTATAAGAATATGGATTAAAAGAATTTGCACTACCTAAAGCAGAAAGGCGTAATTTCCCCCCCTTAAGTGCTTGTGGAGAGGCATATTCAAAACTAGTAAAATTTTCGGCATATTTAGGTGCTTTATAAATAGATAATGCTGCTGTATTTTCTGCCTTAACAAGGCTACTTAACAATAGGCAAGCACCTAAAAAAGTGAAGGGAAGGATAAACAATTGTTTAAGAGGCTGCTTTTCCATAAAAAATCAACTTATTACTTATTTCGTTTTCATTAGTTTTTTGAGCTAGACCACCAGGTATCAAGCCCCAATCCATGGTATAGTTTTTTATTTGGTCGTTCAATAAATTTTGATTTAGCTATTTTATATTCTGTTGATTTCCATTGTGGGATCAAGTAGCGTCTATGAATAAGCACTCGGTCCAGCGCCCGCATAGCATGCATAAGGGCTTTTTCTGTATTAGCTGTTTTTATTTTTTCTAATAAAGCATCCACTATAGAATCCCGAACTCCTATTAGATTTTTTGTGCCTTTTTTATTTGCCTGTCTAGAATGCCAATATAAATCTAGTTTATTACCTGGTATTTCAAAAAGCGGATAGAGAACCCCAGCCAACATATCAAAGTTCTGAACATTTACACGGCTTTTATAGGAGGCTTTATCTGTTACCTCTAAATTTGCTTCTATACCTATGCGCTTTAGATTTTTTGCAAAGCTATTTATAAAGCGAGCATAGGAAGCTGATGGCAATAAAATATCTATTTTAAATATCTTCCCTGTTTTTTTATGAGTAAGCTTTCCCTTTTCCATATACCAACCAGCTTTTCTAAGAAGTTTAGAAGCTTTTTTAATACGGTAACGACTGCATCCTTCTCCATTTCCCTTATATGTTTCAAAGGGTTTTTTAAATAATGACTCTGGCAGTTGCTCCTTATAAGGACGCAGCAAAACTAATTCTTCCTGAGAGGGTTTTTTATTTGCTTCAAAGTCTGTCCCTGTAAAAAAGCTACTTAACCGCTCATAGCTATTGTCAAAAATATTCTTATTCATCCACTCAAAATCTAGCATTAAAGAGATTGCCTCTCTTACATCTATATCTTTAAAAAGAGGATTTCTCATATTGAAGAGAATACCTAGCATATCTGACGTATTCGAATGCATAAATTGCACCTTTTCTATGTCACCTTTCTGGATAGCTGGAAAATCATAGCCTCTTTTCCATCTCTCTGCTGTGTACTCTTGCCTTACATCTATTTCCCCAGCTTTCAAAGCCTGAAAAGACGATTGGAAAGAATAAAAAAAATCATAAGAAATGATATCAAAATTATATTTCCCTTTATTTACAGGCAAGTTTTCTCCCCACCAATGAGGCACACGTTTATATTCTATATGCATCAAAGATTTAGGAGGAATCAGCTTATAGGGCCCCGATCCCAAATATAGGTGCCTTTCACTTGACTCTAGAGGAAATGCCTCCAAATCTTTTTTAGAAAGAATAAATAACTCTGTCCCCAGCAAAAAAGCCTTTTCCTTACTATTTCCTTCTTCTACCGTGAATTTTACACCATTTCCCCCCACTTTCTCAGCCTTAATGATCCCCTGCAATATACTACTATATTGGGGCATAGAGGGTTTGTTCACAGCTTCAAAAGTAGCTATCACATCTTTTGGTGTTATAGGACTTTTATCATGGAAAACAGCTTCTGGTCTAATATAAAAAACAAAGGACCTTCCATCTTTAGAAAATTCCACACCTGAAGCCAGATAGCCATAAGCACTAGCAATTTCATCTTCTGCTCTGGCCATAAGTGTAGAAAATGTTCGAAAAATGCCCTCAGTTGGCCACAGTTTATAAGAATATGGGTTGAAAGACTCAACGCGTCCCACAGAAGAAAGCCTTACCTTTCCTCCTTTTCGAGCCACAGGAGAGATATAGTCAAAATGAGTAAAAATATCACTATACTTGGGAGATTTATAGACCGAAAAACCTACCCCTATTTCTGCCTGAACCGGCTCTCCTAAAAGCAGAAAAAAAAGAAAAAACCAGCAATAGGCTTGAAAAATATTTTTATAAATGAACTGCTCCTCCTAAAGTACACACCATCTATATCATAGCTTTCCCTCTATTTCCAGAAAGGAATGCTACCCTTTACATAAAAATTCTCTTGCAAAAATTCCCAAGACCGCTATATAAGAAGACATCCGTATGAGGGCGATTAGCTCAGCGGGAGAGCGTCTCGTTTACACCGAGAGGGTCGGGGGTTCAAATCCCTCATCGCCCACCATTTTTTTATGGAGGTCACTTCTCCATTTTACTTATAAAATGCCTCTAAAAATGAGGCTAATGCACGTAAAATATAAAATAATATTTTTATCTATATTAGTTAGTTTTTACTAAATCCCTTATAATATATATACTAATACTATATTTTTTATTTTACATGCTGTTTTCTTCCTGTATACTTTAAGAAAACAACAAAGGGAGGTTTTTATGATATATGCTGGTTTTTGGGTTCGTTTCGTCGCATGGTTTATTGATGCTATTATTATAGGTATTTGTGTTTCAGTGATTCACAAGCTGTTAGATACAAGTATATATACTCATTTTCAAACTATTCACTACCCTTCATATGATTATCTTTATAGTTCGCCTGAAGCTATGCTTCTATCAATCATATCCCTTGGGTTTTGCTGGATTTATACAGCAGGCTTTAAAAGCTCTCATTGGCAAGCAACACCTGGTATGAGGTTGCTTTCCCTTAAGATCACTGATTACTCTAATGAGAGAATTTCTTTTGGCCGCGCGACAGTTCGTTATTGTGCATCTTGGGTATCTGCCAGTATTTTTATGATTGGATATATTATGATCGCATTTACACCACGTAAACAAGGACTACATGACTATATTGCAGATACACTTGTTGTACGAAAAATAGCCGATAGATTTATTGAAAAAAGATACTAAACAGTTTTTCTCGTTTATAAAAGAGCTTGGATTTTCCAAGCTCTTTTTTTAATTATTAGATACAAGAAGACACTGTATCTAATAATCCTATAGCTCTTATATGTCAAAAAAGTAAGTTCTTAAGACAACATCAAGGTCAACAGAAAATTAGAAGGCTATCAGAGAAATATCTCATTAAATTACTTTATTTTTTGCAACAGAGCCTAAAAACCATATGCTAAACATGTAATTTTTGTAGAAACGAAAATAGCCCTATCACTTCAATATCATTTTTCATTAGGTATTTTTCGTTTCCACTATAGATAATAAATTTTTTATTAGGTTTTACATCGTCAACTGCACTATAAAATCCATGGCTAATTTTAGGCGCTAAAGATTTTTTTATTTCGATTGCCCATAATTCTTTATTTGGCATCTCTAATATAAGATCTATCTCAGCTCCTGCTGAAGTCTTATAATAATAAGGTGTCGTAAATTCTGGTACACAAGAAATAATATTTTCGATAACATAACCTTCCCAGCTAGATCCGGCTATCGGATTTCCAAGAAGTTCATTCATATTCTTTATGCCTAAGAGGGCATGTAACAAACCACTATCTCTGATATAGGTTTTAGGTGATTTGACGAGCCTTTTTTTTATATTTATATGATAAGGTTGAAGGCGTCTCACAAGTAGTAGATCTACTAAAAGATCTGCATAACGAGTGACAGTAGGATTACTTACGCCTAAGCTAGAACTTATTTTGGAAAAATTAATATTTGTTCCCTGCATATGAGCAAGCATTGTCCAAAAGCGCCTTAAGGTTTCTGCAGGAATATTTGGCCCCATCTGAGGAATATCTTTCTCTAAATAAGATTTTATAAAATCAAGACGCCATCTATAGCTCTCCTCATCCCTGTTTGCTATAAAACTTTCCGGAAAACCACCTCTAACCCATAGTGTATCTTTAGCTCCTTTAACGTTAATTACTTCCTGAAGATTAAGAGGCGCAAGTTCTAATTGTGCTACACGACCAGCTAATGTCTCAGATGATTGCTTTATAAGATCTAAGGATGCAGACCCCAGAAGTAGGTAATGACCAGCTTTATTTCCCTCTCTTCTTCTTTCATCAATTAAGCCACGAAGTGTTAGAAAAAGATCAGGCATACGTTGTATTTCATCTAAAATAAGAAGTTTATTTTTGTTTGATTGAAAGAAAAGAAGAGGATCTTCAAGTTTATTCAAATCTGAATACGATTCTAAATCTAAATATACCCCGTCCTTATTTTTGGAAACATCTAGGGCAAGCGTAGTCTTCCCCACTTGTCGTGGACCTAGAAGAATAACAGCAGGTTGCCTTTCTAAAGCATTCTTAAGTTTTTTATATAAATCTCTTTTTATCATTACCTTGTAATATTAACATCCTATATTAAATATACAAGGTTCTTGTTGTTTTTCTCTTCAATGTTTTTAGAAATCATAAAATGCTGATTCATAGCAAGCACTATAGTATAGGAGGACCTGTTGCAAAAATAAAAGGATATGATGAGATAAGTTTCTAGATAATTGAATTCAGAAATTGTGTTTATGAATACCTTCAAATATCAATATTTTTTTGAATAAAGGACATTCTATTTTTAAAAACTAAGATTTATCCCCTTTATCTAACGTAACGACTGTTGGTGAGAGTTTTCTCTATGGGTATAGAGGAGCTACACCGATAGATCCTCATGGGTTAATAAAAGCCCTGTTGAAAAGAATAGTAGAATTTCATAAGATAAGTTTCTGAATACTTAAATTAGGAAGATATACCTATGAATGATTTTAAATGGAAACACTATCAAGGAGAAATCATTCTGGGATGTGTGCTTTGGTATTGTAAGTACGGCATTAGCTATCGTGATCTGGAAGAAATGATGCTAGAAACAGGGCCCTATCCTCAAGGATTAGTAAGAGTCCTATAGAATAAGTAGTAAAGTTTATTCATTCAAGACTCGGGGCGCTTTGATAAATTAGGTTTTACATTCCTTAGTTTTATTGTTTTAGCTAAGATATATAACTTATTTTGTTAACAGTCCCATATAACAATTTCTGCAATTTTAAAGAAACTTCCAGAAGTCAGATGGCTTTGGGCATAAGTCAGTTGGCCAGTCCAGTTTGTGCTTCACGCAAAACTTTATAGCATCAGTCCTATGTCTTTCCAGATCTTGCCTCTGTGATTCGATTACAATTACCTTTCTGCCGTAAGACTTCCATAATTTACTATATTTACTAACCTTTTTTTTTAGAACAGCGATCTGACGTTTTCCCTCTTCTTCGACCTTTAATTGTAAGTTTTTTAATTTCTGGCCCTCCCCTTCTGCCGCCAAGCGTTGTTCTTGAATGTATTTTTGTATGGCTTTCGCATTATTAGGACATCCCTCGTAAGGGCCTGGTTTTAGCTGGGCACCTGTCCAGTTGCACACATTACACTCTATCATTATTTTGTTGGCCGGTACATTTCCTCCACCAGTATATGTATTACGGTGTAATTTCTTTCTATTTTCCAGGTCACGGTAAGCGGCGTCTTCCTTTGGCGTTAAGACTGCTAAACAATCTACGAAAAAAGTTAATAGAGCAGCCCCTGTTAAAAAAAAATAGAGAGTTTTTTTCATGGGTATTTTTCCTTTAGTTTAACGTTAATTCACTCAGGATAAGAGGCAAGTGCTGGCTCGTATTGATGTTTATAAGCTGCCCTTATGATCAATTTAACTCTAGAAAAACATTTGTCAAATTCCCTATAACTAGCCCTGGAGATGATTTTTCCTCGATAATACTTCCCTTTAAAAGCATTCATAGACATCTCCCCCATAATTTTCTAAGACACGGACACCACGCAAGATCTTGCTCAGAGGCTCTTCTTAAATCCTCTAAAGCATCTATAGTTATATTGCTATAACGAAGATGTGGAAATATATTTGCCTGTATAGCATGCTCTTTAGCTTGCCTAAAGAGACGATGAATTTGTCTGTTATCATGCTGATATTGAGGTCTTCGTAGTTCACTTACCGCTCTTTCAGCATAATGATGAGCATAATCTGCATCTGTTCTTTCTGCTCTCCAGAAGGATCCTAGATCCCAGGATTTTTTGACCAAACAAAACGTTGGGGAGTTTCGTCTGTATAGGCATTAGGAGGAGCTGCACTAACCATATGAATATCAAATATAAAAAATAAAGATAATAGTAAAATTCCTAATTTAAAAGGATTCTGCATTTTTTCTTCCTGTATAATTTATTTAGGGATTATTATAACTTGTTTATATAAAAACTCAAGAATACCTACCCTATTTAATAGATAGGGCCATAAAAAGCAACGTAACAACTTATTCATCTTCTGAGTAATCTTTTTCATGTTATAATTTATTTTCCAAAATAAATAATCTTTTTTTAGCTTCTTCAACGCCCTGCTTTGCTGCTTTCTTATACCATTTCAATGCTTTTCCAATATCTCGAACTGTGCCTTCTCCTCTTTCATACAATACGCCTACTTTATATTGAGCCTGGGCATATTCTTGCTTTGCTGCTCTTGTCCACCATATAAATGCTTTTTCATAATCTTGAGAAGCTTCTTCTCCTTCATAATACACTGTTCCTAATTCATACTGATTTTCTGCGGAAAATCGTAAAATCTTAACCTTTGTAGGAAACATTTCCTCTTCATTTTGCCTTTTTCTACATTTTTTTCCTCTAGAAGGTGAAATACCTCGTTCTTCCTCTATATTAGGCATACTACCCTCTGATGAAGCTTCTGCTTTCCCTACACAAAACACACTTAACAATAAAACCAACAGAACTTGCTTCTTATACCCTTTCATCTCAACTCTCCTTATTTGCAGTACACATATTTAATCTAAAAAATGCTTATTATTATTCTTCCATTTCTTCTAAAGCTGCTTTTAATTCTTTAAAATTTACGGTATAGCCGGGCATTTCCTTCTTAGTAAATACTTTCTCAAAAATGTATTGTACAACTTGGTATTCTTCCTCAGCAAGTATCAGAAGAGCTTGTACATATCCTTGTTCCGCTACGGTCTTCATTAATAGATATGCATCTATTAAATAAGCTTCATGATCTGGATAAGTTGCAAGTAACTCTGTTCCTAATGCTTTTATAACCTCTGGATGATCAGTCCTTAGAATTTTCCTAGGTTGATTGTCTTCAATATTCTTTTTTCCTAGTTTCCATCTGGTAGTCTTTAAAACTTGCTCTAAAGAAGACAAGGAAGCTTCTTTCTTTTTTGAGATAAATCTTTTAGCGCCTTCATCTCCCCTATCCATTGATACGCCTGGGGTAGCTAAACCAGCTAAGAGATAAATAGCAGACAGGGCTAAAGTTGTTTTCTTAAACATAATAAAATCCTCTATTAATTATTTAGTAAAATTATACGCGACAGGTCTATATCTCAATATATTCCACATGTAACTAAAGTAATTGACAATGTCAACAGATCCTTCTTAGGGACCTGTTGCAAAAATAAAATGATCTGATTCAACAATATTATTAAGATATTTCCCTTGAAGTTTTAGAAATAACTCCTCTATACTTCTAACAGAACTGCTGAACGATACATATAGTTTACATAACTACCTTTATTAGGATTTTATAATGTTTAAAAAACTTTCTTTATTTTATTCACTTATGATACTTGTCTCTTCAATAAGCCACGCTATGTTTAGCGAGGAGGAAATGAGAGATGACAAAACCCCACCGCTTTCATCGAGAGGTGGTGGCGAGGTAGCTGTTGAAAATCCTGCTGCTATACTCTTTCAGAGTACTTAAAGCGAGGAGAAAGCCCTGGAGAAGCTCTAGAATCTCCTATGTCCTACTTAACTGAATTAATGGGATGAGAGAGAAGACAGTCGTCTTTGGTCCTGGTAATGATTACTTACATCATACAGCGCATCTAGGATATGCCCAGGTAATGGAAAGAGCCTTGGCAACGACCCTCTCAGGAAAACTAACAGTAGCTTCTAGAAAGGGAGGTCTTTATAATATCCTTGTAGATGTTGCAAGAGCTAGACCAGGTCTTGTACAGTGCTC
>JAJRRM010000075.1 GCA_024279475.1 Alphaproteobacteria bacterium | reverse complement strand
TTTGTTTTTTTTTACGACTAAATCCCAATCTTCTTAGAGCTTTTAATACACCCATTATACTTACGCCAAAATGGTTTGCATATTCCTTGCCTACTAAATCAGGGTATTCTTCTACATAGGCCTTCAATATCTCTGGATTCAATTTCTTCCAAGGTCTCTTAGGAGGCGCATCTTTTACACTGCCTGTCTCTCTTTTCTTCTTTGTCCAACGTACTATAGATTTTAGACTTATTGAAAACACCTCGGAGGTTTCTTTATAAGTGTGACCTTTTTTTGCATATTCTAAAACGGATCTTCTGAATTTTTCTGGATAGGACATTTTTTCTTTTTACTTTATCATATGCAAAAGTCTTTCTCAAGTTTGTTTACTATAACATCCTAGATCTTAATGCTCTATCTGATGACGATATTAACTATGAAAAGCATCTGAGCTTTGTTCTCTATACCTTAAAGCACATTCATGATATTAACTTCCACTACTAAGAGTGTTAATAAAATGCTTGTACTTGCTAATAAACTTTCAACTGGATGCCAATGACTATATTTAAAGTTGTACAGTTCATTCTTCAAGACACGGCTCTAAAGATAATAAAACAAGTCCATAATAACCTCTTTTACTTTGCACCACAACCCCTTATAGTGGGCTTAAGTTATTCAAAAAAAAACTCTTTATAATCTTCAAGTGTCATTTCAAAACGTTCATTATCTTGCCATTTACCATTAATCCTTGGTCACTATACTTTCTAAACCCATAAAAACCTAAATAATCGCTTTGAAATATACCTTTTACTATTTCATTTATATTTATTACTCCAACAAGTCCATTATCTTTTATTCATTTAACAAAAAATCCAATATGTGAATTAAAATTAATATGATTAACATACTTCTTATAGACCTTTTGTATAGCTTAGTTAACACTCCCTATTGTCGCATAAAACTTCTAGAATGTACTGAGAAGCTGAATCTCCTTTATATGCTGCCTTCTTCCACCAATTTACAGCCTCTGTATAGCTTTGAGCAACTCCCCAACCATTGTAGCATAAAGTTCCCAGACTGTACTGAGAATATTCATCTCCTTGATCAGCTGCCTTCCTCCACCAATTTCCAGCCTCTGTATCGTTTTGAATCACTCCCCAACCATTGTAGTATAACTCTCCCAGATTGTACTGAGCTTTTGAATGTCCTTGATATGCTGCCTTCTTCCACCAATTTCTAGCCTCTGTATCGTTTTGAATCACTCCCTGACCTTTGAAGTATAAAATTCCCAGATTATACTGAGAAGCTTCATACCCTTGATCGGCTGCCTTCTCCCACCAATTTCTAGCCTCTGTATAGTTTTGAGCCACGACCTGACCTTCGTGGTATAAAACTCCTATATTATTCTGAGCAGGGGCATATCCTTGATCTGCCGCCTGCTCATACCAACTTCTAGCCTCTGCATACTCTTGGAGACGATCAGGAGCTACATCATATAGATCCCCTACATAACACTGAGCATTTGAATCTCCACTTGATGCTGTTTTTCCAATGAAAGGTATTTCTGTAGAACAAACACCTGTAGAAGCTCTAGCATATAATGGGCTTAATAACAGATTTATCAAAAAAGATACTCTTTCATACCCTTTCTTTCCTGTTAATTTATACTTTCTTACATCTTCTACAGGATCAGATAAAACTGCCGTCTGATGTTTCTTCTTCACATTTTTACCATTACTTCTCTTTGCTTCCACAGCTACAGTTGATACTGTTTCTGCTAAATCTAGTGTTTCTCCATAAGGGATAGCTACGGCACTCCCAGTATACAATAACTTCAATAATAAAATTACAAAAAAATGCACTCTATACTTCTTCACAATAAAACCTCCTTATTTATAGATACCAACGGGCATGCTCGTGATCCTATTATCTTCCGAAATACAAACTCCACAAGAAGTTGATCTGAATCCTAGCGTCCTTGCATTTCCACTGTTTCCAGCTTAATAGCCCAAGACAGCCATGCTCTATACTCTAAAACCGCTCATTAAGAATTTAGAAGAAGCTATCTTAAAACCTAAATTATCAGAGTAAAACAACCAGATTTCTACATTGAAAAACAATTATTATATTTATGCAAGAGTTTATTTTTTCTTTCTCTACACATTATAGAGTTTTTATCAACAGGGAAAAAATTAATGATGTGTGGAGGTCTGATTAAATTTCATTGAATAAAAGTAGCACTTTCCAATATCTAGTGTGAAGTAAGATTATAATATAAAGGAAGTTATACTCTATAATTTGTTGAGTAATACTTTACTTTAAAAAATTTTTCTTTTTATACGTAAATTACCCGCAAAGGATATTTCCATACTTTTTTAGAAAAAATATCGGACTATAATAACAGCTTATTATAAGAAATTTACTTTAAATAGCCTGACTCCCTAGGCCTTAAGTAAAATATTTAATGATTAAAATTGTAAAGCTCTATATTTTAGAAAACCCCACACACCCTATCTGTGTGGGGTTTTTTACTAACTCCTTTACCTTATATAGTAAACAAACTTGAGAAAGACTTTTGCATATGATAAAGTAAAAAGAAAAAATGTCCTATCCAGAAAAATTCAGAAGATC
>JAJRRM010000074.1 GCA_024279475.1 Alphaproteobacteria bacterium | reverse complement strand
TGTTCAGTATGTGAGATTGCTTTCACTTCTTGCCCCTTCCGCTTTCTCATTGTATTCTTTCTCTATCTGCTTAAACAGCTCTTTGATTCTTTCAAGATCTTCCTGGGCAAAAGTTCGTTGTGCAACCAGTGCTCTTAGTGCACCAATCCCACCAGCAAGAGAAACGATAGTGTCTTGATCTACTTCTATGGTTATTTTCATTTTTTACCTTTCTTGTTTTTCTTTTTCTTGGACTTTTTTTTCTTTTTTTCTTTTTTCTTTTTTGGTATTTCCTCTTCAAAATCAACCGTTGCAGGTGGTTGTAATGATTTGGTCTCTGTGATATATGCAGTCAATACTTGCATTGACTGATTTTGTACTTTTATTATCTCTTCTTTGGCATCTAATAGCTGCTGGGTAAGGCTTTCTACCTTTGCAACTAGGTCATTGCAATTAGTTGTATCATTCTCAACTATGTATTGTATTCCTTTCAACGTAGTGGTTGTAAGGGTACCTCGTTTAATTTTTGCATAAACAGCTTGGGTGCTTATGCTGTTTGCTTCTGCATATTCTTTTATTGTTAGTTTCATATTTTTCCTTATTAGAATAAGCTAGGTTGGTTTTTGATTAGATCAATAGTAATGCCAACTATTCTCGCTCTTCCTCTGGTCTTGACTTTATCTTTGTTTTTTATATGAACAAAAGAAATATTAGAATGTATATCTAGATCTTTTTTAGCGGGAAATAATACATATTTTTCAAAAAGGGAATAGCTCGTATATTTAGTTCCAAAAAGCTTATTTAGTTCTTCAAGTGTATAACGCTTTCTTTTGGCTGCATCGTCACTAAAGTTATTAATTCGCTCCAGCAATAGCAGCATCCTTATGCTGTGTTTTGATGTCAGGTCTATAAAGTTCTTTGTCTGCACGTAGGAATATTTTGTTGTTGCATATATCTGCTTTAGCAATTCTCCAAATATCCAAACATCTAAAGTATCATCTGTATAATTTATTTCTCCAGCAGGAAGCAGGCTAATGAAGGTCTCCTTGTCTTTTCCGCCTACTGTTCTTCGATAATTAATACTTGTAGAATTCAGCCTCGATATCGCATTTCGTATCGTTCGTATATCTAGTTTTAGATACTTGCTAATATTTAGTAGGCTTAATGGAACTTTATAGGTTTGCTTATCTTCCAATTTCTCTATCGTCACGGTTTCATCTATCTTGGCTTTAGCTATATAAAGCAATACTTTAAAGCTCACAAGATCATTGTTTTTAACAAATGCCTCTAAAAAAGGGTTTGATATTTGAGCTATATTTATTGTTTTCCCTCCCATACAAATAAGTCCTTTGTGTAAAAAATAAGTTGTCATATATTAACTTATTAAAATAACAAGAAACTTATTTTTATACTGCAAGAAACTTATTTTTATACTGCAAGAAACTTATTTTATTAAATTGGGAAACAACGGTATAGCCGTCTATAGATGAGTTTTTCACACAAGGGAAACTACTATTAGAAATTTCTTTTAGAAACAAGCGGCAAAATTCGCTCTATTTTTTACTCGGCTTTAGCCCTCTAAGGAAGAATTTTCTACCGAAAATCTCTTCTATCCGTTAACATCTTGCAGACAGCTAAGAAGGGGCGATTAAAAATCGCGTTAATAAATATCTCCTAGGGTCGATATTTTAGAGAGCTGTTTA
>JAJRRM010000073.1 GCA_024279475.1 Alphaproteobacteria bacterium | reverse complement strand
TTATTAACCTAAATAAGGAGACTTCTTATGAGTATGTTTGAGCATTTTGACAGAGGAGGACAAATCTCTATGCACCGATTTAGGATGCGGATGCAAAACATAAAGGTAACCCTATCTATATCTTTTTTATTGGCTTCAGCTTTCTTTGTATGGAGAATATATGCAGACGTTCATCCCTATGCTTGGCAAATGATGCTTGAAAAAGCACAAGCAGAAATCTATTTATCTATGCCATATTCTGAAAATATGGTGCAGCGTTTTAAAACACAGCATGGAAACTATATAGAGAGAAGAAGCATAGAAGTTTCTCGGGATCCTTTAGCTTCTAAAGCTCAAGATGTCATTGTAGATCATCTTATCCAAAAATCTTGGAAAAGTGCCTTAATCTTTCTATCTATGTTCTGCTTTATCCTTACTTTCTTTATCATGAGAGGAAAAAAGAAGTTTAAGAAGAAGGACAAAAGAGGCTCGAGCTTTTTAGAGCCTGGAGAGTTAACAAAACTCCTTAAAAAGAAAAAAGAGGCCTCGGACTTAAACCTAGATGGTATGCCTCTTATTAAAAATGCTGAAACGCAGCACATGCTCATAACAGGAACTACGGGAGCAGGTAAGACAAACTGCTTCCAAACTCTCCTTCCTCAAATCAGAGATAGAGGCGATAAAGCCCTTATTATTGATTTTACCGGAGATTATGTTTCTCGTTACTATAGAGAAGGAAAAGACATCCTCCTAAATCCTTTTGATAAGAGATCTGCTAAGTGGGATCTATGGAAAGAACTCTCTGAGGAATATGACTATGATACCTTTGCTAAAGCCTGCATGCCCAAGCAATCTTTTAGTCATGATAGTTTCTGGGATACAGCAGGGTTTAGAACGCTATCTGCAGGTCTTAAGAAGATGGCTCATTGCGAGAAACCAGACCTTATAGAGCTCTATAAGATCCTTAGTAGAGTAGATCTGAAAGAGTTCTCTAAATACTTTAAAGGAACGGAAGCTGCAGCCTTTACAGATGAGGATAATGAAAAAACAACGCTCTCTGTAAGAGCTACACTATCTTCCCATGTGGAGTTTCTAAGGCACTTAAATATCAAGAGTAAAGAGAGCTTCATATTTAGAGATTGGATAGAAAATGATGAAGATAAAAGGTGGGTATTCCTTACCTGCCGCGCAGATCAAAGAGAGACTCTACGTCCTTTGTTTACAGCCTGGCTTAACCTAGCTGTTATAAGAATCCTTTCATTAAACCCAGATAGAAAAAGAAGGATATGGCTAACCTTAGATGAACTTCCCGCCTTACAAAAGGTACCTGCTTTAGAAGTAGGCCTTGCAGAGGGAAGAAAGTACGGTCTGTGTTTCTTAGGGGGATTTCAGAGTATGGCACAGCTACAAACACTATATGGAAATCACGGCGCAGAAACTATTTTGGATCTATTAAATACAAAAGTCTTCTTTAGAAGTAACGATATTAAGACCCAAGAGTGGATTTCTAGAAGTCTTGGGCGTACAGAAGAGACTAAAGTATCAGAGAACATCTCCTATGGGGCTCATTCTATGAGAGACGGTGTATCTCTTAATGAATCAACACGAACGAACCCATTAATTATGCCAGAAGAAGTAGGAGCCTTAAAAAACCTAATATCCTACATAAAACTCCCAGGTAATTGGCCAATTACTAAGAAGGAAATGGTCTTTAAAAACGATCCTGAAAAGCCAGCAGCACGCTTTGTTAAAGATCCTCTTCAGTTCCTCCAGGAAGACAATATTATTATAGCTCCTAAGAAGAAAGAAAAGGTAGAAAAGAAAAAAGGCAAGAAACAAGATAAAAATCTTGAGGGAATAAGTTGAATATTATATTTGTAAATATATATTTCTTATAAAATATCTATATGATCATGGATCTTGCTTATTATAGAATTAAATGTAGGCTTCTCGTTATAATAGAGGTTTTTGCTTTTTTCATATTGTTCTTCATATAATGAAAATATTTCTGGAGTATTCATAAGAAAAGCTTTATTTTTTTTAATATTTATTTCATCTCCCAAGCGAAACCTTTCTTTTTTAAACTCGATATATTCAGATGTATTTAAAAACTTTAGCACTGTTGGTTTTTTGAGAAGCTGATAGATATCATAATAATGCCGCAAGAAATTTTCTGAAAATTTATTTGTTTGTTGCTGTTTTCTATATTTAGTGGATATTGCCTGTAGTTTCTCAACAAACGTATATCCTGGGTGATAGCAGGATATATTTTTTGCTCTATTGTCAGTCACTCTTGTTTTTTTATATGCATAATCATATGCCCAAGAGCTAATAGTAATTGGAATATTTGGGTGAGTTTTATCAAAACCTACCTCAAGAAGAACTCCATCTTTAATATCTGTTGTACCTTCAAAGTGAGAAGAATAAATTAGTCTTATTCCACCACTTCTATATTTAGAGTCATCAAAATTGGTATCCCTTTTTATTTCTAAAATTCCTGTAATAGAGATGTTATCAGAAAGCCAATCATAATATTTTCTTCTACTCTCAAGGTGTGTTTGTTTATTTTGGTTTTTCCCAGTGAACACTTTAAAATCTGTGTTTGGCTGAATGAGTATATCTATATCTTCTGAAAACCTATCTATTATCTTAAAACCTTTAGAAAGAGAGGTTCCACCTTTAAGAAAAAAAGAAAAACCATTTCTTTTTAGAACATAAAGGCTATGCATAATCCAATAATCTTTTTCTACTAATATAGGAGATATAGATAACTTCTCAGAAACTATTAACAGAAGATTTTTAAACTCAATGTGATCATGCAAATACTTAATTTTCATAAATGCTATCTCCTATGTTTAGCTCTTTTGAAAAAAATTTGATAGATCGGACATTTCCATATTTTAAAACAGCTGAAGAAAGTTTTTTTAAATCCATATTTTTAGCTTTTTTTAATACTTTTTTTAATAAGATTTCTTTGTTCTCAGCAAGTTTATTTATATTATTTACAAGATCTACTAATAGAAATTCAGGGTTTATTTTTAAAGGAAAGTTAGATTTTCTTATAAAATTAAAATTCCTATTTCCTAGTTTAAATTCTCCATGTCTTTTATAGTTATAAACAATTGTTTCATTGTATAACTGTGTTATTCCTAACCCTAAAGTATTGTAGGAGTTATAGCTGAAAACAAGAAAGTTTTTATCTTTTAAAAAAGAGAAAATTAATGAGCTGTCAGTTGGAGGAGCAGCTCCAAAAATTGTTTTCTTAGGGTAATAATAAAGCCCACCAGAAAGTTTTGTTAGAATCTTCTTTTTAACCAATTGGTTTAAATGTCTATCAACTGCGTTAGACCATCCTAGAAGATCATGTCTCCTGTACAGCTTTCCTTCTACTAATCTAGTTTTTAATAAATTTAATGCACTCATATGTAATACCTCTACTAAGAGGTTAGTTCTTATACAACAATAATGCAAGTTTTTTTATTAAAAATTCATGCAGATAGGATGTAAATAACTTCATTTAAAGAATAGGAATTATTTTTTAATTGCATAGTTTTTTATTTCAATAGATAATGTGGCAATTAAATTAAGAAAAAAATATTATTGATGTATAGAAGAGTTAGTTCTCTCTTAGAAAAAACTACTAACTGGAGGATATTATGAAAAAATTAGGGATGTTTTTTGCAACACTTTTTTTAATTAGCTATCAGGAATCTATAGGTGGTAAAATAAACCTTTGTGAAAGGTTTATAGTAGATTCTGATATAACAGATGAATCTGTGATGAAACTAGGAGCTAAACCTGTTGGGTTGGTCATCAAAGAGATAAGAGGTAATCCTGAAGCTTCATCAGCAACAGAATTAGATATTAGTCATAATAGTTTAACTAATTCTGGAGCAATAGAAGTTTTGAAATATGCTTCTCAATTGGATAATCTTGAAGTATTGGATTTATCTTACAATAGAATCCCCGATTTCCCTCAAAATTTTGGAAAGGTAGGCTCTTTAGAGGAAGCACTTTTTTATTTAATAAATAAACCAAAGGTTAAGTGTGTAGACTTATCTGTAAACTATACAGCCACTATAGATTGGATGAGAAGTTTTTCAGGGTATATAGCTAAACGATTAAGTGAGCAAGGAATAAGAGGTTTAGAGTGTATAGCTTCTATCAGAGACAAGGTTAAATGGGATCCTCTTGACGAGTAGTTAGGAGGTCGGGTTATGAAAGTTAGGTATTCTTTAAAGTTTTTTGCATCTTTCTTACTTATTACTTTGATATTACCAGGAAATGTTCTGCATGCTTGTGGACCTGGGGAATTTGGATGTAAATGGACCTCCACTTTAAATTTTAATAATGAAAAGGCAGGCATAAAGACGGGAAAATCTGGCTCTCATTAACCTTTCCTGTTGTTACATGCGTATCAATGATAACACGAGATTTAGCATCAATAGCATTATGAACCTTATACTTTAGTTTTTGAGGAGCTCCATTTTTTCTAGCAAGAGAGGCATCAGGGTCTGTTCGACTTATATGCGTTTTATTAGATATTTTTTTGTTAGGCATTGGATCCAAAGGAGACCTATTATAAATAGCTTCTTTCTCTTTTATGTCTTGCTCCTTATCAATGGCATACAGACTTTCAAGACTAGCATTAGCATTTACTTGAGTAGCATCTACGATAATGCCTTCTTCACTAATAAGTCCCTGTTTTTTACATAAATCAATAATCTTGTTAAAGAATATAGAGTGAACACTTTCTCCCAATCTATCACGCATACGTGAAAGTGTTGAGTGATCTGGAACTTTATCTTCTAAAGATAAACTACAAAACCAACGATAAGCTAAGTTATAATTAACCTCTTCACATAAACGTCTATCTGATGAATACCATATAGATATCCTATAATGTACATTCTAAAAAAGATCTCTGGGTCAATAGATGGACGTCCTTGTGTATTGCTGTAAAAAGAGGCTGTTATATCTCTCACAAAACTTAGATCTAACATAGAGTCAATTTTACGTAGGATATGTTGCTTTGGTATATAGAATTCAATATCTGCATAAAAAAATAGTTGAGATTTATAAATGTGTTGACCTTGCATCTTACAATCCTTCTTACTCTCACCACTTTACCACTTATAGGTTTATAAGAAAGAGAGTTGATGACTTTTTCAACACGCCGGTTCGTTTTTAGGACACTCTGAAAAATACGGTTATTTGCAGGAAAAAGAGTCATAAAACCCGTATCAGAAAATTATATTGTATTGAGTGTATCAGTATATTTTTTCTTGTTCACATATGATACAAAAAAAGAAATCTTAAATTTAAAGCTTCATCTAAAAGGAAAAAAATGTTCATAGGATATGCACGTGTATCAAAATCAGATGGAAGTCAGGTTTTAGATTCTCAAAAAGATGCATTGATAGAATCAGGCGTTCTAGAAAGTAGACTCTATCAAGATAGCCTATGGAAGGTTTGATAAACGTCCAGGATTGAAAGCTTGCTTGATGTCTCTGCAACCAGGAAACATTTTATATTGCCCTCATTCTTAAAAATTTTCTGACACTTTTGAAAATATCAATACGAGTAGTAGAAGTACCTTCTTCCTGGAATTGAGTTATAATATGAGCCTTATTAAGAACTTGGGGATCCCCAAGCTTTCCTGCCAAAAGTTCGTACTCTTCAACGATTGAATATATATTCTCGGCCGAAAAGTCTAATCCGCCTTCTTCTATAATTGTTTTCAGAGTTTGAGGAGTTGTTTCAGGCAAGGGAGCATAATCTTGACCGGCGAGTACTTGGTGTATGATACGAGCTATTTTAGATAGTGCTTCAGGATCTCTTTTATTAGCAGCTAGTCTATAAAATTTTAGAGCTTTAT
>JAJRRM010000072.1 GCA_024279475.1 Alphaproteobacteria bacterium | reverse complement strand
GCCCTTAAGGTCTTCACTATGGAAAGAACTTCCTGCTAAATTTTTTAAAGAGAATTTTGGAATAAACTTCCCTGTTTGCTTTGCTTGTATATACTGCTGCTTTTCCCCCTTCCACTGAATAATTGCAAAAAAAAGCCCAAAAATAAAAAAGATAATTAATGGAAAATATCTAGAAATTTTTTCTAACCTAGATATCATATTTCTTTCTCCTTATTAAAAATATTAAGCCAAGGATCATCATCATACCAGAAATCCATAAAATATTAATCAAAGGCCTATACCACACTTTCACTGTTACCTTCCCTTTTTGCATGCTTTGTATAACCACATAGAGCTGACTTATTCCCTGTATAACTAATTGAGATGTCTTTTGTACATCTTGTCCCAACTCTTTATATAAACGCCATTGAGGCGTTAGTAATCCAATATACACACTCCCTCTAAAAACCTCCAAAGGAACCTCTACACCCTGATAATTAACCCCTTGTGTAACCTTATACTTATCAAATATGAGTTGATATTTGTGGAATGATTTTTTTTCATATAACTTGAATGTTAAAGTATCTACTTGTTGAAAAGCAGCATCCCAGCTAGCTCCAATCAGGAAAAGCCCAAACGCTCCATGTATAATAGCTATACCAACACCTCGTAAGGAAAAAGGCTTCTCTAAGCAATATAAGCTCATAACTGTTATAAGAACCGCTCCCATCCCACCACTAGCACTTTGAAAAAACGAAGCTCCTTTAGCCATCATATATATAAAAAGCCCTCCCCCTAATATTATATAAAAACTAATCTTTTTTATTTTATGCATTTTACTTTTTAGATCTGTATAAATCAAAGCAAGCATAGCTACGCCTATAAAAGCGAAGGGCCCTATAAGGCGTTCAAAATATAAGGGTCCTACAGAGATGTATTGACCAAACACTACTTGCATAATTAAAGGGTAAATTGTTCCCCATAAAGTAGTTATTAAAATTGCTAAAAAACAATTAATACCCACTAGCAGAAAAATAGAATCTAAATACATTTTTTTGCGTAACTGCCTCTCTTGTAGATTTGGCAGTTTATAGGCCAAAATTCCTAGGCTAAAAGCTCCCCATATCATAAGCAACACCAGAATAAATAGACCTCTCTCTGGAGATTGAGCAAAAGCATGTACAGAAGATAAAATACCAGAACGTACCAAAAATGTTCCCAAAATACATAAAAGAAAAGCTAGAATTGCTGTAAATAGTAAACTTCCATAATAATTTTTTTGTTTATCTGCTAAAATTCGAAAATGGATAAGCGCTAATAACGCTAACCAGGGAAGCAATGACGCATTTTCTACAGGATCCCAAAACCAATAGCCTCCCCAGCCCAATTCGTAGTATGCCCAATAGCTTCCCAACATAATCCCTAGCGTTAAAAACATCCAAGCTATACATACCGGCCATTTTAATATTTGTAATAACTCTTTTTTTGCTTTTTCTTTTTCTACCTTGTTTTCTAGAAATGTATAGGTTATTAGAAATCCCGTAGCTTGTGAAAAAGGAATCAACGTCAACACATACCCAAAATATAAAATAGGCGGATGAATAACAAGCAAAGGGTCTTGCAGTAGCGGCGTTAAGCCTCTACCTTGAACAGGTGGGATGATAAAGGCAAGGAAGGGGTCTGAAGCACTTAGGATATATAATATAAAACTGCATACAACAAGCGAAGCAATGCCAAGTGACACAAAGCTTTGTAAAGAGTCTTTTTTAATAATTCCCGTGAAAAGAATTTGTGTCAAAGCAAGAAGCCAAACCCACAAAAGCATCGACCCTTCATGATTACCCCACACAGCACTTACACGATAGTACCATGGTTGCTGATTAGAAACATATTTAGATACTAGAAGAAAAGTATAGTCTGCCTGATAAAACCCATATATGAGTATGAAAAAACTCAAACTTACAAAAAAGAAAAGCCCTAGTGATACGATATTACTTACTCTATATAGGCCTAGGAATACCTGCGGCATCTCTGTCTTTTTACGCCACCAAAAATAAAGTTGATAGATCAAAAAACCAGAAAAAGCTAGATTAAGAGCCAAAGAGCATACAAGGCTCATATGCCCCACAGCAATCATAAACGACCTCCCCGCTTTTTATTACTACTCTTAATTCTTACCTCTGATTGCCAACATCCCTTTTTATTCAAAATTTCGATTGCTCCCGGTGGCATATATTTTTCATCATGTTTTGCCAACACTTCTGTCGCCTGAAATCCTTTGTTTATAGAATATTTTCCAAATACAACAACCCCCTGCCCTTCTCTGAAAAGAGCTGGTAAAACACCTGAATAAGTAACAGGTATATCTGCTATACCATCTGTAATATGAAATTTCATACTTTGTGCATCTAGTTTATTAAAAGTCCCCTCTTTAACAATTCCCCCCAGTCTTATAGATTTTTCTAGATCTTTTTTTTCCTTTAATATTAATTTTTCAGGCGTATAGAAAAAAACGATAGTATCTTTCATAGACCACAAAATAAGTCCCACGCCTGTTCCCACCAATCCTAAAAAAAGACTTAACTTATAAATGCTATATCGTTGCCGTTGAGTTGGTATATTCACTTTACTAAAGTTTCCTATTTTTTATCTTCTTATAAGCATACCAACTCATAAAAAAACCAACAAATAAGCAAAAAAAACAAAAACCATATGCTGTTATAAGATATACCTCAAATGCCATAAGATTTTTTTCCCTTCATGCCATTCATACATTGAAATCTCTGTACTTGGTACAGTAAGCTTATAAGAGCTATTGTATACAGAAAAAAAGCAACAATCATAAAACTTAACCCCAGCAGCATAGAGTTATGTATAGATGGCACACTAAATTTAGAGAGAGTTGCTGGTTGATGAAGTGTTTGCCACCATTCAACAGACCATTTTATTACCGGCAAGTTTATGCTACCAAACAAAGCAATAAAGGAGGACATCTTCCAACCCATTTCAAGCCGGTTAAATGCTGATCCTGTTAGCAAATAACCTATATATAAGAAACCAAGAAGTGCCATAGAAGTAAGTCGAGCATCCCATACCCAATATGTTCCCCACATAGGCTTTCCCCATAGAGCCCCTGTTATCAAACAAATAATTGTTAACAATAGCCCCGTCCAGGCACAAGAACGCGCGAGAATAAAGCTCACTGGCGCTTTAAATATAAGATATATAGCACTTAATCCTGCCACCATAGCATATAAACCTAAAGAAAACCAAGCAGCAGGCACGTGAATATAAAAAATTTTAAAGACAAATCCCTGCTGATAATCATTGGGTGTTTTTTCAAACACCCAATATATCCCTACTAAAAAGAAAACACATGATAAAACTATAGCCGGTAGCCATAGCTTTTTAGTAATTCGTTGCCATATTTTTGGCTGCCAAAATGATTTTTTTTTCATTTTCTTTTATCTATAATCTAAATCAAGTATACACTTGGCGTAGTGCCCAAGTTGCTCCCCATAAAGTACACGGCAAATAAATTAAGTACAAGCCTGCAAGCAGAGCTCCGATACTTTCCCCTTGAAAAAGAAAACTAAAAGAAAATATAATCCAAGGAATTGCCAACGGTATTATTAATAATATAGCTAAAAACTTAGCTTTCTTTTTCGCCATAAGGATAACTGCC
This sequence comes from Alphaproteobacteria bacterium, assembly GCA_024279475.1. Lineage (GTDB taxonomy): Bacteria > Pseudomonadota > Alphaproteobacteria > 16-39-46 > JAJRRM01 > JAJRRM01. The sequence continues at coordinate 3,478 of JAJRRM010000072.1, read as the reverse complement.
TGCACCAAAAAAATAAGAAGTAATAAAGCCATTAAAACAATACTAAGAACAGCCGTATATGAGATAATAAGTCCCAATTTATTAGCGTACAAAAAACTCAAGGCTACCGCATTTAATATAATAAGAGGGAAAATAATATTGAATAAATAAACAATGTAATACGTTATAACGATTTCCATCATTGATAGGGGATAAAAGCGAAAAGTATCAAACATACCCTGACTATATGGCATTTTCCATAAATATTCAGTCATTAAAAATAACGTGAATATAGTGATTAAAAAATATGCTTTCATAGCTCCTTCCACTGACATGTCTGGAAATAAGATGCCCATTGTTAAGCTAATCAACAGAAAAAAGAATCCCCCTTGATATAGCAACGTCGCTTCTTGCCAAAAAAGTTCCAGCTGGTAGAAAAAAAAAGCCATACATTTTTTCATAGATTTCTCTTAGTCTGTGCATAGTTAAGAACTAAAGCATATCCTAACTTTTTCTTATAGGGCTCTAAATCATAGACCTTAACCCCCACACCCTTATCCTGTAAATTTAAAAACATATCAGATTCATGTGTCGCTATAAAAGCTATTCCTTTATTTCGCAAATGGTTATTAAGTGCTGTTATAAAAATATACCTCCCTTCCTCATCTAAACCATTTAAAGGTTCATCTAGAATCCAGCAAGGCTTTTTTTCTATGTGTAGACGAACTATAGCTAGCCTAAGTCTTTGCCCATAAGATAAAGTCCCTATCTTTTTATGCCAACTTTCTATTAACAAAAAATCTTTTACAATGGTTTTAATCTCCTGTAAGGACCTTTCATATAAGCAACCCAATAGCCTTACTGTTTGAGCGACAGTTGAGTCATCCTCAAAACCAAAAGAACCTCCCAAATAACTTACATTAGAAGAAGAAGTTTCTTTTATAGGCTTGTTCTCCCAAGAAAACATACCTGTATCTGGCGAAAGTAATCCTGCACATAAACGTAGGAAAGTTGATTTACCTGCTCCATTTTCTCCCATAACAAAGAAAGCTTCTCCTTTCTTTATACTAAAAGAAGGGGCTCTTATAGAAAACTGCTCTGAATATGAAAATGTAATATTTGTTGTTAAAAACATCTGTTAAAAATCTACACATTTCCCATTTTTTAAAAGCCAGTCTCCATAACGAGTTGGGTTATAAGGTTCTTTCTCCACCCTTTGTGCAGATGTATCTAATTCCTCCTTCTTGGGAATATTTTTTTCTTTTTTTTTCTTCATTGTTACACATTCTCTCTTCTTTTTACCTGACAGTATACATATATAACATAAACACCCTGCAAAATACTGGCAGGAATAAAAAGCCATAAGCCTTCCCACCCTCTTAAATACCAAATAGCATCCCCTAAAAGAAATAAACTTCCTTGAAAGAAGACAAAAAAAGCATTTAAAAGTGTTACTTGCCAATGCTCCCATCCAGATTGAACAAGTTTCTGATATAGATGCTCTTTATGTGCTTGAAAAATATTTTTTTTCTGTACAAATCTAGAACTAAGCGTCCATCCTGCATCGAAAATAAAGTTAAAAAGTAAAAGAGGCATCACAAAAAAATAAGGCCAATAAATAACAGCTATAAGTAAACCTAATGTTCCAAACATAAATCCAAGAAATTGACTGCCCACATCTCCCATAAAAAGCTTTGCTTTAGGAAAATTAAATATCAAAAACCCCGATATGCCAAATAGCATATAATAGATAAAAATATAAGTTACAAAAGAGTGCGACTTAAGGGAAATACTTATAAAAAACAAACAAACAATTATTGCCTCTATAGCTGCAAGTCCATTAATACCATCCATAAAATTGTATATATTTGTTAGGTACAATAGCCAAAAAGTACCAATAAAAAAGAAAAAAATCTGAGCTTCCAAAGGCCATCCTATTTTGGATCCTGCACCAAAAACAATAACAGCACTTACCCAGACAGAAAGTAACAGTTGCAACCCAAAGCGCCATCTCCAGTTAATATCATGATGGTCATCCCAAAATCCAATAAAGGCCATGACAAAAGAAGGTAGAAAAGTAAAAAAAACAAAAGGCTCGTAGAAGCTCATCACAAAAAATAGGAGAGCTAGAGGTAAAACAAAAGCTACCCCCCCACATTTTGGTGTGGCTATAGCGTGGGAAGAGCGTTTATTCGGCTGGTCAATAATAGCCAATTTACACATACACAGGCTAATAACAGCTGATAGAATAACAATAACCCACCAAGCTTTCGAAAAATCTAAAACGATAGATGTTAAAAAATTCATGCTTTTCTTCTAGTTTTTTTCCCCAAAATTTCCTTCAATTAATTCTTTTATAGATCTTTCTACAATTTCTTTATCCCTACCCTTAATACGAAATTCTACTGAAGAACCACACCTTGCACCCAATAGCAACAGCTCTATAATCGAATTAGCTTCAACTTCCTTATCGCCACCCATTTTTTTTATAAAGACTTGCACTTCTTTTCCTTCTAGAGTCTCAACAATTTTGGCTGCTGCTCTGGCATGTAACCCCCGTTGGTTAGAAATTTTTACTTGAAATCTAATTAATTCTCTCCCTTAAGTAAATGCCCAGCCACATGTATATTTTTTTTTCCAGCTTCTTGCGCTTGTATAACAGCTTCTTCAAACGTATGATTGGGCCTAATTTCGACAAGTTTTATTAGCATAGGTAAGTTAATACCAGCTATAACCTCCACTATACTATTGCTGCCTAATAAAGATATAGCTAGGTTAGAAGGCGTTCCACCAAACATATCAGTTAAGATGATTACTCCGTCACCTGTATCAACCAACTTAATGGCTTTAATAAGATCTTTTCTATCTTTCTCCATATCATCATCAAGTAATATATCTATTGCCTTTACCTGTTCTACTTCCCCTAGAATATGTTTTAAAGATGCTATAAACTCTGATGGTAAACCACCATGACCAACTACTACAATACCCAGCACTAGAAACCTCTTTCTTTTTTTATTGTTCTATTGTATTTTTATCTCTGATTTTACCCACTTGTGTTCTGATACAATAATGGAAGTCTTCGATGAAAAAAGCAATTCACTTAAGCATATTATTTTCACTATTTATTCTTTTTTTTCTAATTGTTTATAATCAAAAAGAAGAAAAACTGCCTCAACATCCTTCTTTAGTGTTTAAAGATCACTTTTTAAGACCTACAAAAATTAGGAGGAATTCTGCAGCTTATGCTCTTATAGAAAATCCTTACAACGTTGATCTCGTTATTACGGAAGTAAATCTTTCTTCTTGTAATAAAACAGAACTCCATACACATATTCATCAAAACGGTGTGATGAAAATGCGAAAAGTTGCTAATATGCCTATTTCAGCAAATGGGCATATAATCTTAAAACGCGGTGGCAACCATATTATGTGTATAGGTGCTAAACAGGATATTAATGAAGGAGAAGTTTTTCCTCTTTCCTTGACAATACGTAAT
>JAJRRM010000071.1 GCA_024279475.1 Alphaproteobacteria bacterium | reverse complement strand
GCTTCTTCTGAGTTACGTGCCATATCTGTATCTTCGATACGCAGAAGAAACTCTCCATTGTTATGCTTGGCAGTCAGCCAAGAAAAAAGTGCAGTTCTTAAACCACCAATATGTAAATACCCTGTAGGAGAAGGTGCAAAACGTGTAACTGTCATAGTAAAACCTTGAAATAATAAATTATGTGATTGTAGCGAAAATGTGGTTAATACTTTTTGGGGAAAGAGGTGTGTGAAAATATGGTGCGACAAACATCGCACCCAATCCTCGAAGAGGACGCTTGCGTTTGCGACGTGCAGGAGTGCCATTTTTCACACTCCGAGTGATTAATTTTTCTTTTTAGACTTTGTCTTTTTTGTTTTCTTTGCTTTAGTCTTTTTAGTCTTGGTTTTTTTCGCTTTTGTTTTAAGCTCTTTCTTTTTCTCATCCATAGACTTTATTTTACGTTTTCTAGGTTTCTTTTCAGCTTTTTCTTTTGTAGATTTTTTCGCTTTAGACTTTGTTTTTTTAGCTGCTGTTTTTTTCTTGGTTTTCTTTTTTACTTTTTTAACACCATCACTCGTTTTTACACCACGTTTAATGTTATCTGCTGTTTGTGCACCAATACCTTCAACTCTTTGTACATCTTCAAAAGATTTAAATTTACCTTTTCTACGCTCTTTTATAATGGCTGCCGCCTTTACTTCACCAATCCCATTAATCTCCATAAGTTCTGCTTTAGATGCAGAATTCAGTTGAGATAGACTCATAGCAAACAGTGATGACATTCCAAATACTAGTACTCCCACAATAATTTTTTTCAACATTCTTTTCCTTTTATTAATATGATTATTGAGCTACTTATATCATGTAACCAAAAATATTATAACAAAATATTTCTTGTAAACGTAATAATAGCTACACCTAACAAAGCCTATAGTATAATATGCAAAAACTATAAAGTCTTTATAATTATGATGTCTCTTTTCATTTATGCTCTACTCATATCTTTATCCCTTCTTATTCTTGTTATTATTATTACACACAAGTATCAATTTTTTATAGATAGTTCAGATAGCAAAAAACCTCAAAGATTCCATGAAGAATCTACACCTAGGGCAGGAGGGTTGGGGGTATTGGCAGGAATGTTACTTATACTCACTTTCCCTCTAGGCTTAAAATTTATTCCCTCTATTATCTTAGCCTTTATCAGTGGTATTTTTGAAGATTTCCACCATTCCCTTAGCCCGAAATTTCGTCTTTTTTTACAACTTATTGCAGCTATAAGTGCCATTGTTTTTACACATTCTGTTGTCACCTATCTAGGACTGGGAATCTCTATGCCTTATTGGATGGGAGTAATTTTTAGTGTATTTGCCATTGTTGGCATGATGAATGCTATCAATATCATCGATGGATTCAATGGATTGGCTTCGGGTATCATACTTTTCATCCTTGCTTCTTTTGCTTATGTGGCTTATCAACATAACTGTAATGACACTCTTTCTATTATTTCTATCACGGCTGGAGCAACTCTAGGATTTTTTATACTAAATTTTCCTAAAGGCAAAATTTTCTTAGGGGATGGGGGAGCTTATCTTTTAGGATTTATTGTTGCTATTATTGGCATATCTTTAGCAAGCTCTTATGCAGATGTAAGTCCATGGTATATCCTTGCTATTTTTATATATCCTGTATGGGAAGTTATTTTTTCTATTTTTAGAAAAAAATATATAGGAATTTCACCATTTTCCCCAGACTCAAAGCATTTTCATATGCTTATACATAAACATATTACAAAAAATAATCCATTAACAACACTATTTATTTTATCTATAACATCACCTTTTATGATTATAGCTACCCTCTTCCACAATCAATCTATTACAAATATTTTTCTTTCTTGTAGTTTTATCTTTTTCTATTGTCTATTATATATCTACTTATACAAAAAAGAGTCTAGTGCAAACTAAACGTATACTTTATTTTTTTAATTTATAAATTTTACTATATGGCGAAGAGACAACCAATTCAAAAAGATTTTTATCATACTTTTCAAGTATAAACATTTGTACGTACGTAGAGTTAAATGTTTCTGTGTCCATAACAATAAACTTACCATAACTCTTCATATATATCACTGCATATTCCCCATCTGCATGATAAAGTTGGGATTGTAAATTTATTTTTCCATCTTTGGTATTTTGGGTAACAATAAAATACTTTACACTTTTACTTGTTTTCCCCAATAAGATTTTTCCATTGTTTGTATTAAAAGCGATACCATTAGCAAATCTGAGTATCCCACTATCATTACTTACTGCATTTGTCGGATAAAATACTATTTTTCTTTCAGCATTGCCTGTTGTCAAATCCAAGTTACCAAATATAGCAACTGTAGGAAAAATATTTAACATTCTATAAGGAAGATATAAATAGATATCTCTTGTCTTCTTTGGAAGACTATACGTATCATTTTCAAGCTCAGAAAGAAGCAAGTTAGGATCTATTTGATCTTCTTTTCCATTTTTAAATAGTGTATCAGCAATCGTACTGTAGTTAGAATCAACATAAGTTTCCACAGCCAAACGGCTTAAATTAGCTGCCAACTCAGGAGAAGAAGTTTGCATAATTTTAGAAATGATAAAATTATCATTTTGATGCTTCCCCCCATCAATAATAGTATTGGTATCCGAATAAAACCAAATAGGATACCCATAATCCCACCATGTAAGTGTATAATCTTTAGAATCCGAAATTGCATCTAATTTCACCAAGTCTTGCACTTCTGCTTTATTGAGCACAGTTGGTACCTTATATCCTATAATATGTGTAATGTTTGGATATATCATTAACGCT
>JAJRRM010000070.1 GCA_024279475.1 Alphaproteobacteria bacterium | reverse complement strand
CCCTAAATCCCATAGCCACAAGAGGAGACATACCTCTAAGGCTCTTTTTTCTACCTTAAATAATGGACACATCCACCTTGATCTGAATGATAAGGCTTTTGATGTACTCACTTCTCAGATGAAGGGTCAAAGATACAAGGTAGCAGACACTTCAGGAGGAAGTAGTGGTGGTGATCCAAAAACATTTGAGGTTAACTATAGTCAAGTATACGTTCCTAATAAAGAAGATGATGATGTGATGGAAGCCGCACGAGAAATAGCTAATCAGTTGAAAGCTGATAAAACGCATGTTGTACTTTGGGGGAAAGTTGGACATAAACATAAAAAAATTAAGAAACTCCAAGAGTTTTCTACGACCGAAGAGCCTGAGAACTGGGTTAATATTCTTGTGGATGAAACAGGCAATCGACTATATTTTCTAGATGAAATTGATACTGAGGATGCTGATAATGAAGAGTCCGGAGGTGGTGGTGGATCTCCAATGCCTGCTGAGAATGAAGAATAAAGTTATTTTTTCTTAAGTCAGCTGTAAACTCTTCAATAGTTGAAAAATATCTTTTAAAGGCTCTGTTGCAAAAATTCTCTTACCTCAGAATTACCATTCTTAACAGCTAAACTATAATATTTTGCCATGTTATCTAGTATCTCTTGTTCTTTTTTTCCTGCTTCATAGTATAAATGTGAAAAATGATTACCAAGGTCTTCATATACATCGCGCAGAAGACTCCTAATATTACGATTTTTACTTCTTCTTGGTAGTTTTGAAGTATCTATAGATACTTCATCTGTCTCTAGTTTATGTCTAATTTTATTGACTTCTTGCGCGTACTCCTCAACGTTCACAGCTAGAGCACTGTATGGAAGAAATATGAGCATTCCTAAAATAATTTTCATGTTTATTTTCATAATTTTATCTCCTTGAATGAATAAAACTTGAAGGACCATATATAAGCGATGGTTCTTGAACTAGGTAATTTGAAGATATATATACCACATGCATACGTATACCGTCAAGAATTTTGTCTGTTAATACCCCTGCTTGCCTAAAGTATTCATAGTAACCTTTTAACATTTTCCGTTTAAAATTTTTGTCAGTTATTAACCTATATAAAGTTGGTTTACATATTTTACAAGGAGGGAGGTAGGATACAAAGACAATTATAACAGCTTTAGGAAAACCATAGGCTTCGTTAAAGAGAGCTTTCTTTTGATTAAAAACCCTAGATATATATGCTTGCTCAGTGTGTGCATAAGAAGAATTGGAAAATTGTTTAGTGCCTCCCAGTTGCAAATTCTTATCCTCCTCTTCAGAAATACTTCCATTATCTTCCTCTTCAGAGCTATCTTCTTTTCCTCCTCCAGAATTTTTTTTCTTATTTAAATCAATTCCTCTAGCTGCAAAATCTTTATAAATTCTATTATGAGCACTCTGTACCTTCCCCTTTGCCTTTTTAAATAATTTAACAGTTGTTCTGCTGCTAATTCTGGATATATCTGCCCTAAGGTACAATAACGGGCTCTGTTGCAAAAAATAAAATTGGCTAAAAAGATTCTAACTTTGGAATTTTTTATTCTCCATAAAAAATCTCGGTTTTAACACGCTGACCAATTTCTTATGAGATTTCTTGTGTCCTTCTTCATCCATATTTTCTCGAGAGATTCTAATCGAATAGGATTTTTATCAAACCCATTTAATTCTTCGCCAAGTGCGCTTCTAACAGCTT
>JAJRRM010000069.1 GCA_024279475.1 Alphaproteobacteria bacterium | reverse complement strand
AAGGCCCCGAGAGCACGTCAGAGATGATGCTGGACATAGTTCTAGTGCCATCACAGATAAATATATTGATATTGAATTAACAGAGCGTCATGCTAGCGCTAAATCTAAATCTTTAGAATAAAACTATGAGTATCCTGTTGCATTATAAGGGGTAGCTACCCCTAAGAGGGGTTTCTTTCTGATGTTCTAAAATCCCCAAAGACCTATCTTCCTCTTTTTTTAAAACCCTGCCCAAGAATTTCCTTTTAGAAGAGGGGGTATAGTGCTCATTATAGAGTCAAATGCTATCTCGAAATTCCATTTGGTTTCAGGGGTCAGTAAGTAAGATATATCTTGTCTAAAATCTTTTGATTTTGCCTTGATCAATAAATTTTTTTCAAATAAAGCACGGGTGATTATATCATTGTTAAAATTATTATACTTCTCAAAAATAGAAATAAGTATGGAGAGGTCTATTTCTGTATGGTTTATTACCCACCACATATCAAATAAGTCTCGTCCTTTCCGACGTTGGTATAATGCTCTAAGCTTAGTAGCCATGAGTTCTTCTAATTTATAAGTTGTAATAATTGACTTTCCGGTGAACCAAGAGCTTTTAACTTCAAAGGCTTTGTATTCAAGCGGCATTACCTGAAAATGCTCTGTTGTATTTATTTCTATTTTTAATTTAGAAGGTATATTATCAATAGAGAAAAAGCGGTAAATTATTTTTGCTCCCCGATCTGTTAGTTTTCTTTTGGGAGAGCCAAGCCACGGATCTAAAGTTGATCTGATAGCATCAAGTGTTTTCCCAATAGGCTCAGGGCTTTTTTGAACAAAATCTATATCTTCACTGTAACGTGAGGGAGGAGTGATGTATAATTTATTTAAAGCTGTGCCTCCCCTAAAAACAAGAGAATCCTTTATAATTTCATTGCTATAGAGTTCGGAAAGAGCTCTGCTTAATATAAGATCTTGTTCTATCATAGATCTTGATTGCCATGATACTATCTGTCCCCACTCTTTAATAAAAGATTCTTTTAACATTAATCCTCTTCTATTTTTTCATTAATAATTAATTTCCATCTCTTATGTCTTTTAGATCTCTTTATTGAAATATCTGGTATGAGGGGTAAATACTCAGTTTTAGAGGAGCATATATATTTAGAAAGTATATTCATAAGTTTTTCTTTTTTTTTCTCATCTTCAGATTCTATACATTCTAGTATATAACCTAACCGTTGCATCCAAAACTTATAAGGAGATCTTTTTATAACTTGAGTCATTTTTTGTAGGTTTACCTTCTGCAGAAGTTCGCTAATAATGGTTGCAATATTATTATATCCACCAGATTTATTCGGATAAAAAAATAAATCATAAATAGTATTCTCCACAGAGGATACTATTAAAGTTCCAGTCTTGCTATCAAACTTATCTATATCTTCTAAATATAAAGATTTCTTATATATAACTTCTATAATAATTTTTCCACACTTAATATTTTTTATTCTATGCGAAGACATAACCTGAAATATCTGGGGTTTTTGATGAGACGCTCCATGGTACATTGCAGCAGATAGTAAGCATACATAATAAGAATATCCCCAAAATTGAAAAAGAATAGGTATAAGATCATTTGCGGGCAAGCAGCCAATGGTTTCATATTCAGGGGGAATTATTATATATAAACCTCTCGCTGGGCTTATAATCTGTCCTTTATCAATCCTATTTTTAATAGACATTCTAAAAGAAACAGCTGAACATTTCAAATAAGCAATAGCGTCCTTAGAAGAAAAATCATATTTTCCTACCGATAAAACTCTGCGAATAAATTTATCTAAATCTCTCATGTTGTTAAAGTATACTATATACTTACTTTAACAACATATCAACACTTTTTGTATTGTTAATAGGAGAACTTCAGAATTCAGATATAAGATCTGTTTATCTTTTAATCTTGATATTGTAGCTGTCACCGATTTTGGGGAATTCTATTCCCTTTAGTTACTCTATACCTTTTTGAGATTCAGCCTTTTTTTTCTTAATTAAGACCTTCTTTTTTTTAATAGATTTTTGAGAATTATCCTTCTTTTCTTTATTGTTTTCTACTTTTTCCTTTTTCTTAGGAGCTATAATAATATTGTCTTCCTGGAGAAACTGAAGAGGATCTTGAACAAAGCGTTGAGCAGGGTTTTGAGGATCTTTTTTGTAGATCATTTCTTTTCTAGTCACAGGCCAAAAACCTGGTAGTTTAATATAAGCATTTAAATCTCCTAAAGCTCCTATTTCTTCAGGCATCACCAAGGGTTTTGTTCGTGTAGATTCATTAAGAGAAACACCATCTCTCATAGAATGCGCCCCATAGGAAATGTTTT
>JAJRRM010000003.1 GCA_024279475.1 Alphaproteobacteria bacterium | reverse complement strand
GTCCTGCGTATGTAGCTGCTGTATAAAATAAAGTTTTTTCACTGCAGATATTGTCCTTTTTAATACGAAGCTCAACAGGAAAAGGCCAGTCATATCTTTTTTGGGCAAAATACCCTGAAAAAGCTAAATTCTCTCCAGAGTCTGTTTTTGGAAAGCATGTTTCTCTTCCTTTTAAGTTTAGGATAGGGTCATCGAAAAAACCAGGTATGAAAGTGTTAAAAATAGCCATTGCAACTCTATTTTTTTCATCACCTGAAAGAAGTTGTCTAAGACCCGTAGCAGTTTTAGGATCACCATATGCTTCTGTTATGAATTTAGTAAAATTTGACTTTCTTTTCTTTTTCTTTAAGGGCTTCTCTTGAGATGAGGATTTTTTAATGCCTTTAGTTTTATTTAATCTTGGATCTTCATCACGTGCTGTCCCACCTGATCTAGAAGATTGAGCTACGGTTCTTGATGAAGCTCTAACTGCTGCTTCTCCTAAATGTTTACTTTCTTTCCTTAAAGCAGAAAACATGGACCAAGAATTTGAAGTAGCAAATAATGCCACTAATAGAACTATCAAAAACTTTTTCATAATACCCTCCCCCACACAGAACATCTTCTCATACTTTTAGATTCCAATAAAATTTCTTAAAACATTTAAAAATCTAGTTCCTATGCTAGTTGCCCTAGATCCTTCTGGAGCTGCACCTTGTTTCTTTTCAGAACGAATAACTTCACCTTTTTCGTTTATATGCAATATAGTTCTTTCAGAGTCATTATTATGATACCACATTTTTCTTCTTTCATCATATAAAGGCTTCCCTGTAAAAAGTGTAACTGTTTCACTACTAGAGTCTACTGTTTCTAGGATTATTTCTTTCGTATACTTTCTCTTTTCTCCTAAAGGAGCTTTCTTTTTCTCAGAAGAAACCTCACCACTTTGTTTTTTAGCCTGGGCAGGTTTCTGTTCAGATTTATCTACTTTGAGACGGTATACAACACCATGACTATCCTCTCTTATAGGAACGGCTGTTTTTAACTTTCCTCTACGAGCCAATTCATCTAAACTTTTCCCATAGTAGTACATATTTTCTTTTGGATCATATTTAAGAACTCCTTGAGGTTGAGTATATCTAGAGAATGAATCCGTAGGAGGATTCATTTTTGGTTCCATAAGAGGTTTATATCCTTTTCTTCCTCTTTTTCTTGCAGGAGCCTCCTCCATATCTTTAGAAGTATATCTTTCTTTACCCGATTTCATCCCATATGATGTTTCAATAAACATTATATCAATTGTAAAAATCATAAATACTGTTAAGAATATTTTTCTTTTATACCTCATATTCAACATTCCTTTCTTATAAATGATAAGCTATAAGCAACGTGCTAAATAACTACTAGATTTTATACTCCAAGATAGCCTATAATATTTACTATCACTACATCAATCTAATCTGAAAAGATATTTATGCAGATACAACATTGTATATCTTTCTGACTCTTTTTTCTAAAAATAACAGCATTTTCTATATTGAACGGAAAACGATCCAGCGTGTTTAAAAAGTACAGCATAGGATAAATTAGTCCTAGTGTTCCCGAAATAATTCAACACGCTTTTAGAAAACTTGATATTTTTAGATGGCTTCATCAGTTATATAAACCTTACTCCTATGATAGAGGTAATTTTTTATACAGAGGACAAGTAGATATTGAAAGAACTATCTCAATGGAAAAAAGTAGAAATAAAGTTAAAAAGGAAGTACAATCTAAAAAAAAGTGGAGGCTGTAACTCATAAAATGATTAAAACGGCAAAAATCTCTCTGAGATAGAAAGTTTACTTAGCAGACCTCTTAAAAATCTAAAAAGAATGAAAAGAGATATTCAGATAAGAGTTCTTAATCTGGGTATTATTAAAATTTAAAGATCATGTATTAGATTAGATTTTTGACATTAAGAACTGCATCCTGAATGAAGAAAACTTGCTACTTTTAGTATATGTGGAAGATATTTGACTAGGAGTAACACTCCCTATATTCTATAGATAATAACATAGGATAAAAATGAATATAAAGTATTTAGGAGTTATGGTCTTATCCCTAACAATCAGTGTAAATGCAGCCTGCAGCATTAACTATAGATTGTTAGATTCTAAGGCAGGTACTTATCATCATAGAATACGTACGGAGGTTTCAACTGATGAAAATATGATAAATAGAAGCTTGTATTTTTTATCAAAAAAAGATTCTATAGATTCAAAATATGCTCAGCTTGAAATATTTCTTGAAAATCAAAAAAGGGCAAATGAACAGCTAAAAAGTCATTATTTTTTAGAATTTTCTAAAACTTGTAAAAATATATTTGAGAGTACCGGTGATTCTTTAAGAAAATCGTCTGTTCATATGTTATTTGAAGCAGTTGTAAAAAAAGAGTTAAAATTTCTTCAACACCGTGAAAAACGAAACAAATTTGAAATGCAAAATCAATATGCTAAAAGTCCCGATATAGATGTTATTATAGAAAGATTTTTTAAAGACGGAACTACACAACCTCGTTAAGCTTTTAAGATCCTTACTCTCTTATGCCTGATTTAATAAAAGCATACTATTGAAGGTTTATAGATTAAGATCCATCTGATTTTGATACTCTCATATAGCCTGTTAACATGTCGCTTATAATATATTTTATTCTAGCTTCTCAAATATCAATATTTATTGAATAGGTTGGCTCTACTAAATAACACACTTGATAAAAAAAATTTCCCCTATTCTATAGATCTGGTAGTATTATTCTACACGTCCAGAAGTTTTATATGTTAAAGATAATTTTCCCTTATTGATTTCTACTTCATAGCTAATTTTTTCTCCCTCATTTAATTGATGCAAACCTGATTTTTCAAGAGCAGTAATATGTACAAAAACATCCTTTGATCCATCTTCAGGAGCAATAAATCCATATCCTTTAGTAGCATTAAACCATTTAACTATTCCCTTAGTCATTATACCTCCCCTTTATATTTTTTCTTACTTGATATAAACCTCTAAAATAGAGCTATGCTGTATTTTTAAGATTCTTCATTATAAATTTCTTTCTATAAAAAACCTCTCGTGTTATATAAATTTCTCTTTTTTTTTGAGATCTTTCTGTCCAAAGAAACTGCTTTTCTTAGAAGCAGCAGAGCTTTTCCTTTCACTGTTCACAATAAACAACTCACCATCTCTACCAAGGAACGTCACATCCTTTGGAAGTTTTCTACCACTCGATTGAAAATTTGGTTTAGAATCCGGTTTAAACCCCTTTATTGAATATTTTTTTACCATCACTCTTGCTCCCCTCTCAAAGCCCTTCTCTAAAAACCTAAACATTGACCAAGATGAAGAAACTGAAAATGTAGATACCAAACAAATTATTAAAAACTTTTTCATAATAAACCCTCCTATAGAATAAGATACAAAAGTACCGTGTTCATTCTAGTCCTGCTACTTCACAAGTCAATTTTTATTTATCTTATAGGTTACCCTCTTGGATCTGTTGAATCTGATAAAAACAAGGTGAGATACTTCTGCAGAAAACCTCTTTTAAAGAACACTCTCTCCTCATCATTTTGTCCAGATGAAGTCTCAATATCATAGAGTAAAATCTACTACTTTCATATTCCCTGATATGTCATATATAGATTTTCTTCAAAGTCTTTGCATATTTTGTCAAAGACAGTCTGCATGGTTTCTAAATGATCTTTAGTAAATATATTTCGTCTATATTTAGTAACAAAAACGAGATGCGCATGGAGGAGAAAAGTACAATGTCGGCCTGATCTAATATCGCTTGAATTCATATAAATATAGTTTGTTGGACCAATAATATATAACAAACAATGATAGTACGTAAGGTATACAAGTTTAGACTTAAGACCAATAGGGATAGTACTGCTATTATTCTGGTAATATGCCGGACATAGTCGTTTTGTATGGAAGGCACCGTCAAGTTATAAAAATGGTTAAGATACTGCTCTATTCACAGAATTTTAGGCATGAATTAGCTGAGAAGCTTCCTCATTCCATATAGATGTTGCAATTCTACACCTTTCCCTTCCAGCGTTTTAGCTATATTACACAAATCTAATGTATATCTAGCCTCTTAATAATAAGAATTTTAAATCTCTTTAATAGATTAAACAACAGCATCTTCAATAATAGAATCCGTGTACCATGAACGTTGTTTTTCAAACATGTTATAGAGCAGAGCCCTCTGAGTAAAATCAAAAAGCTCTAGTAAGTTCTGAACCTAATTCTAGACGAGTCTAAAGGAGTCTTATTTCTTGTTATTTTCTACCCTAAAGCCTGACTTTTCAGAATTTAGGCACACTTCATCTGCGGGTTACCGCAAAATACTTTCAGCACGATTGAGATTATAAGCCATAGCAAACAGATCAAAAGGCACTTGCTGTTTACCCTTTTCCTTTTATACTACTAAAATCGTGCCCTGGATCAAGTTAAATAACTATATTACTATTTCCGCGTGCTAAGGCGCTGTACCTGTCAATATATTCTTGAG
>JAJRRM010000068.1 GCA_024279475.1 Alphaproteobacteria bacterium | reverse complement strand
GGCAGATAGGGACCGAACTGTCTCACGACGTTCTGAACCCAGCTCGCGTACCACTTTAAATGGCGAACAGCCATACCCTTGGGACCTGCTTCAGCCCCAGGATGTGATGAGCCGACATCGAGGTGCCAAACACCCCCGTCGATTTGAACTCTTGGGGGGAATTAGCCTGTTATCCCCGGCGTACCTTTTATCCGTTGAGCGATGGCCCTTCCACACAGAACCACCGGATCACTATGACCGACTTTCGTCTCTGCTCGACTTGTCAGTCTCACAGTCAGGCAGGCTTATGCCATTGCACTCGACAGTTGATTTCCGACCAACTTGAGCCTACCTTCGCACGCCTCCGTTACTCTTTAGGAGGCGACCGCCCCAGTCAAACTACCCACCATACAGGGTCCCAGACCCGGATAACGGGTCGTGGTTAGATACCAAGAAGCAACAGGGTGGTATTTCAAGGGTGCCTCCACACCAACTAGCGTCAATGCTTCAAAGGCTCCCACCTATCCTACACAGTTACTCCCTAGCACCACTGTAAAGCTATAGTAAAGGTGCACGGGGTCTTTCCGTCTAACCGCGGGTACTCCGCATCTTCACGGAGAGTTCAATTTCACTGAGTCTATGCTGGAGACAGTGGGGCAGTCGTTACGCCATTCGTGCAGGTCGGAACTTACCCGACAAGGAATTTCGCTACCTTAGGACCGTTATAGTTACGGCCGCCGTTTACCGGGGCTTCAATTCAAAGCTTGCACTTCTCCTCTTAACCTTCCGGCACCGGGCAGGCGTCAGACCCTATACTTCGTCTTACGACTTAGCAGAGTCCTGTGTTTTTGGTAAACAGTCGCCACCCCCTATTCTGTGCCACCTTTTTCTGGTTGCCCAAAAAAAGGTCCTCTTTCTTCCGAAGTTACAGAGGCATTTTGCCGAGTTCCTTCAGCATAGTTCTCTCAAGCGTCTTAGAATATTCTTCTCGTCCACCAGTGGCGGTTTGGGGTACGGTCTTATGTTGGAGTTATTTCCTGGAAGTCCTTCGCTGCATACAGAATCCAATAACTATATACAACTTACAGCCTTCGTCACTTCCAACTGGTTCAGGAATATTAACCTGATTCCCATCGACTACGGCTTTCGCCCTCGCCTTAGGGGCCGACTAACCCTGCGCGGATTAACCTAGCGCAGGAAACCTTGGACTTTCGACGACAGGGTTTCTCACCCTGTTTAACGTTACTCATGTCAGCATTCTCACTTCCGATACCTCCAGCATTTCTCACGAAACACCTTCACAGGCCTACGGAACGCTCCGCTACCGCATTGTGCTTAACACAATGCCCACAATTTCGGTGTATAGCTTTAGCCCCGATACATTTTCGGCGCAGGAAGACTTAACTAGACCAGTGAGCTATTACGCTTTCTTTAAAGGATGGCTGCTTCTAAGCCAACCTCCTGGCTGTCTTGGCCTTCCCACTTCCTTTCCCACTTAGCTATAACTTGGGGACCTTAATTGGTGGTCTGGGCTGTTTCCCTCTCGACTATGGACCTTAGCACCCATAGTCTGTCTGCCTAGCTTACACTCATCGGTATTCGGAGTTTGATTGGGTTTGGTAAAGCTCGCGCCCCCCTAGCCCATTCAGTGCTCTACCCCCGACGGCGATACTAAACGCACTACTTAAATAGTTTTCGCGGAGAACCAGCTATATCCGAGTTTGATTAGCCTTTCACCCCTAACCACAGGTCATCCCCGTCTATTGCAACAGACGTGGGTTCGGTCCTCCAATGCATGTTACTGCACCTTCAACCTGCCCATGATTAGATCACTCGGTTTCGAGTCTTATCCATGTAACTATTAGCCCTATTAAGACTCGCTTTCGCTGCGCCTACACCTAACGGCTTAAGCTTGCTACATAGACAAAGTCGCTGACCCATTATACAAAAGGTACGCAGTCACAGAACTAGTCTGCTCCTACTGATTGTAGGCATTCGGTTTCAGGTCTCTTTCACTCCCCTTATCGGGGTTCTTTTCACCTTTCCCTCACGGTACTTGTTCACTATCGGTCACTAAGTAGTATTTAGGCTTGGAGGGTGGTCCCCCCATATTCAGACAGGATATCACGTGTCCCGCCCTACTCAAGGATCATCTAACTTTTTACCTGTACGGGACTATCACCCTCTATGGTGCATTTTTCCAAATGCTTTCAGTTATTATTAAAGACCACTGGCCTAATCCGCTTTCGCTCGCCACTACTAACGGAATCTCGGTTGATTTCTTTTCCTCTGGGTACTTAGATGTTTCAGTTCTCCAGGTTTGCCTCTTAACCCTATGTATTCAGATTAAGATACCGCCTAAACGGTGGGTTTCCCCATTCGGAAATCTACGGATCAAAGAGTGTTGACATCTCCCCGTAGCTTATCGCAGCCTACCACGTCCTTCTTCGCCTCTTAGTGCCAAGGCATCCACCAAATGCCCTTAAAACGCTTGATTCTCATAAATCACGCACAAGAGAAAAACTCTTGTCCGCTGTGAAATCTCACAATTTCTTGGGTTATTTATGTTGAACTTTTCTTTACTTTTTCAAAGATCAGTGCCACTAACTTGCGACAACATAAATGGGTATACAGGACTTTCACCTATCCTGTCAAACTCTTTTTATATTTTTTTGTTTTAAGAAAAGCTTTTATCTATACCTTAAAAAAGAGTCCTTAAATTAAATAATTAAAAATATTTTCTAGAGCTAATATTATTGGATTTATTTCTTCTTTTTAAACCTTTAAAAGGTACAGTAACTTCTAATTTTATCTTTTTAGTACTTAAAATAAAGACGTTTACTCTACTTAGAGACTCTTTTCTCTTTAGCCAGAATCTTTGCAATATTTCCCTTCTTTCTTCTCTATTAATAAAGAAGAATATGAAAATCCACTGCAATCTTAAAAAACAATAATTCTCCTATTTCTTAAGAGATATAAATCAATCAAATAAAATTCACTGATCTTTCTGCGCATATGCTTCCTAACACTGTTAAATTAAAGGGTAGTGGTGCAAAGTTCAAACGTGAGATCTGCTGAAAGGTTGTCGTGATTGATCTAGGCAAGAGTTACCCCTAGTTATACATGCCGAAGAGTTTGTAAATGAAGGTGTTTTGTTCTTTTATTGAGTGTCTGATGTGGTAGTTTCTAGTTTTAATAACCATGTCCATAGCCCTCCATTCTCTGGATTGTTGCTAGCCCGAGTGGAACTGGTTAAAGCCCCATCATAGGACTGATTCGTCGTTTAACTCGCCTATAGCCTGGACTCTATGATATTGTAAGATACTTAACCTGTCGGTGCTGTACCAACTTCTTGAGAATCTTAGCCTTCTTTAGCTTCTCAATAGCAATCCCATAAGCTGGATTTTTATCTGTATTTATTATATCAGGTCATCTTCCAGCTTGCATCAAAGCTTTATGTAGAAACCGTTTGAAAGCATTAGCGTCACGTTTGTAAGTAAGCAGAAAGTCCATGGTTCCCTTTAGATTATCTTATCTTTTGCAACAGAGCCTAAATATGTGCATCGTTTAACAATTTTAATATATTTAGTTAAAATAAAATTATTATTCACTCAAATAATTTCATAACCAAATTTTTTATTTTTTCCGTTGTCTTGCTATCTTCATCTAACCGTGGATTTAATTCTACCACATCTAGTGAATCCATTTGACCACTTTTTTTAATAAGCGTAAAAGCCTTTTCCATTTGATCTATAGTAATGCCTCCTTTAACTGGCGTTCCTGTAGCAGGTGCTTCTGCAGCATCTAAGGAATCTATATCAAAACTCACGTGAAAATGCGCGCCAGCCTCTTTTGCTTTTTTCAAAGACCTCTCTACTGAAGGTAAAATCCCCTCTCTATGAATCTGACTCATAGGCACTTGATATATCTCCGACTTATCTAATAAGATCCTCTCTCCTTTATCAAGGTCTCGAACCCCAACAAGAGTTATATTTTTTTCTTCAACAACAGGTTGGATAGCTTCAATATCTACCAAAAGATCGTGACCTTTTCCACAAACAACAGCTAAGGGCATGCCATGAATATGCCCCGTATTCGAAGTTTCAGGTATATTGAAATCCCCATGCGCATCAAACCATAAAACATGTAAAGGCTGATTTTTTTTTTGAGCTTTTTCCTTCGCGGCCATAATTGAACCCATAGCTACAGCATGGTCTCCCCCTATCAAAAGAGGCACCCTCCCCTCTTCATAAACATTTCTTAAAATATTACGAATAGATTTTGTCCAAACAATATTCTCCTCTAGAAATTGAATACTGTTAGAAGGATCTTTTTCAACAAATGAAGGCCCTTTAATATCACCCTTGTCTTCCACAAAAAAGCCCTTCTCTCTTAGACTCTTTAAAAACCCTTTGTCTCGAAGAGCTTGTGGTGCAAGACTAGCGCCTTTTAAACAAGCCCCTACTTCACATGGTGCGCCTATATACGCTAGTTTCATATTTATTCCCCATCTTTTTTACTTTCCAAGCTATGCTCCTCTAAAATATCTTTCTCTTTAGAGTTTTTTAATAAGAAGTAAGCAGCTACCTTTCTTCTAATATCATATGCCATGCCTTCAATTGCTTTTTCCTTAGCAAACTCTGCTTCTACTAATGTAGAGAAAGGAGCTGCAGATATGGTGCTATAGTTAGCCGTTGCCTGCATTTTGCTAGAGAATAATGTTTTTCTAGAACAGCGCTCTATTAAACTAAAATCTACATAATAGTTATATTGAGTTAACGAAGTTGTAGCATCTTTTAAGATGCCAAGGTTTTCAATAGTATCTCTTAATGTTATTTTTAAAATATACTTTGGTTTATTTACTATACCATAAGGTGTTAAGAACGATAAAAGCCTGTTTCTAAGAATTTGCCCCTGACGGCCTTCAATAGAAGACACATAAATATCACTAAGCTGATAAACTGTCCCGTTTTCTTCTTTATTATATAGGGGCTTTAGACCACAAGAGGTTAGCAACCCTACTATTATCCAACAATAAATTATTTTCATTTTCATTTTTTTCTCTATATAACAAGGTTAATAATTTTTTCCGGCACATAAACTATCTTATTCAATTTCTTTCCATCTAGTAAACGCTGAATATTTTCCAGAGCCATCACCCTCTCTAGAATTTCTTCCTTCCTTTCTGTTTTTTTAATATCTAAAGCGCCACGAAATTTTCCATTAATTTGAATAACTATTTTACACTCATCTGACATCAAAAATTCTGAATTATATAAAGGCCACTCTTCCCAATCAACCAGACCTCCAAAACCACATCTTTCCCAAAGCTCCGAAGCTACGTGAGGAATAAAGGGAGCACAAACCTGTAAAAATATTTTCAAAGACTCTTTTAATATTTTTTTACATACTGATTTTTCTTGTAAATACCCCTGCATATTATTTGCCATAGTATATAAGCCCGCAACAGCCTTATTAAAATGCCTATCATCAAATGCTTTTGTTATGTTGAATAACTCCTTGTGAATTTTCCGCTCAAAAAACTTAGCTAACTCATCTTTATCCTTATCAACAGCTCTTTCAAGAAAACTCAATATTTCCCCACTTAAACGCCAAACTTTATTCACAAAACGCCACGAACCTTGCACTCCTTCATCAGACCAGTCAAAATTTCTATCTGAGGGGCTATCAGACATCACAAATAATCGCGCTGTATCTGCTCCATACGTTTTGAGTATTGCACTAGAATCTACTGTATTTTTTTTAGATTTACTCATTTTTTCAGATCGGCCAACACACACAGGTGTTCCATCATCTATTTTTATATATTTGCCATCCTTCTGACGTTCAACTTCTGTTGGATACAGCCACTTCCCATTCTGGCTTTTATAAGTTTCATGACATACCATACCTTGAGTTAAAAGATTTTTAAAGGGTTCTTTTAAACTAGTATAACCACACATATTCATAGCTCGTGTAAAAAATCGTGCATAAAGCAAATGCAAAACTGCGTGCTCTATACCACCAATATAATTATCCACTGGCATCCAGTATTCTGTTTTCTTTGGGTCAAATGGCCTTTCGTTATTTTTAGGGTCACAAAAACGAGAAAAATACCAAGATGAATCAAAGAATGTATCAAAAGTATCCGTCTCACGCAAAGCTGGCTCTCTACACTCAGGACAAGCAACGTGCTTCCATGTGCTATGTGTGTTTAAAGGATTACCAGGCTGAGAAAAATCTACTTCATCTGGCAATAAAACAGGAAGATCCTTTTCTGGAACAGGTACCCTGCCGCAAGCATTGCAATAAATAATTGGAATAGGACAGCCCCAATACCGTTGCCTAGAAACCCCCCAGTCTCGCAATCGATAAACAGTCTGTTCTTCACCTAGTTTTTTTTCCTCTAGAACTTCTATAGATTTTCTCTTTCCCTCCTTTGTACTCAATCCATTCAAAAAGTGTGAGTTAATAAGATAACCCTCCTCTACATATGCTTTAACATCCCCTGGCTTCCACGTTTTTCCATCCTTTCCCTGAACTACCGGTATAATAGGCAAATCATATTTTTGAGCAAATTCTAAATCACGTTGATCATGTGCTGGACACGCAAAAACAGCACCGGTACCATAGTCCATTAAAACATAATTAGCTACATAAACAGGTATTTTCCAAGTTGGATCAAAAGGATGTTTCACCTGAATATTTATACGATAGCCAATTTTTTCAGCTGTTTCTAGCTGTTCTTCACTAACTCCCCCTTTTTTGCATTCTTGCACAAAAGCCGCTAGCTTAGTATCCGACTTTGCCTGTTCTTTTGCAATCGGGTGGCTAGGTGAGATAGCTATAAAAGAAGCTCCATATAAAGTATCCGCACGTGTCGTAAAAATACTAATGGAATTCTTTTCACCATCTCCCACAATAGGAAAATCTACCTTAGAACCTAAAGACTTTCCTATCCAATTTTCCTGCATTATGCGAACTTTTTCCGGCCAACCTTTTAACTCTCCCAAAGCCTCCAGTAACTCCTCTGAAAAATGTGTGATTTTTAAAAACCATTGCTTTAGCCTTTTTCGCTCAATAGAAACACCTGAACGCCATCCTTTTCCATCAATCACCTGCTCATTTGCAAGAACTGTGTTTTCTGCAGGGTCCCAATTAACTACTGATTCCTTTTGGTAAGCTAATTTTTTTTCTAAAAACCTCAAAAATATTGATTGCTCTTGTTTGTAATATTCAGGATCAGATGATGCAAACTCACGAGACCAATCAAAAGAAAATCCTAATTCCTGGAACTGTTCACGCATAGAATCAATATTTCCATACGTCCATTTCTTTGGTTGAACACCTTGCTCTATTGCTGCATTTTCTGCTGGCAAACCAAAAGAGTCCCACCCTATAGGATGCAAAACTGTCTTTCCTTTTGCTCTACTATAACGAGCTATAACATCACCAATTGTATAGTTACGCGTGTGCCCCATATGCAATCGCCCAGAAGGATATGGAAACATCTCCAATACGTAATAAGGGTCTTTGTCCTGTTTAACATCAATGGGAACCTCATATGTTTTATGCTGATCCCAATAACATCTCCATTTTTTTTCAACGACTCGAAAATTATATTTATCAAACATATGAACTCCTCTACGAGTCTATACGCAGTTGACGAGCTCTAATAAGAACAATATCTTCCAGTTCTTTTACCATCTCTGGATCTACCTGCATGTCCACCCAATTTCCTTCTGAATTCAGAGCTTGTTTAAAGACACTTATACGCAAGCCATCCGAACGCAATTGACGGCCCAAAATAACTATATCCACTTTAAAGCGTTCCTTTCCAGCTCCTGCAACACTATACCAGTCTGTTAGTATAACACCACCAAAAGGATCTACAGCCTTTAATGGCATATAAGAAAAAGTATCTAATACAGCATGCCATAAAAAACTATTAACACCTATACTGCCTGTTTCTGTATGTTGACTGCTTTTTCCACCCAATTTTAAAGCGTCTTCCCCAAAAAATTTTCCATCCCCTTTCTCACGCTGACGCTTGGCACTAACAGGGCTATCATGAGAAATTGGAATATCCGAACAAGCACTCAAAAAAATGAGCGAAAAATATAAACTAATAAATATTATTTTAAAATTTTTTATGCGATGCATATGCTTTCCTTTAATTAATTGCTCTCAAGATAGCTAGTTTAAAGCAAATTACAAGTAAAAATTATAAGATTTTAAATCTCTTATCTCGTTTAATTTCCAGATTTAATTTTTAGCCTCTCAATAATAGGAGCCATTTCTTTTTGAAGGTTTTCATAAATATGTCTCTTAAAGGGCGCCGCATATTCTAAAAGCTCATCTAAGAATATCCATTTCCAATTCTGAAATTCTTGATCACGAAAAGCCTTCAAATTTATATCCTTATCTTCTTTCCCTGTAAAGAGAAGGAGAAACCATTTTTGCTTTTGCCCACAAAATTTACCTTCCCATAACTTCCCTAAAATATTCTCTGGAAAATCATATCGATGCCATTTTTTACATTTATAAATAAGCTCTGTTTTTTTTATACCTGTTTCTTCAAAAAGCTCTCTATAAGCTGCATTAAGAAAAGTTTCTCCCTCATCAACACCCCCCTGAGGAAGCTGCCAAACTTGAGTTAGATCACGCCGTTGTCCTATAAAAATTTTTTTATCTTTATTTATAAGGACAACTCCCGCTCCTCGACGATATCGTGTTGGATGTCCAGTAAAAAATTGTTTGTTCTTATAATCCTTTACCAACATAGCCTATAGTCCATTTATTATTAAATAATTTTTACAAGCCTCTAACCTGGAAAAATGGTGCTATTAAATTTTTTTCTAGTTTATTTTAAATTTTATAAAATCCTACAGTTTTTTAGTATTATTTTTAAAACTTCCATCTAAAATTTTCTTTAAATAAAGACCTTGAATGAGATCTACCGCTCGTTGAATTTGAAAATCTTTTTCCTCTTTTGGGCGTAAATCTAAAGAGGATGATCTCTTTTTTTCATCATCTTTTTCTTTTTTCTCCTCTTTTTGAGAGTCTTTCAACTCACTAAGAAGAGCCTTTGGAATGTTTTCTTCACGAAATTTACTATACTCTATTAACTCTACCTTAGCTGGCTTCACTACGATATGAGGCTCCACACCATTAGCCTGAATAACCTTTCCCAAAGGCGTGTAGTATAAATCTGTTGTTAAAATCATAGCACCCCGACCAGCTATTGGGAAAATTGTTTGAACAGAGCCCTTTCCAAATGATCTAACCCCCATAATAACAGCTCTATTATGATCTTTTAGCGCACCAGCTACAATTTCAGGCGCTGATGCAGTTCCACTATTTATCAAAACAATAAGAGGCAAACCTTTTGTAGCATCCTCCTTTTGATTAGAAAAATATTTTTTTGGTCGTATATTTGTTCTGCCTCGCATAGATGTTACTTCCTTACTTCCAAGAAAAACACCTGCCACTTCAACAGCTTGATCCACCAGGCCACCAGCATTGTTACGCAAATCTAAAATAATTCCTTTAAGATTTTTTCCTATTTTTCCTTTTATAGATTTTAAAGCCCCTAAAACTTTTTTACCTGTACTCGCATCTATAAACGTAGAGATCCTAATGTAACCCACATTATTGATTATTTTCCAACGCACTGGATCAACTTTAATGAATTCCCTCTTCATTGTTATATCAAAAGGCTCTTTTCCCTCACGCACGATCTTAAGCCTAATAGGAGACCCTGGAGACCCTCTCATTTTTTCCACTGCCTTATTGAGCGTTAATCCTAAAATAGATTTTCCATCAATTTCAACAATAAAGTCTCCTGGCATTAACCCAGCATGAAAAGCTGGAGTATCATCAATAGGAGAGATTACTTTCACAACGCCATGTTCAGCAATCACCTCTATACCTAAGCCACCAAAAATTCCCTCTATACCGTTTGTAAGCTCTTTATAATCTTTTTCTCTCATATAGTTAGAATGCGGATCTAAAGAAGATAACATGCCACTTAAGGCTTTTTCTATTAAGTCTTTATCTGAAACAGGATCTATATATTCATTGCGTGTTTTTGCAAAAACATCCCCAAAAAGATTAAGAAGTCTGTAGGTCTCCATAGACGACATTTTATTTGGGGAACTTATCATCGTAGAAACGATAGAATAGGATATAGTAGAACTAATCATCATAGTAAAAAAAAGACAAAAAGAAATACTATGTTTCTGAAAGTTACTAAACGTTTTTATCATCCAATTACCTGCTTGTTCCAATCCTTTATCAAGCCATATTTCTAAATTAATAGCAATCCCATTTTCTCAAATCTCTAAATAAAAAGACTTAATACAACCCTAAAAATTGAGAATAAATTTTATCAGATACCTTTATGACTCTGTCGAAAAATAAGAAGATATATCAAACTAAATGAAATAAAGGAGACTTTATTTCATTTGAAAAACTCTATTCTGTCTAACTAATTCTTAGGGCTCTCTCTAGGTCTTCTACAAATCCTTGAAGATAACTATAAAGCCTCTCTTCTGCATATTTCCTATTTTAAAAGTATAGACGTTTCCCTAATTACTCTACAAAACCATTTTTTCTATCATATTGACATATCTTACACAAAGTATGCCTTTCTTCAAAATAATTAGATAACAGTATCTAGTCGGAAAACAATGTTTTTCCCGTCATTTTTTCAGGCTTATTTATTTTTAACCAACTCAATATTGTAGGAGCTATATCTTCTAAACCGCCTCTTTTTAAGACTATTTCTCCTTCCTTTTTTGAGGGCACAAAAACAAACGGTACCAAATTACACGTATGCGCTGTATGCGAACTATGTGTTTTATTATCAAGCATTTGCTCTGCATTACCATGATCTGCAGTTATAAATAGATCTACCCCTTCTTTTTGACAAGAATCGTAAACACGACCCAAACAACTATCTATCATCTCTACAGCCTTACATGTTGCTTTAAAATTTCCTGTATGACCTACCATATCCGTATTTGCATAATTTATAATTATTAAATCATAACGCCCCTCTTTTACAGCTTTAACAAAAACATCTGTTACTTCTGCTGCCGCCATTTCTGGTTGTAAATCATATGTTTCTACTTTAGGTGAGGATATTAATATCCTATCTTCTCCTGAAAAAGGTTTCTCTTTTCCACCATTAAAAAAGAAGGTCACATGAGCATATTTTTCAGTTTCAGCTAAACGCAGTTGTCTACACTTTGCCTTTGATAAAACCTCTCCCAACCCATCCTCAACACTATGCATGCTAAACAAACTATTCATATGTTTATCTAAAGTTGAACTATAAGACTTCATTCCATAGAGAAAAGAAAAGTTAACCCTATGACTCCTATTAAACTCCTTGAACTTTTCTTCCAACAGAGCTTCTAATATCTGCCTCACACGATCAGCTCTGAAATTAAAACACAAAAATGCATCCCCTTCTTGAATTCCCCCATACCCTTCTATAACTACAGGAATCATAAATTCATCTGTTACACCCTTTTTGTAATTTGACTGAATGTACTCTAGTGGATTAGGTATAATAGGCCCTGTTGCATCAACCATAGCTAAATAAGCTTTTTCTACACGATCCCATCGCTTGTCACGATCCATACCATAGTAACGTCCCCCTAGCGTTGCTATAGTTGCTAACTTTGGAAGACGGCTTTCTAGTTCCTCTATGTACCTATAAGCACTTTCTGGCGGTGTATCTCGACCATCCAAGAAAAGATGTAAATATATTTTAATATCAAAAGAATTCAGTACTTCACATAAAGCAAGAATATGCTCTGTATGCGCATGAACGCCCCCTGGAGAAGCTAATCCCATTAAATGATAAGATTTTCCTGACTTTTGAAGAGAAAAGCATGAATCCAGAAAGGCCTTATGCTTGAAAAATCCAAAGCTTTTTATGTACCTATTAATACGCTCTAGATCTTGTAGGAGAACACGCCCTCCTCCAATAGTCATATGACCAACCTCAGAGTTTCCCATTTGTCCTTTAGGTAAACCAATATGTTCTTCTGAAGCCTGTAAAGTTGTGTGAGGATACCTTTTTAGTAATGCATCCCATACCGGCGTAGAAGCAGTTGTTATAGCATTGCTTTCAGAGTCTTCTTTAACCCCCCAACCATCCAAAATAATCAAGGCCGCTTTTTTACGCATCATTCACTTTCCTTATATCTTATGATAAGGATGATTATTCAATATCTGCTGCGCTCTGTAAAGTTGTTCCATTAACATGAGCTGTATCATTTTATGAGGCCAAGTTGCTCGTCCAAATCGAATAATCCTTTTTACCCTTTTTTTAAGAGGATCATCAACCCCCTCAGGGCCCCCTATAATAAAAATTATATTCTTTTCTCCCTCTACTATGAGCTCTTTCAAGAGTTGAGAAAACTTCTGACTTGGTAGATCTTCCCCCTTTTCATCCAACAAAATAGTATAAGCACTAGACATTAAGTTTTTTTCCAAAACCCGAGACGTTGTTACTCTATCAGAAGCACCTTTATGCAAGATTTCTTTGTTTTCTACTTTCCATATTGATATTTTATCAAAATACATCTTAATAAGATCTAAAAAAGGGTCTTTCTTTTTCTGGCGTAGAGATAATATAGTTAGCTTCATTGTTTTTAAATTTTAGCTTCTGCAGCTCTTTTATTTGGTACAGACCACATTTTTTCCAACTGATAAATATCCCTCTTCTCTGGACAAAAAATATGAACAACCGCATCAATCAAGTCCACCGCTATCCATTCACATTGAGATTTACCTTCAATATTGATGGCCTTATACCCCAAATTAGAAAAAAATTTTTGTAAGTTTGTGGTTAAACCTCCAACGTGGCCTGTAGAAGTTCCTGAGGCAATAATCATATAATCAACAAAAGAGGCCTTATCTCTAATATCTATAACAACGACATCTAAAGCCTTACCTTCTTTAAGGACTTTTTCAATATTGAAGGCTAGCTCTTTTGGTTCTAATTTTTTTGTTGTATAAGTTATATCTTCTCTCCAAAAAATAGTGTGTCACCAGCTATACAGAATAAATATAAAAATAAAAAGCATTATTTTAGTACCTTGCTTTTTCTGCAATCTGCTATTAACACTAACGTAAGCAAAATAATAAAGTGATACGAGGTACGCCCTGAATGCAAATAGGCATTTTAAAAGAACAAGCTAACTACGAAAAACGCGTAGCAGCAACACCTGAAACTGTTAAAAAATATATAAATCTTGGCTGTAGAGTCTTTGTTGAGTCGAAAGCAGGGGCTGATAGTTTTTATACAGATCAAGCTTATAAAGATGCTGGTGCTACAGTTGAGAAATCTGTTGATACTATTATTAAAAACACCCAGATGCTTCTAGCTGTACAAGCCTCCGATCATATGAATAAACTAGAAAAAGGGTCTTACGCCCTTGGAATGTTTAACCCTTTTAAAAATGAAACTCTTTTTAAAAAATTAAATAAATCTGGTATTATCGTTTTTTCTATGGAGCTTATTCCTCGTATTTCCCGAGCTCAAAGCATGGACGTCCTTTCTTCACAAACAAATTTAGCCGGTTATCGCGCTGTTATTGAAGGCATGAATGTTCTTAATAGAGCTATGCCTATGATGATGACAGCCGCTGGATCTATTCGCCCAGCAAAGACCGTTGTTCTTGGAGCTGGTGTAGCTGGACTTCAAGCTATTGCTACAGCAAAACGTATGGGATCTCAAGTGTTTGCTTTTGATGTAAGACCTGCCGTAAAAGAACAAGTAGAGAGCCTTGGAGCTACTTTTATTGACGTAGAAAGCGATAAAAATGCTGAAACAACTGGAGGCTACGCGAAAGAAATGTCTGCTGATTATAAGAAACGTCAGCAAGCCAAAACTGCAGAAGCCCTTAAAGAAGCTGATCTTGTTATAACAACTGCTCTTATTCCTGGAAAACCTGCCCCTACACTTATATCTGAAGATATAGTAAAGGAAATGAAACCCGGTTCTGTCATTGTAGATATGGCTATAGAATCCGGCGGTAATTGCCCCCTAACAAAGCTTAACAAAATTGAAGTATATAATAACGTTATGCTCGTTGGGTATCCTAATCTCCCCTCTCGCATAGCTTTTGATGCTAGCGCTTTGTATGCTAGAAATCTCTATAGCTTCTTTGACCTTATGTGGGACAAAGAGCTAAAATATTTCAAACCAAAATGGGATGATGAAATTGTTCATGCGGCGGTTGTTAGTGGAAATAATACACCTACGCACTTTAAAAAGGAGTCCTTAAAATGACATCAGATTCTATCATCATAGGCTTAACAGTTTTTGTTTTAGCCTTATTTGTTGGTTACTATGTTGTATGGAAAGTAACCCCTGCTTTACATGCCCCTTTAATGGCTGTTACTAACGGTATTTCCTCTGTCATTATTGTGGGAGCCCTTATTTCTGCTGGCCAAGATATTGATTTCGACTTTGCCCGACTTATGGGGTTTATCGCTTTGTTTCTCGCCGGTATCAATGCTTTTGGTGGATTTTTCATCGCCAGACGCATGGTTAAAATGTTTAAAAAGAACTAGATAAAAGGTTAATCTCCCCATGTCAGCCAACTTAATAGCTTTAGGCTACCTCATTTCCTCCGTATGTTTTATTCTATCCCTCCGTGGGCTTTCTTCTCCTAAAACCGCTTCAAATGGTGTTCTTTTTGGTATTTTTGGTATGACTCTAGCCATTATCACAACCCTTTCTAGCCCTGGTATAATCGATTGGCATTATTTGATCATATCACTCTTTGCTAGTTTAATAGTAGGTGCTCTAATTGCCAAAAAAACGAATATGACCGCCTTGCCTCAATTAATTGCTGCCTTTCATTCTTTAGTTGGTCTTTCTGCCGTCCTTATTGCCACTGCTGCTTTTTATGCACCAGATGCTTTTGGTATTTCTACCAATGGTATTATTCATACCAGTAGCCTTATAGAACTGTCTCTGGGCCTTGTAATTGGTGCTGTGACATTTTCTGGTTCTGTTATTGCCTTTGGCAAACTACAAGGCCTTATTACAGGAAAGCCTCTCGTATTTAAAGGACAGCATATAATCAATGCTCTTTTGGGAATAGTTCTTATTATTCTTATTGCCCTGCTTGTTTCTGAACAAGATAAAACAACCTTTATTATACTAGCTTCCTCCTCTTTTCTTATAGGGTTTTTGCTTGTTTTGCCAATTGGCGGTGCTGATATGCCCGTCATTGTATCCATGCTTAATTCTTACTCAGGTTGGGCTGCTGCTGGCATTGGCTTCACCTTAAATAACCACTTACTTATTATAACTGGTGCTCTTGTTGGTTCTGCTGGTGCTATTCTTAGCTATATCATGTGCAAAGGTATGAACCGCTCTTTATTCAATGTTCTTATCGGTGGTTTTGGAGGTGCTCAAGCAAATAGCTCTACAAAAATTAACGCCTCAGAAGAAGGAAAACCTGTTAAATCTGGCAGTCCAGAAGATGCAGCTT
>JAJRRM010000067.1 GCA_024279475.1 Alphaproteobacteria bacterium | reverse complement strand
CCAGCTTTATGGTGCCAAGGTTCATGTTGCTTATATATAGTTTTTATTCCAAGAGATTCAGACTTAATTTTTCTTATATCAGAACGATAGAAAAAATTAGCACATATTTTATAAAAATGATTTACTTGGTCTAGAACTTCGTAAGATATGGCCCTTTCTTTATAGATTTCCGGGGAGTATGAAGAGGAGTAGTAGCTACTATCTGACGGCAAGAAATCGATGGAAGATGGTAAAATAGGAGTGGATTTATGAGATGATTTCTTATTGGCGTAGCTTATTATTTTTTCATTTAGGTGCTCAATCATAGTATGATTAGTACGATCAGATTTCATACGTTGGTTATAAGAGGGGCTTCCTATATAAAGGAAGGTCCAAGAAATGAATATAACCAAGATAAAACTAATAAAGATAAGTAAATATTTTTTCATTTATTTAAGATCTTTTTTCTGGTTTATAATAAAAATAAAATCCAAAACTGAAGATAAAAATTGTTAGTGACTTTAGCATAAATCGCGAGGTAAGAGAGCCAAGTAAAAAGTCGTAGAGAATCCAAACTATATTTAATGATATAAGAACACTGCCGGCTAAGAAGATAGACAAGATAAGTTTTGTATAGAACGTATTACCTGAAAGAAAAGTTAGATAATGGGTACGTAAATATTTATGAATAAAAAATAGAACGGGGATAAAAACTATAAGAGAGGCTGTTGTCCATGCAAAGCTTTCGGAGTAGTTGTTATAGAAAAAGGTATACCTACTAAAATTATCAGAGGGTATGTATAAATTTATAATATCAAAAATAGAGTAGCATATAGAGAAGAAGGAGATAAATATACCAAAGAAATACATCAGACTTAATAAGATGAAACTGCCTGAGTAGAAAGGTTTGGGGACAGCTAAAGGAAAATCTATTTCTTGATACTGGCCTAGTTCTTTCTGTATATGATCTTTTCCCCAACCGGCTTTGAGTAAGGTACTTTGTATTTTTTCAAAACTTATTCCCTTTTCAATAGAGGTCTGAACAAAAATTTCCAAAAGTGTTGGTCTAAACATAATATACTCCCTTATACAGTAAAGATTATAACGTACAGATAAATTAGGCAAGAACAAAAAAGGGAAGAAGCTCAAGGGGTGCTTATAGCACAGATAAATCACCAACTTATGGCAGAGCTATAGAGATTTTAAGAAAAGAGAGTAATAGTTCTTATTTTATAGAAATGCCATCAAGTTTAGAAGAATCTAAAACTATAGCTTTTTTATACTGATGGTTAAACCAGGTTATTTGGCGTTTTGCAAAATTTCTTGTATATTGTTGAATTTTTAAGGTAGCTTGAGCATAACTTTGCTTATTATTTAAATAGGCCTTTATTTCCTGAACTCCTACAGCCTTTATTAGAGGATGATAAACAGGCAGGTTTAATTCTAATAATCTTTTTACTTCATCAATAGCACCACTTTGTAACATGTATTTTGAGCGCTGATTGATGCGCTCATAAAGTTCATCTCTAGGAGGAAGAAGGAGGTAAGATTCCCAATTTGTTTCAGGCAAAAAATTGAGTATTTCTGATTTACTATGCCACCAAGAGAGGGGTTTGTTGGTGCTATGAAAAACCTCCCATAAACGAAGCAATCGGTGTGTATCTTGAGGGGAAATTTTTTCTGCCATTTGAGAGTCTATCTTTAGGCATTCTTTATAAAAATTTTTCAAACCCAATGTTTCTAATGTTTGAATGGCTTTTTCTCTGTAAGGGAGTTTTATATCGGGTATAGAACGAATGCCATCTTTCAAAGCCATTAAATAAAAACCTGTCCCTCCACATAAAATAGGAAGGGTATTTTTCTGCCAAGCTTGCTGAATTTTCTGTGCTGCTGCTTTTGCCCATATACCTGCATTGCAGATGGTAGAAGCATCCCAGTAACCATATAAAGCATGAGGTGTTTGCTCTTGTTTTTTCAAACTTGGTTGAGCAGATAAAACAGGTAATTCTTTGTAAATTTGTTGGCTATCAGCATTTATAATAAGCGTTTTCTGTCCAAGACTATTATATTTTTTTGCTAAAGTAAAAGATAAATCAGATTTTCCTGAAGCTGTGGGTCCAGCGATGACAATAACTGTTGAGTTTATCATTTAAAGAGAGCTTTTAGAATTTTCAGGTAAGGCAATCCCCTTATAAGCTTTTTCCCCTCTACGATTTATTTTGGCTAGTATAGCTTTTTTTCCAGTATCTTTTGCTGATTGAATGGCTAGTTGAAGAGAGTGTATGCTTAAAGTTGGCTCACCTTCCACTTCCATTAGGATATCTTGTCTGCGCAGATCGGCTTTTTCAGCTAGAGAAAAAGGAATAATACTTTCAATAGATAAGCCATTAACATGATCAGGTATGCCTAAATTAAGTCTTTTTTCAGGTCGCAAAGGAGAGAGTTCCATGCCAAGAATAGTTTCTTTTTCTAACCTTTTAGGAAGGTTAGAGTAATCTAGTATCTGGGTTGTACTTTCATCATTATCACGAGGAATTTCTTCTATAAAAATAGAGAGTTTTTTTTCCTTTCCTTGGCTCCAAATTGTAAAAACAGAGGTTTTATTTACAGGAAGATTACCTGAAATACGAGGGAATTTTTCATAACTATCAACAAAGGTATTACCAGCTTTTAGAATAATATCGCCTTCTTGAAGACCTCCTTTTTTCCCAGGACCTTCTTTAACAAGAGAAATAATGATAGCTCCATTTTTAAACTTCATTCCAACACTTTGAGCAATTTCTTCAGTGACCTCTTGCACTTGAATACCAAGCCATCCATAGGTAACATACCCTTTGTTTTTAAGCTGCTTAATAACTTTTTGAACCACAGAAGAGGGAATAGCAAAACCAACGCCTATACTACTACCAGAGGGAGAAAGAATAGCGAAATTAACACCAATAATTTTTCCTTGAGTATTTAGCATAGGACCACCAGAGTTGCCAACGTTAATAGAGGCATCTGTTTGAATTAAATTACCAACATAGCTAGCTACTTCCAGATCAAATGCTTGGGAGGCTATATCTCTAGATCGAGAAGAAACGATACCAGCTGTAACTGATCCGCCTAACCCAAAAGGGTTGCCAATAGCTAAAATCCACTCTCCAACCTCTATATTTTTTTTTGCATTAGAGAAATCAAGATGAGGGTATCCAAGGCCTTTTTCTTTTTTAATTATTTTTAAAAGGGCAATATCTGTACGAATATCTTTTCCAATAACTTTAGCTTTATACTCTTTCCCATCATTTGTAGTGATAATAACGTTATTTAAGCCATCAACAACATGGCTATTAGTAACTACGTAGCCATCTTTAGAAGTAATAAACCCAGATCCAAGGAATTTAACCTTAGGCCTATCAATAGTGCTATAGAGTTGCTGATTAATAAAACGTTCTTTTTCTAGAGGATCGTAAAATCTACTTAACTCATTTTTAAGCGGCCGACTAACAGAGATGCTTACGATAGCTGGGAGTGATTTTTTAGCTATAGAAACGAAGTTAGGAGTTACTGCTTTGCTAAAAGAAGAAGTAAAAAAAAAGACAATAAAGAGAGCTGAAAAAAAGCCATATTTTAGCATAAAAGCCTCCTAGATGTTACATCTTGAATTAGCCTTAAACTAAGAAGGCTTGTTGAAATATTTGAAAAAATCTAAATTTTTTCCTTCAGGAACAATTACATACATTGTATCATCATCACCAAAAGCATTTTTATATGCTTCTAAAGAACGGACGAAAAGGAAAAATTGAGGATCTTTTTTTTGTAATGCAGCATATGTTGTAGCTGCTTTTTTCTCTCCAGCACCTTTTACTTCTTGCGCTAATTTTCTTGCAGTAGCTATAATTATAGCTTTTTGTTTGTTTGCTTCAGACTCTATTTTCTGAGCTTTTTCATGACCGGTAGAACGGATTTCTTGAGCTTCTCTTTGGCGTTCAGAGTTCATTCGTTTATAAATAGCTTCACTATTTTCTTTTGGAAGGTCAGTGCGAATAATCCGAACATCCTGCACTTGGATACCAAGGCCATTTGCAGCTTCGTTAATCCCCTCTTGTATTTGGTCCATAATTTCTAGGCGTTTAGGGGAAAGAACTGTTGCCATAGGAACGCGACCTAGAATACGACTTAGAGAGGCAACGAGATAGGCTTTCAAGCGAGATTTTGCAGCATTTTCTGTGCGTACAGCTTGGTAAAACTTAAGAGGGTCAGCTATCCTATAGCGTAAAAAAGTATCTACAACTAAGCGCTTTTGGTCTGATGCTATCACTTCTTCAGGAGGGAGTTCGAGAGCTAAAAGGCGTGCATCCATTTCTATCACATTTTGGATAAAAGGCACTTTAAATTTTAGACCTGGGGTCTTTATAGTTCTTATATACTTACCAAACTGAAGAACAATTGCTTGTTTGCCTTCAGGAATAATAAAGAGAGATCCCCACAAAATAAAGAAAAACAGGAGGCCTAAACCAATAAGTGGATAATATACTTTTTTTATCATGGAGATACCTTATTTTTTTATTAGTTTATCCAAAGGCAAATAAGGCACGAGTCCAGCACCGCCTTTGTTAGCAATTGATGGGTCAATAAGAATTTTTGATTTTCCTTTTAGTACAGCTTCCATTGTTTCCAAATGTTTGCGTTTTTTATAGAAATCAGGATTTAGTTTATAGGCTTCGAGAACCTGTTCAAAACGCTTAGCATCGCCTTCTGCTTTTGCAATAGCACGTTCTTTGTAAGAGATAGCTTCTTGCTCAATTTTTGCGGCTTCACCACGGGCTTCAGGAACGACTTTATTACGGTAGCGTTCAGCTTCATTTTTAATACGCTCTTGATCAGCTTTAGCTGCCTGAACATCGCGATAGGCTGCAAGCACTTGCTCAGGTGGGTTGGCTGCTTGTAATTGAACCTGTGTAATAAGAACCCCAGTTTCATAGTCAGCCATTAGATCTTGAAGCTTTGCTTTGATGTCTTGCTCAATTTTCCCACGACCTTCTGTTAAGATAACAGAGATAGGGGTTTGGCCAATTACATCACGGATAACACTTTCTGCTGCTGCTTTAATCGTTTTTTTAGGTTCACGAACTTTAAAGAGAAAATATTTACTATCTTCAATGAGCCAAAAAACAGAGAAACTTGCTTCTACTATATTTTCATCGCCCGTAAGCATCAGATTTTCTTCTTTTGATAAGCGATCTGATTTGAAGGAGGGTTTATTATTTTTCATAATACCAATGTCTACACGATGTATGTGTGTAACAGGGAGCTTTGTAAGAGTTTCAAAGGGCCAAGGAAGGTGGTAGTGAAAACCAGAGCCCTCTGTTCGGTCATATTTTCCAAAGTGTTGGACAATGCCTTCTTCATCAGGGTTTAGCATATAGAAGCCAGAAGCAGCCCATAGACCAAAAGCGATAAGTATAGAAAATACAATCATTTTTTTATTTTGGGCAAAATCAAAAGAAAAATTATCTCCTCCGTTATTTCCACCACCATTAGAGCTATTACGACGACGATAGGAAAACAGATTTTCTGGTTTTTTCACAGAGGGAGATTTTTTTTCTGGTTTTGAAGGGGAGGAATCATCATTGTTTCCCCACGGTCCCCAATCATCTTTTTTTACAATGTGAGGTTCATTATTGATAAGTTCTCTAGACATTAAAAACCTTGATATTTTTATTACAACCTATATTGTCTTACCTTATAGGACACATAGCTAAAAGACGCAATCGTTCATATGGAATTATTATGAAAAAAATTACTACAGATTCTTTAAGGGAAGCTTTGAAGAAAATTACTTTTCCTGATTTAGAAAATCAAAACCTTATACAGTTAGATATAATAAGTTCCTTATCCTGTGATGAAAGTGGTAAAGTTTTGTGTGTTCTGGAGGTGCCTCCTATGAATCACCATGCTTTTTCTCAAGCACAAAAAGCTGCAGAAAAAGTTCTTAAAGGTGTTAAAGGTGTAACAGAGGTAACGGTTGTATTAACTGGATCACAAAAAAAAATAGATGCTTCAAAGCTTATTCCTTCAAAAAAAGAATTAAAGAAAAAGATAAACTTAGAATATGTAAAGCACGTAATAGCTGTGGGTTCTGGAAAGGGAGGTGTTGGCAAGTCCATGGTAGCTGTAAACTTAGCAGCAACTCTTTCAACTATGGGGTATAAAGTGGGTATTTTAGATGCAGATATTCATGGACCCTCTTTGCCCATGATGTTGGGTACTTCAGAAAAGCCTGAAAGTGTTGATGGTAAAACAATTATACCTATAGAGAGTCATGGTATGAAATACATGTCTATAGGGCTTTTAGCTTCTAAAAACCAACCGCTTATATGGCGAGGACCTATGGTTCAAAGTGCTATTTTTCATATGTTGAAAGATGTTAGGTGGGCTACAAAAGAAGACCTGTTGGATTATTTAATTATGGATTTACCACCAGGGACTGGAGATATTCATATGACAGTTTGTCAGTCTGCGCCCCTTTCAGGCGCTATTGTGGTATCAACGCCTCAAGATTTATCGCTGATTGATGCACGTCGAGCTTATGGGATGTTTAGTAAGCTCAATATAGATGTTTTAGGGCTTGTTGAAAATATGAATGTATTTGAGTGTCCACACTGTAAAGGGCAGACACATATATTTGGGAGTGAAGGAGTACAGAAAGAGTCAAAAGAGAGTAAGTTACCTTTTCTTGGTAGTTTGCCGCTAGATATTTCTTTAAGAGAAAGTGCAGATAAGGGCACGCCATTTGTTCTAAAACATCCAGGAGGAACTATTGCCCAAGCGTTTAAGGAGATAGCTAAGAATATGGAAGAGCAGATTTCATATGTAGAAGCTAGATTAAAATCTAATACGGATACCGCCCTTATATAAGTGAATCTCCCTCTTTATTTTTTTCAGATGAGATAGATCCTACTTTCTTAACTTAAAACAAACGATGTAGAAAGGCTCAAATTATAGTAAAGCATTTATCATGCTTGTTTTAAATGGAAATGCTATATTAGGGGTGTTTACCATGTAAAGAGAGAGAATTTAAATATATTGTTTTTGTAGCTTTTTTTTATTGTTTTTGTTACAAGAAAAAGCAAGTAGTTAATATTAAGTAAATTTTTTAAAAGTGATTAGTTATGTTAAGCATTGAAAAACTAAGCCTCTCTTTTGGAGCACACAAGCTTTTTGACGAAGTAACGCTCAATCTTAAACCTAAAAATAGGTATGGATTGGTAGGAGCTAATGGATCGGGGAAATCTAGTTTTATTAAGATAGTTACGGCTGTAGAGCAAGCGTCTAGTGGAAAGATAAGCTGGCCAAATAGTCATAAAATTGGGTGGATGCATCAGGATCATTTTAAGCATGAGCATGAACGTACATTGGATG
The DNA here is from genome assembly GCA_024279475.1 of Alphaproteobacteria bacterium. Taxonomy (GTDB): domain Bacteria; phylum Pseudomonadota; class Alphaproteobacteria; order 16-39-46; family JAJRRM01; genus JAJRRM01. The sequence continues at coordinate 22,506 of JAJRRM010000067.1, read as the reverse complement.
TAGTTATTCAGGGAAAAAAAGAACTCTGGGCTGCTATGGAAGAAAAAGAAGGTTTACTTCAGAAAAAAGAACTCAAAGAAGAAGAATGTTATAGGTTAGGTGAACTGGAGGAGGTCATTGCTAATAATGATGGGTATATGGCAGAAACATTTGCTCATGAATTGCTAGTGGGTTTAGGTGTTGATCAGAAAGATCATCTTAAACCTCTTAGTATTTTATCTGGGGGGTATAAATTACGTGTTCTCTTGGCTCAGTCGTTGTTTGGTCAACCAGATATTTTACTTTTAGATGAGCCAACAAACCATTTGGATATTTTAAGTATTAATTGGCTGGAAGGTTATTTGAGAGAAAAATATAAAGGGCTTTTAGTTTTTGTTACTCATGATCATGACTTTTTAAATAACTTGGCTACACACATATTGGATGTAGACTATCAGGACATACGCCTTTATACAGGAAATTATCATGATTTTCAAAAGAAAAAAATTCTTGTAGAAGAGCAAAAACTTACAGAAAAGAAAAGCGCAGAAGATAAAATTGCCCATATGAAAAGCTATGTGGATCGTTTTGGAGCTAAGGCTAGCAAAGCAAAACAAGCGCAGTCACGTTTAAAAATGATTAAAAGGATAGAAGTAGTGGATATTGAAAAATCCACAAGACGGGCGCCATATTTAATTTTTAGCAGCCCTGAAAAAGGTCCTAAACACGTTTTAAGTGTAAAAAATATATCGAAAAATTTTGAAGCCAAGCAAGTACTCTCTCATGTGACTTTTAACATGGAAAGAGGAGAAAAATTAGCTGTCTTAGGTCCTAATGGTGTAGGAAAATCTACATTGCTGAAGATTATTTCTGGTCATTTGGCTCAAGACTCTGGAGAATTTCAATGGAGTGAGAATACAAATTTTTCTTATTTTTCTCAGGATTTACATGAGGTAGTTCATGGTCCTCAACCAATGTTATCGTGGCTAATGGATGAAGTATTAACTATATCAGAGCATCAAGCTAGAAGCATACTAGCGCGCATGTTATTTACAAAAGACACTGTTGAAAAGCATGTGGATGTATTGAGTGGAGGAGAGTTGTGTCGTTTAGTTTTGGCAAAAATAATAATGCAGCAGCGAAATGTACTTATACTGGATGAACCAACGAACCATTTGGATTTAGAGTCTCGTGATGCTTTAGCAAAAGCATTAAAGGCGTACTCAGGGACAGTTATATTTGTTAGTCATGATAGACGCTTTGTTGGGACAATTGCTAACCGTATTTTATCATTAACGCCGGGTAGGGCTTCTAATTTTAAAGGGAGTTTTAGAGAATATCTTCAAAAAGAGGGTGAAGATTATTTAAGTCGATAAGACTTACTTTCTATAGGGGGAGCTTTTTTAAATATTTTTCACTGTTTTGCTTTTTGAAAAGTAGAAAAATCCACAAGATTAGAAGAATTTTCTATGCCAGCTTCTTTTTTTATAATAGAAAAAGAGTCAGAAAATTCTGCATGCTCTTCTTCTACTTTTAACTGAAGTTTTAGTCGCAGGCATTCTTTATTAAAGTGCTGTTCAATTAAGGTGCTAAGGCCATCATTTTTTAGGGCATACATCACAGCCAGCGCCCAGCGAATATTTTCTGGAATGACAGGGTGCTCTTCTTCATTAAGAATTAGTTCTATTTCACTATTTTCTCTAAAAACTATAGCTGCATCTAAAGACTGCAATTTTACAGTATTATCTGCGTTGTTCCCCATTAAAGTCCCCTATCTAATTTCTTAACTATTATTTAGTAAGTAAGTGAATTTGTCCAAGTTTTATTTTGTTTTTATAAAGAAAACTGTTTTTTTAGTTCACGCCATTCACGTTGACTCATATTATATTCAGCAGGGTTTATATTTTCGGCCCCTTTCAGCATATCTTTCAGGATATCTTTGCCACCTTGTGACAAAAATGTTCCATTTAAACGATATTTTATAAAAGCTTCATAAACAGCAGGGCACCAGCGCTTCAGAAGATCAATCATTACATCAGCATAAACACGAATTTCATACTGTGCATGAGGGTCTGCACGTAAGGATATAAAGTGCATAAAGTTATGTAGGTCTATTTTCCAATACCATTGTGTATAGTAATTGAGAGTTAAGTTCATGCGCGCTAGTTCTCTAGCAACACATTTTTTATTTTGATCAAGAATAGTACCATCTTCTTCAGCATTAAGCATTTCACGATAGTGAGCATAGGTTCTTTCAGAGTCTGCTCTTAGGAGTTCCATAACTTCCTTTGCTTGCGTGTCTGGCACAAGTTCACCGCGACCCTGTCTATTGTTTGATGCTTGAGCAGAGAGATGATCTTTTGTAGGTATATAAAACTCCTTGTCTAAAATAGAGTAGCGAGCAGAGTATTCATTCACATTGGCTGTACGATGACGAATCCATTGACGAGCAACAAAAATTGGGAGCTTCACATGAATTTTTATTTCACACATTTCAAAGGGTGTTGAATGACGATGGCGCATAAGGTAGTTAATAAGGCCCTTATCTTCGCTTATTTTTTTTGTTCCTTTTCCGTAGGAAACGCGAGCTGCTTGAACAACAGAAGCGTCATCACCCATATAGTCAATAACACGTAAGAATCCATGGTCAAGGACACAGAAGGGTTCATAAAGAACTTCTTCTAAAGCAGGAGAAATAACGCGTTTTGTTATAAACTTCTGAGACTGTTGATCTTTAATAGCTTTTTGATCTATATTTTCCACGAGTTCTCTCCTTTTTAATATTAGGGTGATTGTAACAAATAAGCCTAATATTAAAAGGGAAGAAATTATTTCTAATAAATATATGAAGAGGTGAGAACAAAAAAAGAGAAAAGATTATTTTTTTTCTTTTTTAAACAGGACTTTCTTTAAACTAATGCAAAGGATTTTGGGAAACTTCTAATTTGTTCATTGCTTTTTTTAATTTTTCATACTTAGCATAACGCTCTAGAAGACGACTTTTATCTAAAACAATATTTTCATAAGAGATTAAAGCATTATAGGCATCTTCAAGCACAAGGGAGCTCTTGGGACTATCTTTAAGAGATTTAGTCATGAAATTTTCAGGGCGGTTAACTTTGTCTGTGATGATTTTCATAAGTTCATCTTGTATATTAGCTCTTAAAATAGAAGCTTCCCTCTTAAAAGTATTTTTCGGTTTTATAGTGCTAAGCATTTTTAGGATAGAAGAAAGCCTGAATTGAACTTCTTTACTATCTACAGGGATACAGAGTTCATCAATATCTTCTACCAGGTCATTGAGCCGTTGGAATGCTATATCTTTATTAAGCTCTAGGGAACTTAGGTTATCCTGAATCTGAGATACGTTGGAATTTTTTTTTAAATATATTTCTTTTATTATGTTTCGTTTTCCCCTGGCCATCTCTAACTGTATCCTTTTTATATATTAGTTTAATTGAAAACTTTTTCTTTAAGGTTTCTTGAAAATAATATTCATGTTATATATCCATTAAACTATATTGTCAAACAATTAGTTTGGTAATAATTAACATGAAGAAATAAAATGAAAAATAAGAAGCTAAAAACCTTTTGTATAGTGGCTAAACATGAGTCTTATAGAAAAGTAGAGCCTATTTTAAATGAAAGTTTTAATTCTATACGTTCACGAATTGTAGCATTAGAGAAAGAATTGGGCGGTAAACTTTTTGAAACACAAGGTAGAAAACTTCTTTTAACAAGTTTTGGCAGGAGCTTTCTCCCTCATGCTAAAAAAATAATTGATACTATAGAAAGTGAAATATTGACTTTTCAGGAAGATATACAAGGGGGAAAGGGAGTGCTAACCATAGGTACTACGCAGGCTATAGGAGGCGTTTGGATGACAGATTTTTTAAATATTTTTTTAGAAGAGCATCCAGAGATATCTGTTGTTATAAAAGCGGCAGATTTCCCTTTTAATCTTCTTACAAGAGAGGTTGATGTTTCTATTGATGCTGTGGATGTTGAAAACAAAGATATGGTTAAAATAGAAATATCGGACTATACGATGAGTCTATATGCGTCTCAAAGTTATATAGATAAGCATGGCTTTCCAAAAACAAAAGAAGAATTGGCAGATCATAGTATAATAGCTTTTTCTGAGGGATTATCTAAACCATATGAACTAATTAATTGGCATTTATCATTGCTTCCACAGGATTATGAGCCAAGAGTTTCTATAAATTCAGGGTTAGCTATCCGAACATTTGTAGAGTTGGGGAAAGGTATAGGATCAGTTTCTCAGATTGGAGCTAAGTATGCTAAAGAAAAGCTAGTTAAAATATTACCTCAAATTGCAAAAGGCCCATCATTAAAAATATTTCTTAGATATCCAAAATCACGAGAGGCTTCTAAAAAAATAAAGGCTTTGCAGGATAGTTTGGTAAAAAATAGGATAAATTAGAGCCTTATTACAAAAAATAAAATTGGATGATTACGTCTTATTAATCAATTTTTCGGTATTTATATCAGTTAAACAGCACTAAATAACGATACCTTTTTATCTAAGTTTATTTTGCAACAGGGACGTTGATTGTAACGGAGCTCTATAAATATAGACCATTTTAGAGGGTAGTCATTTCCTCAATGCAAGATGCCTTTGTGTCATAGAACCCCTGACATTTTTTAGAGCTCAGTTTATACTGTTCTCTTTGGGATGGCGAAAAGCAGGTATGGTTTCCCATTTTATTAGTATAGAGGCAATATTTTTTGGCTGTTTGTTTTTCTTTTTTTTCTTTTGCGGTTGATAAACATTCGCTAAGACAAGATTTTAGATCTTTTCTACATGCCTGTCTATCTGCTCTTGTTTGCAGTTTGGAGCAGGAAAATTTTACATCACATGCGTTATTACACTTTACATGTTCACGATCCACAGCTTCTGAAAAGAATGTTGTGAATAAAAAAGTTAGAAAAATAGACGCACCAACAGCCATAGTAGATAGTTTAAGTTTCATAAGGATCCCCTGCTCTGTTTCTTCTTAGCACTTTCAGGTTATCTTTTTTTTATCTTATGTGTCAATTAATTAAATTAAGAAATAAAACTCGTTATTAAGGTCGGAGAGTGATTTTCTTAATAAATCAAAGACAATTTATAAGGTTACAAACTCTTCTACGAAGAGAAGGAAGAACTGGATTTTTTTCAGTTGCAGAGATCTTATTGCGCTCATCAATATTATTATTTTAGACTACGGACATCGAATACTGTCTAAGGTAGCCATAAAGTTAAATTTCCAGGCAGGATAGCAAGGGTTTTCTCCATAGGGGTAGTGAAAATAAAGATGCACAGGTTTTCCACCAGGTAAGGAGAAACGAATATCTCCTCCTTTTATGTCCCACACGCCCTTATTTTCTGGATCAAAGGTAGTTCTCATACCATCTATAATCGTTTCTATACTTGATACTTCTTCTCTTGCAAGTTGTTGCAGCCATAAAGGCAGTGGGTCTTTTCTCCAGGCTAGCACCTCTGAGAGATCTTCGTCAGATTCTTTATTTTCTCCTGCATTTTTTACCATTTCCTCAGAATTTTGTTTCTGTTCTGGGGTAAAATTAGATGCTTGGGCTTTCTCTGGTTTACCAACCAATCTAGAATTTCCCCCTGATTTTTCTACCTCTTCTCCCGTAAGTTCCTTTGCAGCTATGGCTGCAATTGCCTTTTTTAGTTCTTGCAGTGCCCTTTTTAAAGAGGCATATTTCTCCTCGATTACAGGGCTCTCTAATTCTCTCATAGAAGGGATAACAATTTGTCTAAGGGGCTCATCTACTTTTTTAAACAAGAGGTCTCCTGGTTTATTGAAGGCTTCTTTAAACCGAGATTTACCTGTTTTAAATTTCTTTAAAAACTTTCTAACTTTTGAGGAAAGAGATAAAATACCTTCCCTACACTGGGCCCGTAGTGCATATAGAGGATCTGATTTTTTCTTTTTCTTCTTGCCTATGTTTGACATCTCTTTTTCCATCTCTTTCATGCGAGGCTCCCACTTGGTAGCAGGGTCGTAGCTAAAAATGAGTTCATATCCATCCCCTTGAACACTTTTCCTGAGACAAGATACAAGATGTGGCATTTCAACAAAAAAAGGATCTAATAGTTGCGTAATATCTCTCCAATACGCACCTTTTTTATGTTGAAGAAATTCTTTGCTTTCTTCATAAGGTTTCCCATTGCACAGTGCCAAGAGGTGAAAGTAAAGAGCAGTAAGATTGTTTCTGTTTTGCAAAAGTTCTATATCAGATGCAGGGCTTTGTTTTATACGATCTAAAACTTTTAAAAAGAATCTTAAAATTTCACTATTTTTTTTTATTTTTGGCTCTTTCTCTGCCTGGGAAAGAAGAGCAATAGTTGCAATATCTTGTTCTTCTACTTTTACTTCTACTTCTACTTCTCTTGTTACTATCCTGTTTTTATTTTTTCCTTTTAAATTTCTGGCCTCTATGGCCCGTACCTTTAAGCGACTGTCATTATAAAATAAACGTGCTCGTAGAGCAGCTCTGACCTCATCAAGAATTTCTGTTTGACCAGAATATACTTCCATATGGGAGAAAAAAATAAAAACACACCCGAAAAAAAAAGTACGCACTAACATGAAAATTCTCTCCTAACACTACCTCTTAACTCTTTGAAAAAAACTTGTATAAGTTTTTATAGCTTATTTTATGAAAATGAGAAGGGGGTATATAATGGAACAAGCCTTTAAAAGTATCAGATGATATTTTCATGAACTTAAAGTTGGTGGGTTGTAAAAAAGAGCTACTCATAGCTGGAAATAGGGTTTAATTGAAAATTAGAACCCTTACGCCGTATAACTGTTGGTTAACCAAGCTATTTTTTGTCTAGAGGGGGCTCATTGCTTTAATACAGTCTTTTTCTGTGTCATAGAAGCTCTGACACTTTTTAGAGCTCAAGTTATATTGATTTCTTTGGGATGGCGAAAAGCAGGTATGGTTTCCCATTTTATTAGTATAAAGACAGTGTTTTTCATCATTGTTTTTAGCTTCTGAAAAAAATGTTAAAAATGAAAAAGCCAAAGCCATAGATACACTAATAGTTACAGTAGACAGTTTAAATTTCATAAGGACTCCCTTCGTATTTTTCTTACCAGTTTTAATGCTATCCTCTTCTTAGAAGGTGTGTCAATGTCTAAATATAAGGAATAACCCTGTTATTAAGATGAGAGAGAGTATAAACTTCTTAGGTAAATATTTAGAACCTTTCAATGTATATTAAAATTTTTCGGTATTTGGATCTTGAAAATATTAACGGTTAAGAGGTTTTTGAGGGCCGCGGCAAATATTCTAGCTATAGTATAGATTTGTTGCCCTTTATTTTTTTATAAAAATATTGGATATCAGTCCGCTTTTTCTCGAAAACAGGAAAAAAGATAAGCCCCCAGTAAAACAGTTAAAATAAAACCTAATGATAAAAAAACAGGAATCTCAAATAATTTATGAGTTAGCATCTTAATAGCAACAAACAAGATAATTAAACTAAGTCCATGGCGCAAATAATAAAAGCCGGACAAGAGTTTAGAAACTACAAAAAACATAGACCTAAGCCCTAAAATAGCAAAAGCATTGGCTGTGTAAACTATATAGGGGTCTTGAGTTATTGCAAAAATAGCAGGCACAGAGTCAGCAGCAAAAATAACATCCATAAGCTCAATCATTACTAGAGAGGCAAATAAGGCTGTAGCAAATTTTTTTCCATTTTTTCGAATAAAGAATTTAGGGCCTTTGTGTTTAAAATCCACATTCATATATGTTTTTATAAAATAATAAAATCGACTGTCTTGCGTAAATGTTTCTCTAGTATGTCTTTCCATAAAAAGTTTAATAGCTGTATAGGCCAGAAAAATACCCATAATATAAAAAACCCAATCAAATTTTTCGATAAAAAACAGACCAAAAAAAATGAAGAACGCTCTCATAACCAGAGCGCCAAATATACCCCAAAATAGAACTCTATGCTGGTATTTTAGAGAGATATGATAGCTTGAAAAAATTGTTATAAAGACAAAAAGATTATCAATGCTTAGCGATTTTTCTATTAAATAGCCAGAAAAATACGCCATCATATGATCTTGAGAAAAAATAAAACCTGTTAAGACACCATATGCAATACCGAGGCCTAACCAAATACCACTCCATTTTAGGGCACCGTTCTGTGTTAATCTTTTAGGATTTTTCTTGAAACTATAAAGGTCAAAAGCTAAAGCTGAGAACAAGAATATATTGAATATTAGCCACTTAACTAGCATTTTTTATGTTCTACTTGTGGATGAGAGCAACGTGTCTAATGCCTGGAAAAAGGTCTCTGGGCTTTTTTCAAAGGCTTGAATAAGCTCTTTAATTAGCTTATTTGGTTTTTCAATTTCCGCTTTTTCTAATATTTTTACTAACTTTGGACATTGTATGCATTTATCAAAAAAATCCTTGGCTGTTTTTAAATTTATTCCTGCCATAATTCTTGCTTGTGTCCGTGTTGTTTGAAAGTGATGGTAATCCAACGGCCATTTCCAGTGACCACCCCAAACCCCAAATCCATACTTCTTAAAGACATCAACAATGGGTTCTACCATACCCTTTTGAGCTGGAAAACGTTGAAGAAAATCCATTTTATAGTCAGCTATCTCCACCATACCGCCAGGGTTACGTGGAGGAGCAATGTAGGGGTTCATATAGGGGTTGATATCTATAGCTACACCATAGCTATGAACAGAAAGGGTATTTGTGCCTTCTATAGGGCGAAAACAATAGGCACTGGTATTGTTCTTCATTACAGATATATCGTCATTTGCTTGATATTCATCTATAGGACGAACAGAGTGAATAGGAAACTTACGTTTTAAGAGCTCTCTAAAAACAGCTACTGTTGCTTGTGCAATAGGTGCTAAAACTATTATTTCGCCATCATGTTTTATATTTTCCTCAAAGTCTATATATGATACAAAAACTGATCTCAAGGATGTTATGCTAACGGGCGCAGAAGGCCCCCATGCACCGGAGTTTTCCATAGATTTTTGACGTTGTTTAGATATGAGTTCTATTTTAAAAGTCATGAAAATAGAATAAATCTAAATTAAAAAATTGCAAGAGTAGAAAAAGTTTTCCTCTTTGGGTTTTTTATTTATTAAGGCAAGAAGTTATTTTGTTGAAAACTAAATAATAAGATCGGAGACTTATTACTAACTTACCTCATTTAACGAGTAGAGACGTAAAGGGTGTCATACTACTATACACTTTGTAGAAAAAAGTTTATTATTTCCTGGAAATTTAAGAAGTGTATCCTATAGAGTCTATTAGAACTACTGAACGATACACATATTTTAGATAACTAAATTTATTAGGATTTTATAATGTTTAAAAAACTCCTGTTAATTGCATCAATTATGATTGTTGCTTCACCCTTCACTTATGCTGTAAATCCAGGTGATGAAGAAGAAGAAAAATCAGACGCTGTCCTTTCCCCGAGAGGAGGAGGTGGTGGCAAAAAGGCTTCATCAGGTGGTGGTGGTATTAAAGAAGCTGTTGAAAAAGAGGATTCTTTTCCTCAATTAACAGCACAAAGGTATCTTTCAAAGCACTTAAAGCGGGGAGAAAGCCCTGGAGGTGTAGTAGCTCCCATGTTATATCTAACTGAATTAATGGGTATGAGGCAGACAGTAGTCTTTGAGCGAAATAATGATTTACATCACACAGCTTGCTTGGCGCGTACCCAGGTAATGGAAAGAGCCTTGGCAACGATGCTAACAGGAAAACTAACAGTAGCTTCTATAAAAGGAGATCTTTATAAGACTCTCGTAGATGTCGCAAGAGTTAGACCAGGTCTTGTACAGCGTTCTTTTGCAGATCTTCTACCAACAACATTTGAGGGAGGCAATGCCGCTTTTCTGCCAGGTCTTAATAATCTATATGCAAGCTATTGTGTCTTTGGGACAGTGGATCAGATTAGAGCATTTCAAACACATATGAATGGACACCTTGCTGTCGCAAGATTTTATCTCCCAAGAGTACACACCCTTTGAAGAGGCTCCTATAAACACAAAAGCTACCTATATTGTCATAGGGGAAGATAAACTGGCAGAAAATAGGGAAGCGCTTGGTGCTTATTTTTCTAAACACCCAAAGAAGATACATCTTATAGATGCTCTTTACGAAACACTTGATATAAACTTCCAGCAGCTTCCAGGAAACGTTTCTTTCTTAGCTTTTTCAAACACACGACATAATCTAACGACTGTTAGTGATGGTTTTCTTGCTTTCTGTAGAGGTCTTAGGGCAGTAGATTTATCTGGCCTTGCCAACGTAACGACTATTGGTGATGGTTTTCTTGCTTTCTCTAGAGGTCTTAGGGCAGTAAATGTATCTGACCTTGCCAACGTAACGACTATTGGTAGGAACTTTCTTGCAAAGCCAACGTAACGACTGTTGGTAATTATTTTCTTTTCTATTGTAACGGTTTGATGACAGTAGATTTATCCCCTTTATCTAGAGTAACTGCTGTTGGGGGAGGGGGTTCTTCATGGATATAAAGGAGCTCCACCGATAGATCCTTATGGATTAATAAGGTAGATATTGATTATGATTGAAAAAGTTCACAATATTATAATGCTGGAAATAGGAGTGCTCTAAAGATTGAAAACCGTATGGTGAATTTTGATTGTTAGTGAAAGAAATTGAAATCTTAATAAAAAAAAACTTTTCTTCTATTTTTAAACCAAGCATTTTTTTTATTTCTATCGCGGTAATACTTAGTTTTTTTTAAGACTAAATAACAATTCTCCTTAGAGCTTTTAAAATACTGGATATGCTTACACCAAAATTCTGTGCAATTATTTCTAATAAATATGGATCAACTTTTATAGAGAATTTCTTAAAAAAAGAGAGGGGAGCTACGAATAATGTCCCAATATTTTTCGAGCTTTTTCTAAATCATCAGCGGTATCTACACCAAAGGGAGTATCGGTATCTACGCAAACTACATGAATAGAGTGACCAGCTTCTAGGGCACGAAGTTGTTCTAATTTTTCTTCTTTTTCTAGATTTGATATTGGCAATTTTACAAACTGAGCTAAAGCCTTAGGACGAAGAACGTAGAGTCCTATATGATGATAGTATTGCTTTGCATTGTAAGGAATACAGTTGCGAGAAAAATAAAGGGCTTTAGCAATAGTGTTATGGAAATTACCAGTGGCAACTTTTACGACACTTGGTGTAGAGAGCTCTGACATATCTATGATTTTTGTTACAGGCGTTAATATGTCAGCCTTTGGTGTGGCATGCAGTGCAGCAACGGTTTTGTTTATAATTTTTGGATCGATCGTTGGCAGGTCACCTTGTAGATTAACAATAGAGTCATAAATAGTAGCATCAGGGTCTACTTTTCTCCAGGCAGCATGCACACGGTCTGTGCCAGAAGGTAGGGTTGGATCTGAAAGAACGGCTTTACCACCAGCTTTTTCAATGACATCGGCAATCTCTTGTTCAGCGCAGGAAACCACAACATCACCAGCGTTTGCCTTACAAGCCCTTTCCCAAACATGTTGAATCATAGGTTTTCCATTAATATTGGCTAAAGGCTTATTAGGTAGGCGAGTAGCTTGTAATCTTGAGGGGATAACAATAAGAGTTTTATGAGTCATTATAGTCTTGCTTCTTTTTTTCATAAGTAAAGTATGATACTTTATAGAAAATTTACGAAACAAAGACAATAACTATCTTATGGACCCTCTAAAGTATAATAAATATATGGCTGGTCTTCTTATTGCTCTTTTAGCAGCTTTAATATCTACAATTATTGCTGAAAGTTTAGTAGATCCTGAATTTTTGCCAAGAAATATTTACACACCTTTGGTTGTTGATAGAAGCCAATTACAGGGAAGCGAGTTAAAAAAGCCTAAAGAGGTAGCATCAATTGCTGAATTAATGGCAGAAGCTAATAGTGTACAGGGGAAAAAAATTGCTCATAAAAAGTGTGCGCAATGTCACACCTTTGATCAAGGTGGAAAGAACCGTATAGGACCGAATCTTTGGGGCATAGTAAATACTGAAATTGGAAAAAAACCAGGGTTTACATTTTCTAAGGCTATGATGAAAAAAGAGGGTAAGTGGACTGTAGAAATTCTCAATAAGTATCTTTATAAACCGCGAGTGCATATTCCTGGTACAAAGATGTCTTTTGCAGGATTAAAAGATGAAAAAGATCGTGCTGATGTGATTAAATATTTGAAATCACTTAAATAGAAAAAGGAGATTAATCATATGAAAGTAGCTCCTATTTGGCAGAAAAATGAAAATTTCATGGGTTTATTTTTTTTATTAGAGAAGGCGGATGTACCTTTTTATTTAGTTGGTGGTATAGTGCGTGAGAGCCTTCAGAATCTTCAGTCTATTTCTGGTGATTATGATTTAACGACACCTTTATCACCAAGAGAGGTTAAAGAGAAGCTTAAAAATATCAGAGATATTTTTGTGCTAGATCAAGCAGAGCAATTTGGTACATTAAACCTTATTTATAAGAAAAAAACTTATGAGCTAACTTCTTTTCGAAAAGATATGAAGACAGACGGTCGCTATGCAGAGGTGTCATTTACAAAAAAAATGGAAGAGGATGCTAAGCGGCGAGATTTTACTTGCAATGCATTGTATGCGGATGAAAAAGGTTTATTTTATGACCCAACAGGTGAAGGAAGGGATGATTTATTGGCTGGACGCATACGTTTTATAGGAAATGCGAAGGTAAGAATTCAGGAAGATTACTTACGTATTTTAAGGTTGTTTCGTTTTCAGGCATTATTGGGTCGTCGCCCTTTACCGCAGTCGTATGAAAGGCTTATTCAAAAATTTTCATCAAATATACAGAAGTTATCAAAAGAGAGACGATGGAAAGAGTTTTCAAAATTATTGGCAGCGCCAAGAGCTTATGAAATACTTTGTACTATGTATCGATGGGGTGTTATGAAAGATATTTTTCAAGGATGTGGAACACCTTATAGTATGCGTCATTTTTTTGATAAAGGCTTTGGTGAAATATTTCCTATTATGGTGCTTATATTTTTGGATATTGAGGAAGAAGAAGTGCCATTAAGCAAAAATGAAAAAAGAAAATATCAACAGTATAAGTATTTCAGAAACTTGTTAAGAACAAAGCCAAAGAAACAGACATTTTTAGAAATGTCGGAAGTATTTTTGAAAAAGGAGGTACATGCTCTTATTTTATTATTTGTTAAAAAAAAATTAACAGAGAAAAAAATAAAAAGACTTTTGAATATAAAGGATAATAAAGAATTTTTAGTAACCGCAAAGATCCTGCAAGAAAAAATACCAATTCAACCGGGCCCAAAGCTGGGGAAACTTTTACAGAAATCAAAAAAAGAATGGTTAAGAAGGCATGGTTTTATGACTTTACAAGAGTGTATGAGTTATATAAATCCAGAGTGGATAAAAGGATAAAATAGTAAGGATGCTTTCTTTAAAATATCTTAATAATATTGTTGAATCAGATCATTTTATTTTTTGCAACAGGGCTGTAGGGAAAGTCTTGTGAGATACAAACATTGACAAACCTTCTCTTATAATAGTATATGTCCTATATCACCAGAGGTGCAGCCTTAGGCTGCTGAGAAATACTCTTGGAACCTGTTCAGCGGTAATGCCTGCGAAGGAAGTGTGAGAAAAAATGATACGTATTAAATCAGCATCGAAATTAGGATCAATATTATTAGGCAATAGCCTCGATCACTTTGATACGGTTCTTTATTCTTTGTTAGCGCCTCTAATGGCAAGCACCTTTTTTCCTAAACAAGAACCTATTGTTCAAATAATTTATATGTATGCTATTTTTGCAGGATCTTCTTTTACGCGCCCTGCAGGAAGTATTTTTTTTGGCTGGATTGCCTCTACATATGGGCCCTTAAAAGCTTTGCGGTTTTCCTTGTTCGGAATTAGTTGTGCTACTTTTCTAATGGGTATTTTGCCTGGATATACTGTATTTTATTGGATTGCACCAATTCTATTAATTATTCTCAGAGCTTTCCAGGGAATTTTTTCTGCAGGAGAAAGTGCGGTGGCAAGATTTTTTATTATGGAGGGGCTTCAAGATAAAGGTGCTAGGAAAGCTGCCTATTTATATGACACATCTACAATGATAGGCATCGCAGGAGGATCTCTTATAGCTACCCTAGCAATACAGTATCCTTATTTTTTAAAATATGATAGTTGGCGATTGTGTTTTTTGTTAGGAGGTATTTCTGGTTTTTTTACTATAAAACTTAGAGCCTTAAATAAGGATAAAAATAAAAGATTTTTATTCAAAATGAAGCTAGCCAACTCTATTTTACACATAAAGGAGATTTTTTTTACTTATAAAAAAGAAGTTTTGGTAGCTGCTATATTATATGCTTTTTCTTATAGCACTTATGCTTTATCTTTTATTTTTATCAATGCCTTTGTACCTCTTGTAACATCTATTTCTTATGAAACAATGTTAATTTGGAATACAAAGCTTCTCTTGTTAGATCTTATTCTTATTCCAATATTAGGATATTTTCTGCTTTGTTATCCTCCTATAAAAATAATGCAAACAGCTGTCCTATTGTTAGGTATTTTTCTACCATTGTTTTTCTATTTTATTGAGGGATCTAGTATTTTTTATGTAACCATTGTTCGGACTTTTATTATTGTAATAGGTGTTACCTTTGGCACACAAATCAATTTTTTTCTTTCAGAAAAATTTTCTGAAAAAGAAAAATATATTCTTTTAAGTTTTTCCAATTCTATTGGTACGGCTATATTAGGTAGATCAATGCCTGTTATTTGTTTATCTATTTGGTATTGGAGCAACAATATTTTCCTTACTATTTTAGCGCCAAGTGTCTTATCTCTCTCAACTTTTTTCTGTTTGCTTTTTATAAAGAAAAAATAAAGTCTTTAAACACTTAGTAACCTTAGGTTAATAAGGGTTAAGTAAGGAAAACTCTCATCAGATGCGCTAGATGAGTGAAAATTGAAGAAGTATATAGCATAGGCTGCAATTGTAAAAATTTAATTTTAGGGATGTTTATCTACAGAGGCTTTTAGATCTTCTAGATCCCGTTTTCTTTAGCTGCGAACTATTTTATCTGGTTTTAAACTTTCTGTTCTTTTTTCCCTATTTTTCTAAATTCTTCTGGATACTTTATTTTTCTTTTTATTCTATCTCAAAAATAATAAACGTCCTCTTAAATAACTATATAGGGCAATCTTAAATTTAAGTTTTTCTATATATATAATGCGGGATATTAGCTATCAGGATAGGATCTGTATAATTTTTTAAGAGAATCTAGCTAGGACAGCTGGGATTCATTTTATTTTTTAGTGCTAAATTTACAGGAGAGAAAGTAATTATTTTAGAAAAGATTTATCTATGAACTTGCGAAAGATAAAAATTTCCGTTAAAAAGAAAAACAGGTAGCCCGCTTGGTGGAATCGGTAGACACAACAGACTTAAAATCTGTCGACTTAGGTCGTGCCAGTTCGAGTCTGGCAGTGGGCACCATTTTTTTAATATTTTTTAAAAGTTATAAAATGACAGGTTTCTACCATTTTTTTCTAGCTATACCGGTATATGGTCTATATGGCTTGTTTAAGCTATTACCCATAGATGTAGCTTCATGGCTCGGCGGTTTTTTATTTAGGTGTCTTGGGCCATTGCTGCCGGTTAATAGAAGAGCTTTGCATAATATTAAGCGTATTATGCCTAAAAAAACAGAAGAATTTTATAGATTAACACTTAAGGCTATGTGGAAAAATTTAGGGTGTAATTTTGGAGAATTCCCTCATTTGAAAAAAATTATAAAAGATCCAAAACGCTTACAGTTAAAAAATTTTTCTTATACACATGTTCTAGAAAAAGGAAAAGCGGGATTTTTTTTAGGAGCCCACTATGGAAACTGGGAAATATCTGCGCCTACTATCGTACAAAAAACAAACTTATCATTACATTTAATTTATAGAGTTATAAATAATGTATACATAGAGAGGCTTATTTCTAAGAGTCGGAAAAAAAATGAAGGGCATGTTCATTTCTATCCAAAAGGACCCGGAGGAGCAAGGGCATGTATAAAAGCTTTGAAAAATAAAGAGGTGGTTGGCATGCTTTTGGATCAAAAGCTTAATGATGGTATTTCTGTACCATTTATGGGAGAGAAAGCTATGACTGCCCCAGCCTTAGCACAATTTGCTCTAAAATTTAAAGGACCAGTTGTGCCAGTTAGGTGCATACGTGTTAAAGGAGCTCATTTTATATTAGAATTTTTTCCACCTATAGAGGTAGATAAGCAAATTAAAAGTCCAACGGTTGAAGAGCTTACGGAGCAGTTTAATAATATTTTAGGTAAGTGGGTTTATGAGTATCCTGAGCAATGGTTTTGGGTGCACAGTCGATGGCCATTTTCTAAAAAAATGAGCTAAAGGATTTAAGAATAAGAACTGCTTCTATGACGTTGTAGATCAGTGGCAATAAGAATCCCCATACCAATTAATAGAGTAGTAAGTGCAGTTCCGCCATAAGAAATAAAGGGCAGAGGAACACCAACTACGGGCAAAATCCCCATGACCATGGAAATATTCACAAAAACATAGAGAAATAAAGAGCTTGTAATACCTAGAGCTACAAATTTGCAGAAGGTAAAACGGCTATATAGGGTAACGCGAAAACCATATAAAATGAGAAAACCATAAGCACATAATAGCAGTAATGTTCCTATAAAACCAAATTCTTCACCAAACATAGAGAATATAAAATCTGTTTGTTTTTCAGGTAAGAAGTTAAGACTACTTTGTGTTCCGTGATTGAATCCTTTCCCCCAAAACCCCCCAGATCCTAAAGCAATTTTCGATTGGATTATGTGATAACCTGTTCCCAAGGGGTCTTTTTCGGGGTTCAAAAAAGTAAGAACACGGTTTTTTTGATACGTTTTTAGAAAAGCCCATGCTACGGGCAAAAAAACGAGGAGACCTGTAAATCCAGCAAGGAGCCACCGCCAAGCAATGCCAGCAACAAATATCATAGATAGACTCACCATACAGAGCATAATAGATGTGCCGAGATCTGGTTGTTTCAAAACGAGAATAACAGGCATAAGAACAAGAGCAAAAGGAATCAAGTAAGTTTTTAGGTAAGAAAACTCAGAAGATTCTGTGTAGTGAAAATAACGAGCAATAGCAAGAACAAGAGATATTTTCATTAATTCAGAGGGCTGAATATTAAAAACTCCGAGTTTAATCCAGCGCTGGGCACCCATTCCAATAAATCCAAACAATTCAACAACTAAAAGTGATATAAGACAGACAATATAAAAAATATACGCTTTATCTAGCCAAAAGCGAATATCTGTAAAAGCAATAATCATCATAAAAATAAAACCAATACAAAAACGAATTAACTGAGGAACAGCCCAAGGATAAAAAGAGAGATTTCCTGCAGAATACAAGAGAGAAAAGCTTAATCCCATAAACCCTATTAAGAGTATAAGAATACTCCAGGGGAAAAGCTTCAATAATTTCAGTGTAGGCAATCTAAGCATCTGATTTTAGGCTCCATTTTCTTTTAGATATTTCATTATTTCTTTTGCAATAGGTGCGGCATAAGTACCGCCAAATCCTGTATGCTCCACAACAACAGAAATAGCAAAACGTGGATTATGAACAGGGGCAAAACCAACAAACAAAGCATTATCTCTATATTTCCATGGAAGGACATTATTTTTAAATATACCCATACGTCTTTCTTCCAAGGTAATGCGGCGCACTTGAGCTGTACCAGTTTTTCCAGCCATCTTCCAATTTTCCCACGGTAGGCGATGTTTCCAAGATGTACCTTCCGGGGTGTTTACAGCGTTACTCATAGATTCTTGAATAAGTTTTAAGTAGTAAGGATCAAGGTTCTTAATATCTTCAAGTTTTGTGAGAGTTGGTTTAACAATGTAGGGCGTAACAGTTTTTCCACTAGCAAGCCGAGCTGTCATAACAGCTAGTTGAAGAGGGGTAGCTAGTATATATCCTTGACCTATGGCAGATATAATAGATTCGCCAGGATACCAGGATTTGTTTTTAACACGTTTTTTCCACTCTCTAGTAGGCATAAGAGCACCGCTTTCTTCAGGTAAATCAATACCAGTCTTACTACCAAAACCAAGAGATTGAGCAACTTCAGCGAGTTGGTCAATATCAAGTTTTTTGCCTATTTCATAAAAGTAGACATCACAAGATTTTTTTATAGCTTTATCCAAGTCAACGGTGCCATGACCATGTTTTCTCCAACAATGAAACTTTCGTTTACCTATATAAATATAGCCAGGGCAATAAACTGTTGTTTTTGGTGTAATTATACCAAAAAGAAGAGCGGCTAAAGCTGTTACCATTTTGAATGTAGAAGCTGGAGCATATTGCCCTTGAATAGCTTTGTTAAATAGGGGGCCGTATTCATTTGTTGTTAAAGTCTTCCACAGGGCTTTATCTATGCCCAGGGTGAAAGAATTTGAGTCAAAAGAGGGCGTTGAAACAAGAGCACGAACAGCTCCAGTTTGAATATCTAGGACAACAACAGCTCCGCTTTTATAGGGCTTCAATAGATCCTTAATTTTTTCTTGCAACCGAACATCTAGAGTCGTATATATTTTATTACCAGAAATAGGAGGATTTCTTTTAAGTTCTCGAACAATACGGCCACGAGCATTTACCTCAATATTTTTAGATCCAGGTATGCCCTGTATTTTTTCATCATATATTTTTTCAATGCCACTTTTCCCCATGCGAGCATCTGGGTGCTTGAAATAAGGTAAATTTTTTTTTCTAATAAATTTTTCGGAAGGCATGCCAGTATAGCCTAATATATGGGATGTAGAAGCAGGAAAAGGATAATAGCGTTTCCAGCTCTCTTCTACAAAAACACCAGGGGAATGGGTTAAAGAAAGTTCAATGCGCGATACTTCTTTCCAGTCAAGATTTTCTTTAATGATAGTTGGGTAGAATTTAGGTTTTTTCTTTATTTGTTTTGCAATATCTTCCCAGGAGATATCTGGTTTAGGGATTATTTTTTTAATAGCATCTAAAGAGTTCTGTATGTTTTTTATATTTTCGGGAACAACAACTAGGCGAAAAATCTTTTTGCTAGTAGCTAAGGGCTCTCCAAAACGATCTAAAATTGTGCCCCGTCGGGGCATAATGAAGCGAAAACTTATGCGGTTTTCTTCTGCTAGTGTAAGATATTCTTTTCCTGCTATCATTTGTAGATAATAGAGACGACCGAGTATAAGAGTGCCAAGCCCTGCTTGAACTCCCCCAAAAATAAAAGTGCGTCGTGTAAAGCTTTTCTTTTTCTTATGTTCCATAATAAAGACCTAGCTTTCTTATAATTTTATGATTCTTACGAATAAAAATAGAGGCTAGAGGATAAATAAGCCAAGAGGCTAGAAAAGATATATTAAAAACTGAGGAGAGTTGAAAAGTATAATTTTTTATATATGAAACAGTTAAAAAAGTACTTATTTCAGTGAGTCCTAGCAGAAGGCCAAAATAAAGCCATATACCATAAAAATTGATTTTATGAAGGAGTTTTTTTTGATTTATAAGAATAAGAGTCAAGAAAAAACTGAAGATCATAGTTATTCCAAATGGGAAAGTTAGAAAAAAATCTTGAAGGAGTGTAAGGGGGAAAAAAACTATCCATGGGAAGAGTATAGGACGATATAGAATACTATAAAATAGCGTAATTTGAAGCCAATTTATAGAAAATTCAGGAAATATGATCCAGTTTAGGCAATTAACAAAAGCCATAAAAAATAGCAGCGTTGAGCTGCCTAGATAGTAGATAATTTTTTTATTACCATGTTTTTTTTCTAAATTTGAGAGAAAGATCATTTTCTTCAAAATAGTGCCTCCACGCTTTTATTGAGTAAAGGAGTAAATACCATTACATGTGTTGGGTAATTAGCAGAAAAAGGTTTTACACACCAATTTTTTTGACACGAAGTTATCGTGCCTACAGGTAAATTTGGAGAAAAGACCCCCCCTTCTCCAGAAGTTAGAGCAATATCACCTTCTTTTAAATTAGACTGCCTTGCTTTTTTGGCATGAATAAATTCTAGAGTAGGGGGATTGTTATTATGACCAGAGAAAATAGCATGATGTTGAGTAGATTTTGTTATAATAGGGATACGAGCAGAAGCGTCTACAACGAGCTGAACTTTTGCATAAGAGTCATTTAAGGCGATCACTTTCCCAACAAGGCCATGTTTATCAACAACATAACTATTTATATTAATGCCTGAATTTTTTCCACCATCCAAAATAATATGCCTTCCTTTAGAAGAAGGAAGTGCTGCCAAGACAGGGATAGTGGCTATAGGTTTTTTATTAGTATACTTTACGAGAAGGAGTTCTTTTAGACTTTCATATGTTAGGAGCTTATGTTGAATCTGCTGGTTTTCTAGAGATAAGGTAACAAGTCTATTTTTTAGATCATTTTTTTCTTTTTTAAGAGAGTTTTCGCTGCGAAAATGCTCTTCTATAGAAAAAAAAGTTTCAGAGATTTCTTTAAACCCTTTTATCATGGAGGTTGTTACTGTTAGAAAAGCATTGTCCAGTGCTCCTCGCAAAGGGGGGTTATACAGAGTAATAATAAAGAAAAGAATAACAAATAAAATGCCTAAAGTAGACAAGCGGCTATAATTTTTATGCTTTCTAAAAATGGCTCTAGAAAAGTTTTTTCTTAAACGAGAATTTAAGGATAGTAGAGCCATTTATCACCCCTTTAGCCACTTAAAATGTCACGCAGTAGCTTAATTTGTTCTAGAGCTTTCCCTGTTCCAAGTACAACGCAAGAAAGAGGATCGTCTGCAATAGAAACAGGCAAGCCAGTTGCATTTCTAAGAACAACATCCAAATTTTTTAAAAGAGCACCACCGCCAGTTAGAACAATACCCTTGTCAACAATATCAGCAGAAAGCTCTGGCTCGGCATTTTCAAGAGCCATACGTACGGCTTCAACAATTGCTGCTACAGGTTCTGTTAAGCTTTCCACAACATTTTTCGTAGATAGTTCAATTTCTTTTGGAATACCATGGACAAGGTCGCGACCTCTTACTAGCATCTTTGTATTTTCAGCGTCTTTTGATAGGTGAGCTGCACCAATTGTTTTCTTGATACGTTCAGCTGTAGCCTCCCCTATAAGAAGATTATGATGACGACGAATATAGGCTGTAATAGCTTCATCCATTTTATCTCCACCTATACGTACAGAGCGTGAATAAACGATACCACCAAGTGACAGGACAGCTACTTCAGTTGTACCACCTCCAATATCTACGACCATAGAGCCTGTAGGCTCTGTTACAGGTAGACCTGCACCAATTGCTGCAGCCATAGGTTCTTCAATAAGGAGGACGCGTCGGGCACCAGCACTTTCAGCAGATTCTTGAATAGCTCGTCGTTCTACGGAAGTAGATCCAGAGGGGATGCATATAATAACTTGTGGGCTTGTGAAGCTGCGACGATTGTGCACTTTTTGAATAAAGTGTTTTATCATAGCTTCAGCTACTTCAAAATTAGCAATAACACCATCACGTAAAGGGCGAATGGCTTGAATATTGCCAGGTGTGCGGCCAACCATATTTTTAGCCTCATCACCAACAGCAAGCACTTGCTGTTTACCATTAATTGTCGTTATAGCAACAACAGAAGGTTCATTAAGAACAATACCTTTTCCTCTGACATAAACCAGCGTATTTGCTGTACCTAAGTCAATTGCCATGTCTGATGATAAGAAACCGAAAAGTCTAGCAAACATTTTGTACCTATTACTTTAATAATTAATAAAATTTATACCATATTTCTTTTAAATGAGTAAGGGGAAGAAGCATTTTTTGCAAGTTTTTTCTTTAAAGTTTAGAAAAAATAGAGACTAGTTGATTGTCTTATGCACTATAGATTAAAAAGCTTGCTTAAAAAATAATATAGGAAGTTTACAAGGGAGTCTCTAAAAAAATTCAGATATTTTAGGGTGCCAACGAGGTGTTGCAGCTAATTCAGATATACGTAAATAAATACGGCTCTGTTGCAAAAATAATAATGGATAAAAAGATGTTTCTACTCTGCCTTGTTTAACTCGTATAAATACCAAAAATTTGATTAATAAGACGTACTTCTCCTATGACATTTTTCTCATTCATGCAGAGAGTTGAGCTTTCTTAAACATACGCATTATCTCAAATCCTTTAAGGGGTGCATAAGCTGTTTTCATGGACTTAAAACACAGGGTTGGCCTAATTAAACGTTTGAGTTTGCCATGATCTGATTCAACAATGGTATTAAGATATTTTACTTGGTAATGCTTCCCTTCAAACTCATTCATAGATAGAGCTCCTTAACTTAAGTGCTAGGAAACTTATCTCATCAGATTAGCTTATTTTTTTATTAGAAGAGACTATTATATGCTTTAAGATAATAAAGGACACT
>JAJRRM010000066.1 GCA_024279475.1 Alphaproteobacteria bacterium | reverse complement strand
TCTATTTATTTTTTTGGCCCAAGTTATATAGATTCTAGAGATGATGTAGTTATGCGAATGATGACGCAGAACAAAAGTTTTCATGGAGCTTGTCATGAATCTAAAATAGAAGCTACACGCATTCGCAATCAAGCCATTCAAGCAAGAAAAACGGCTATAGAAAACCAAACTCGTGGAATAGAGGAAAATAAAGTTAGGGGGTTTGCTGAAGCTATTGTAGATGGGGGAGATCTAGCAACTTTATTGAAAGCTGAGTTAGGATCTATTTATTTTTTTGGTCCAGAAGCTGGAGACTCTAGAGATGATGTAGTTATGAGAATGATGACGCAGAACAAAAGTTTTAATGAAGCTTGCCATGAATCTAAAATAGAAGCTACACGCATTCGCAGGAAACCTATTCAGGTAAGAAAAGAGGCTATAGAACATCAAAGAAAAGCTATAGCAACTCAAACTCGTGGAATAGAGGAAAATAAAGTTAGGAGGTTTGCTGAAGCTATTGTAGATGGAGGAGATTTAGCGACTTTATTGAAAATTTATCATATAGAAAAGGAAGCTCGCCAGAGGTCTATTAGCTTACATTCTGTGCAAATAAAAGCACAACATGCAAACTTAGATGCAGATAGACTTATTACCATAGCAACTATCATGCATGATAAGCAAGTTGACTTTAAAACAGCATTGATTGCCAGCCTACCTGATACTATTTTCTGTGAAAGAGACATTACAGATGATATAGTTGTTCGAATGATAATGCAGAACAAATGTTTTGATGAAGCTATAAAAGAAGCTAGCTCTCTGATGAGGAAAAAAATCTTATTAGAGCAACGTGCAATAATAATTGATGACGCCCGAAATAAACCGCATGAACATGATGCAATAATGGTATCTACTTTTATGCCAAATATTCTAGAAATGTATAAGGAAACTACAGGTAAAGAGCTAATGAGTTATGAAGAGGCACAAGCTAGATTAGCTTTTATGGGTAGTGCTTTCGTTTTTGAACATTATGATAACATTAATAAATTGATGGAAAAACGACTTCCTGGTGTTCTAAATAAGGATATGCTTCCTTTAGCTGTTACTCTTGTAAAAACTTCTACTCAAAAGCTCCAACTTCTTAACTTGCTAGATGAACTGCAAAATTCACCTTCAGCTATATATAATGCTTTTTATATATTTTCAGCAATGATGCTTTCCAAATAAACTTTTAATAAATCAACCGTTTTTTCTAGTAATTTTTCTAATGTCATCTATTTTTTAAGAAATGCATAAGGAAATACCTTATTCCAAAGTTAGAGCCTGAAGATGTCCTTATTTTATAGATAATACTATTTCAATCAGATAGAATTAAAAAACTTATAGAAGCTGCTGAATTCAAATTTTTATATCACCCTCCTTATTCTCTTGATTTAAATCACATAGAGATTTTCTAGGATAAACTTAAGAAATTTATAAATGCAACTTCTAATACGTTCTCAAGTACATAGTAGGATTGATTCTTCTTTTTCCAAGTTTAATAACTATATTTACCTTTATATATTTTATATTTTTTAATAATTTTTAGTCTGTTAACAATCCACTATTGCTGTTTGAGCGGAAGATGATTATAACATTAGTACAGTAAAATTTTTAAAGGATCTATTAAATGTGCTTTTCATTCGAAAAATTAGTAAAGAGAGAGAAAATATCTCTCTTTACCGTTTTTATTGCAATAATTTTTATAGCTTCTTGCTCATCTCCTAATACAGAATATAAAGAGCGTGGTGTAGATGAAATTTATAATCATGCACATGGGCTTTTAGAAAAAGAAGAATATACAATGGCTGCTAAGGAATTTAATGAAGTTGATCGTCAACACCCTTATTCCTCTTGGGCAACAAAAGCACAGCTTATGGCTGCGTATTCATTCTTTGAATCTCAAAAATATAACGACGCTATAGATAATCTAGATATTTTTATTCAGCTGCATCCAGGCCACGAAGATATAGCCTACGCTTATTATTTGCTAGCAATGTGTTACTATGAGCAAATTCCTACTATTGATCGTGATCAAAAATTTACACGCAAAGCAAAGCAATCTTTGGATGAACTTATTAAGAGATATCCTAAATCAAAATATTCAAGAGATGCTAAAATTAAGTTAGACTTAGTAATAGATCACCTTGCAGGCCATGAAATGGAAGTTGGGCGTTATTATCAAACTGCCTGGAACTTTTTAGCCGCAATGAACCGCTTCAAGCATGTTGTAAGCCATTATGAGACCACTAGTCATGCTCCTGAAGCTTTATATCGTCTTGTTGAAGTTTATCTCTCTCTTGGTATGCTAGAAGAAGCTCAGATGGTAGCAGCTATTTTAAATAGTAATTTTCAAGATAGCTTTTGGTACAAAGATGCCTATGATCTTCTCCAGGAATACTCTAAAAACAAAAATTATAAAGGCTTTGAATTTGAGGAAGTGACTGTTGATAAATCTCAACAGTCATAATTTTTTTATATGTTAAGGACACTTTACATAAAAAATTTTATTCTAATTAAAGATTTATTGCTTGAATTTAAACCTGGATTTTCTGTTTTTACCGGTGAAACTGGTGCTGGTAAGTCTATCTTTCTAGATGCCTTAGCACTTACTTTAGGAGCCAGATCAGAGATAAATTTTATTTGCAAAGATTCTTCCCAAAGTACCATTATTGCCGCTTTTTCTATAGAAAAAAATACTGTAGCATTTCGCTTTCTAGAAGCAGAAAACATTCTTATAGAAGAAAATGAGCTCTTGTTTTTAAAGCGCACTATTAGAAAAGATGGTATTAGCCGCGCCTTTATAAATGACCAGCCTGTAACTCTTACTTTTTTAAAATCTTTGGCTAAGCACTTAGTTGAAATTCATGGCCAGTTTGACAGATTATTAGAGCCTAAAACACATAGACATTTTCTTGATACCTATGCTTCTTTATGTAATGAAGCAAAGCATGTGGAAGAAAGCTATACTGCTTGGCAATATTTAGAATCAAAAAAATATCAACTTTCTAATACAGTCAATAAAGAGAACCGTACCCTTCTAAAGCACTACTTAAAAGAAATAGAGTATATAAATCCTGAACCCAATGAAGAAAAAATCCTTCTAGAAAAACGTGATCGTCTCTTTTATGCTGAAAAAATTACAGAATCTGTACAAAAAGCACTAACATATTTGGAGGAATCACCACATGGAGCAGAGTCTACCCTTACAAAATCTATCATTGCCTGTGAAACTGCTAGAAATTATAATGAACGATTTAACTCTTGCTTAGACAATCTTTCCTCTTCTTTGGTTCAAATTCAAGAAGCTGCAAGAGAATTCAATAGGTTTTTACAAGAAGATAAAGACGATTCTAATGAGCTAGATATGATTGAAAATCGCCTAGCTGTCTTGAAAGACTTAAGCCGAAAGCATAATTGTAAACTGGAAAATTTAACCCAAGTTCACCAAAAACTTTTAGGGGATTTTAAAGCTCTTGATAATAAAGAAGAATATCTTAAACGCTCAGAAGATGACTGTCAAAAAGCAAAAACTGCTTACGAAAAAATGGCAAATAATCTTTCCAAGTTACGTTTAGCAGCTATTAAAAATTTAGAAAAAGAAATAATGTCTGAATTACCTTCTCTAAAAATGGATCGAGCTTTATTTCGAGTACACCATAAGTATTTAGAAGAAGCCACCTGGGGACCTCTTGGTATAGATCGCATCGTTTTTGAAATAGCGCCTAATGGTACTGTTTTTGCCCCTTTAAAGAAAATTGCATCTGGTGGTGAACGTGCTCGTTTTATGTTAGCTTTAAAAGTGGTGCTTACTACAAAAAATACAAAAACTTCCATTGTTTTTGATGAGATTGATAGTGGTGTTGGTGGAGCTGTTGCCACAGCTATAGGAGCTCGCTTATATAAACTAAGTCAGATTGTGCAAGTTATATGCATTAGCCATGCTCCACAAGTGGCAGCTTGGGCTATAAATCATTATAAAGTGAATAAAAATTCAGATACTTCAGAGGTTATTTATACAAATATTGAACAACTAGATAAAGTAGAATCTGAAGAGGAAATAGCTCGCATGCTCTCTGGTGAACATATTACAAATCAAGCTAGAGCAGCGGCACAAATTCTTAAAAAAAGCTACGGTAAATAAATGGTATCAAATCTTTTTCTTCGCACTCAAATTATAGATACTTTATCTGAATCCGAGGCAAAAGAAGAATTGGCAGCATTAGCTGTTGATATTAACCATCATGATCAGCTGTATTATGAAAAAAACCACCCCTCTATTTCAGATGCTACCTATGATGAATTACGCTTACGCAATAAAAAAATAGAAAAGAAATTTCCACAACTTATTCACAAAGATAGTCCATCTTTTCGTGTTGGCTCTAAATCTTCGAAAGGCTTTAGAAAAATTAAGCATGTCTCCCCTATGCTCTCTCTGGACAATGCTTTTTCTATCGAAGATATGGCGGATTTTTATCTACGAATTCGACGTTTTTTAAACTTAAAAACTGATACTTGTATAGAATTAATAGCTGAGCCGAAAATTGATGGACTCTCTGCCTCTCTTCATTATAAGGATGGAAAATTGGAGAAAGCTATTACTCGAGGCGATGGTGCTGAAGGCGAAGACATAACAGCTAATATAAAAACTATAAATTCTATTCCGCCCACTCTCAAAAGTTTTACTTTACCGAAAAATATTGAAGTGAGAGGAGAAGTGTACATGTCTCATAAAGATTTTGAAGAGCTAAACCAGCAACGGAAAATTAATAAAGAGTCTTTGTTTTCTAACCCTCGAAATGCTGCTTCAGGGTCTCTTCGGCAACTAGATTTTAATATTACGAAAGAACGTAAACTACATTTTTTTGCTTATGCCTTGATTGATAATGATAAATTAGCTTTAGATACATATGATAAGCAAAAAAACTGGATTAAACAAGCAGGGTTTACGTCCCTTCCAGAGAGTGAACATATAAGATCTTTAGAAGAACTTGAGGCATATTACCAAAGCCTAGAAATACGACGTTCTAACTTACCTTTTGATATTGATGGTGTTGTATATAAAGTAAATAATCTTAGTTGGCAAAAAAGATTAGGATCCTCTGCGCGATCGCCTCGTTGGGCTATTGCTCAAAAATTTCCTGCAGAAAAAGCTATTACTATACTGAAAGATATAAAGGTTCAAGTAGGTCGTACAGGTGTTTTAACACCTGTTGCATCCTTGCATCCTATTACCGTAGGTGGTGTTGTTGTAAAACGTGCAACTCTCCATAATGAAGATGAATTACGACGTAAGGATATTCGTATTGGTGACACCATTATTATCCAGCGAGCTGGAGATGTCATTCCTCAAGTTGTAGAAGTCTTAAAAGAGTATCGACCAAAAAATACTGTTGCTTTTAATTTTCCTAAATCTTGCCCTGAGTGTAATAGCCATATTGTACGTGAGGATGGTTATGCTGCCTGGTATTGTACTGGTGGACTCATATGCCCTGCCCAAATTGTAGAACATCTAAAACATTTTGTTAGTCGAGATGCTTTTAATATAGAAGGATTGGGTAGAAAGCATATTGAAGTATTTTTTAAAAAGGGCATCCTAAAATCTCCTCAAGATATCTTTACATTGGAAAAAAAAGATAGAATAGGATCTTCAAAAATTCAAGATAAAGAGGGTTGGGGAGAACTGTCAGCACTTAATCTTTTTTCAGCTATAGACAAGGCTAGAACAGTTATACTCTCTCGTTTTTTGTTTTCTTTAGGTATCCCTATGATTGGTAAAATAACAGCTAAGTCTTTAGCTCAATATTTTCAGAGTTATACCAATTTAAAAAAATTTATGCTTCAGTTAATTCAAAAAGATACAGCTGCTAGGAAAGAAATTCTCTCTCTTAACGGTATTGGCCAAATTGCCCTAGACAATCTTATAAACTTTATGGAAGAGCCACACAATCAAGATATTCTACTGGCTCTAGAAAATGAACTCACTGTTCAAAATGAACCTCAAATAAAGGCTAGTACGCACCAATTCTTGACTGGTAAAAAAGTGATTTTTACGGGGGCTCTAAAAAATATGACTCGTGCTGAAGCCAAACAGCTTGCCGAAACTTTAGGAGCTAAAGTTCAAAGTAGCCTTTCTGTTAAAACGGATTATCTAATTGTGGGAGATACCCCTGGTTCCAAAAGAAAAAAGGCCCTTGAACTGGGTATTCCTATTATAACAGAACAAGAATGGTTGCAACTTTCTAAGTGGCATAGATGATATTATCAAAAAATTCATAGCCAGTTAAATGTACTCAAACTTTTCTAGGTAGAAAATAGAAAGAAAACACTTGAAATTTCTTTATAATGTAGGTATTACCATAAGTAATTATTAAATTTAAAAAGCTTGGGTACTTTAAATCTATCTATCGTCTAAAATAAGATAATCATAAAAGGAAAATATAAATGGCACACCATTCCGCAGCAAAAAAATCTTTGCGTCAAGTAGTAAAAAGAACATCTCTAAATACACACCGTAAATCTCGCGTTCGTAGTTTTCTTAAAAATGTTCATCTAGCTATTGAAGGTGGTAAAAAAGAAGAAGCTAAAACATCTCTTCGCACTGCTGAATCCGAAATGAGCAAAGCCAAAAAACGTGGTATTTATAAGAAAAATACTGTATCTCGTATAATTTCAAGATTATCAAAAAAAATTAAAACTCTTACTTAGTTTTATTTATATTATTCCATAAAAAAAGCATTCTTATTTGCATTAAGAATGTTTTTTTTTATCAAATTATCCACAGAAAAAAAAAATATTTGTCATTGACATAAAAAGAAGCCATGTTTTCAATAGTTAATAATTCGTTAATAAATTTATTGAGCAATATCAGTAAGTTACAATATATGAGCTAAATTGATTAAAATTTAATCAATTTAAAGCACCTTCCTACTGGCTACTCTTTATGCTCTCTTTTTAGCAATAAATCCACAGAGTTATCCACATAAATTGTTGATAACTTTTTATCTATTCCAATAGCTCAAATGTCGATTAAAGACAAAGAGGAAAAATACTTTATTCTTCACTCTTCCACCCTATTGCTAAAAAATAGCAATACACGTATAAATAAATCATTATTGGGGCACATAGCTCAGGGGTAGAGCACTACGTTGACATCGTAGGGGCCAGAGGTTCAAATCCTCTTGTGCCCACCAATGACTTTAAAAGTTAATTTCTAAATAGGAAGAGAGCCTGTAGTTTATACTAAAGTGTAGAGCGATAAAGCAGGCTCATCCATAGTATGTAGAAAATTTTTCCTTAATAAGGACTTTCTACGCCTCTTGTTTTTTTTTACTGTAATTAGCTGTTTTTTTCATTTTTAAAATTAGAAAAAGAAAGCATCTCTCTAAACTTCAGTATCCGTGCTGTCTTCTTCAGAAGTTATATCTAAGCGAGCAAGAGAGACAACTTTCTCATTTTTTCCAACACGGAAGGTTATTACTCCTTGTGAAGAGCGACCACATATGCGGATATCATTAACAGGACAGCGCATAAGTTGTCCACCATTAGTTACTAGCATGATTTCATCATCATGGTCCACCGGTATGCTTGAAATAAGTTCTCCTGTTTTATCATTAAGAGCCATATTGATAACCCCCTGCCCTCCCCGTCCTGTTACACGATACGCATAACTAGATGTCCTTTTTCCAAATCCATTTTTCGTAACAGAGAGAATAAACTGCTCTTTTCCTGAAAGAT
Source organism: Alphaproteobacteria bacterium (assembly GCA_024279475.1). GTDB lineage: Bacteria > Pseudomonadota > Alphaproteobacteria > 16-39-46 > JAJRRM01 > JAJRRM01. The sequence goes on along the minus strand of JAJRRM010000066.1, from coordinate 28,647 downwards.
ATTCATACCTTTCAGAAGAAAGCACTTCTGATAATTCTGCTGTTTCTTCCGTAGCTGAAAGAAGTCCTGTTTCGCCTTCGTTGCCACGACGCTCTTGTCCTGATTGACGTAAATATATATAGCGTTCATCAGCTGAAGCATCTGTTCCTTTAAGAATACACGCTGAAATAACTGTATCACCCTTGGTTAATTTGATGCCACGTACACCATTAGATGCCCTGCCTGAAAATACACGAACATCTGTAATATTGAAGCGTATTGCACGTCCTTTTTGTGTTGCTATAAAGACATCATCACCTTCTTCACAAAGAGCAACACATATCAAAGTTTCATCATCATCTAGCTTAATAGCAATCTTACCATTAGAACGAATGCTGGAAAAATCTTCAATCTTGTTTCTGCGAACATTACCTTTAGAGGTAATAAAGAACATATATTGATTTTCCCGATCTTCTTGATCTTCCGGCAATGGAAGAATAGCTGACATACTTTCCTCTTTAGAGATTGGAAATATATTGATCATAGCTTTGCCACGAGATTGAGCAGAAGCTTCTGGCAAGCGATATACTTTAAGAGCATAGACAATGCCAGTTGTAGAGAAGAATAACATTGGTGTATGTGTAGATGCTACAAATACGCTCTGTACAAAATCTTCTTCACGAGTAGTCATACCTGAACGACCTTTTCCACCACGTTTTTGAGAACGGTATGTAGAAAGAGCGACACGCTTTACATAACCAGTATGACTTACTGTTACAACCATATCCTCCCGCTGAATCAAACTCTCAATATCTTGATTAATTTCTGCATCTATTATTTTTGTGCGGCGTGGATAGTTGAAGAGGGTTTTTATTTCTATGAGTTCTTTTTTCATCAAAGACATCCGCATAGAACGAGAAGTTAGAATTTTTAGATAAGAGCGTATAGCTTCTGCTAGTTCTTCTATATCTTTAGAAATCTTACCGCGCTCTAAGGCTGTTAAACGGTGAAGTCTTAACTCTAAAATAGCTTTAGCTTGAAGATCTGTAAGGCTATATACACCTTTTTTTTCATCAAAAGTATTGATAGAATCATCAACCAGCGTTACAAGTGGACCAATGTTTTGAACTGGCCACTCCCTTTCCATCAACTGACTTTTTGCTATATCTGGTGTAGCTGATTTACGTATAAGAACAATTATTTCACCAATATTTGCCACGGCAATAATAAGACCTACCAATAAATGAGCTTTCGATCGTGCTTTATTTAAATCAAAGCGTGTACGACGAACAATTACTTCTTCACGGAAAAGAATAAAAGCTTCTAGCATTTGCTTTATATTCATCAATTGTGGTTTATTCTGATTTAAGGCTAGCATGTTGACGCCGAAAGATGTTTGCAAAGGTGTGTGTTTATAAAGTTGAGCTAGAATAACATCTGCACATGCATCTCGTTTTAGCTCAACTACCACTCGTACACCTTCACGATTTGATTCATCTCGCAAATCTGAAATGCCTTCAATGATTTTATTGTTAACAAGTTCTGCTATACGTTCTACAAGCTTAGCTTTATTGACTTGATATGGCGTTTCTGTAAATACAATAGTTTGCCTATCTTTGCGCAATTCTTCTATATGAGAGGTTGCTCTCATAACCACAGACCCACGACCTGTATGTAAGGCACTACGAATACCCTGTCTACCAATAATAGAACATCCTGTTGGAAAATCTGGACCAAGAATGTACCGCATCATACCATCAATAGATAATTCGGGGTCATCAATTAGTGCACAACAAGCATCTATCACTTCACCTAAATTATGTGTAGGAATATTAGTTGCCATACCAACAGCTATACCACCTACACCATTTACAAGGACATTAGGGAACCTTGCTGGTAAAACAACAGGCTCTTTCGTAGATTCATCATAGTTTGCTCGAAAATCTACAGTGTCTTTGTCTATATCTTCCAATAGATAATGTGCTATACGGCTTAAACGAGCCTCTGTATAGCGCATTGCTGCTGCTTTGTCTCCATCCATAGAACCAAAGTTTCCTTGACCATCTATAAGTTCTATGCTCATAGAAAAGGATTGAGCCATACGAACCAACGTATCATAAATAGCTTGGTCACCATGAGGATGGTATTTACTCATTACATCACCTACAGCACGAGCAGATTTCTTATGGGGACGGTTATAGTCGTTGCCAGATTCCTTCATGGCAAAAAGGATGCGGCGATGCACAGGCTTCAACCCATCACGTACATCAGGTAATGCCCTAGAAACGATAACGCTCATAGCATAATCTAGATAAGAGCGCTTCATTTCCTCTTCAATTGAGATAGACTGGATGTCTTTTGTAAAAAGCGTAGGTATCGTCATAATAGAACCATTTTTATAGTATTTTTTGTATGTTTAAAATATGTAGAGGCCTGTAACTATATGTTAGCAAGGTATTAAAAAGGAATCTCATCATTGAAATCTTTCATAGCAGCACTATTATCTATACCACTAGACTCTGGTTGCTGCGATTGAATTTTCTCACCACCCATAGAAGAAGATCCTTCAAAAGGTTTTCCTGCATCACTTCCTTGAGAACGGCTGTCTAACATAGTTATCTCTCCACGAAAACGTGGCAAAACAACCTCTGTAGAATAGCGATCTATGTTGTTAGCATCTGTCCATTTTCGTGTCTGTAGCTGTCCTTCTAAATAAACTTTGGATCCCTTTTTAAGAAAGCGCTCAGCAATACCAGCTAGGTTTTCGTTAAAAATAACAACACGATGCCATTCCGTACGATCACGGCGTTCGCCAGTGGCACGATCTTTCCAACTTTCACTTGTTGCTAAGGAAAAATTAACGATTTTCATGCCATCATTTGTTTGGCGAACTTCAGGATTTGCACCTAAATTACCAATAAGAATCACTTTATTTATACTTCCAGCCATGTTATCTACTCCATTTACATATTTTATACGAAATAAATGGGCTTCTGACTAGAGGAAATCTGCAAAAAATGCATGTTTTTTCTTTACTGCTTTCCCCTTTTATGCATGCCATAGTGTTTAATAGTACTACCTTCTAGCAATGACTGTATAAAATCTAATAAATATATATATATAAATGTAGAAAAAATCAACAATCTTCCCAAAATACATATAAAATAGGTAATATACGCCTAAATTTTTCATTCAAAATAAAAAAGGTAAGCTTTTGCTCTAACTCTTTTATAATTAGGCTTTTTATTAATTGACGCTCTTGTTAGAAAAATAAATTTTTCTAAATAATATATTAATACTTAACTCTCTTTTTCCCTATTAAGTATCTAACAGAGGAAAAGCAAAGAAACATCCAGAAAGAGATATAGATGGCTGGAACGTAAAGATTGCTCGTTTTTGTAATTAAGTAAGCTAATATCAAAGGCGCTGTACCTCCAAAAAGGGCACTACCTATATTGAAACTAAAGGAAATACCACTATATCTCTCTTGTACTGGAAAGAGTGTCTGCACATAAGCATGGAAAGCTCCAGAGATGCTAGCTGTAGCTATACCAAATAGAATTTGTGCCACTACTACAGTATAAAAATCCTGAGACTGGATTAGATTAAAAATGGGATAAACTGCTAAAGCTACTATTGGACAGACTATCTGAAAAAAATTAGATCCTCCAATTTTATCTAGAATATATCCCATCAATGGTGAAGCAAGCATACAAGAAAAAAGTCCATAAATACTAGATTCTAAAGCTAGCTCTAATTCCATACCTATATAAATAGAAAGATATATATTCAAAAACCCAAATAATGTATAGCAAAGAATACCATCTGACGCTCCTATACATATCGTAGCCAGCATAGCTTTCTTTCGATTTTTAAAGACGCTTATGAGGGGAAATTTTTGGTTTGTGGTATTCTGTTCTTTAGTTCTTTTTTTTGCTTCATTAAACGCGGGGCTTTCCTCTATATTTCGGCGAATATACACACCTAACAGGCAAACAAACCCACCTAGGATGAAGGGCAGCCTCCAAAGCATAGAACTCGTGCCAAACTGTATAATGAGTTTAGCTAGAACTGTACCTGCAATAGCACCCATGACGCACGAAGCACTGATTAATCCACCGGTAAATCCAGGAAATTTCTTTCCAACATGCTCTAACGCAAAAATAGCAGCCCCATTATATTCTCCACCTGCAGATAGTCCTTGAATCAGGCGACAACCAATCATAAGCAAAGGCGCTAACATGCCAATCTCAGCATATGTAGGCAATATTCCTATGATAAAAGAGGGAATACCCATTAAAATAATAGAAAGAGACAAGGCTTTTTTTCTGCCTAACCTATCACCTATATAACCAAAAAAGGCGCCACCAAATGGACGCATCAGAAAGCCAGAGGCAAAAGTTCCTAGACTTGCAAAAAGGGAAATTTTTGGATCAATATCTGGAAAATATAATCGAGCAATAGTAACAGCAAATGCGCCATAAATAACGAAATTATAAAACTCTAAAGCATTACCAAGAATGCAAGCAAAGAGGAGATGAACCTTTTTAAACATGATCTATTTCCTTTGATGGAAAAATTTTTATGATAGAAAACTAAATGAAAGACAAGACTTTTAAGGACGTATAATACGGCTGCTAAGCCACCTTGAAGCTCGGGCATTGAAAGTAATATAATGCATGTTATCTTTATTCATGAGCGAATTGTATAAGCATCTAAAGGTACTGTCAATAGTAAGATGTTATCTTTGTACTCTAAAGTGCTTCTAATTAAAAAATAGAATCCTCTCAAAATACACTCTATTATGAAAAACTAATAGAGTGATAGGTATTTTTGAATATTAATCTATTCTTCATGAAAGCCGCGGAGAAAAGCATAGGGATATAATAGAAGAGATAAAGTCTATTAGTTCCCCGGCTTTACGTCAAATATTAGGCCATTACCTTCTACTTTTACTTGGACCGTACTGTTTTCAGGCAAGGTACCTTCCAAAATTTTAGAAGCTAAGATATTTTGCAGATCTTTTTGGATTACGCGCTTAAGTGGACGAGCACCATACGCTGGATCATATCCCTTATCTGCAATCCATACGAGTGCTTCATCAGATATATCAAGGTGTATCTTTTTATTTTCCAAAAGCGTATGAAGCTGATTAAGTTGTATTTTTACAATATCTGCCATATCTTCACGGCCTAAACGATGAAAGATCAAAATTTCATCCAAACGATTAAGGAATTCGGGTCTGAATGAATTTTTTACGTATTCCATGACTTGGTTACGCATTTTATCAGTCACAATTTCTTCTTTAGAACGAGCTAACACTTCGCTTCCTAAGTTAGAGGTTAGGATAATTATTGTATTGCGAAAATCCACTGTGCGACCTTGACTGTCCGTTAGACGTCCATCATCCAGCACTTGAAGTAAAATATTAAAAACATCAGGATGCGCTTTTTCTACCTCATCAAAAAGAATTACTTGATAGGGTCGACGACGAACAGCCTCTGTAAGTGTCCCACCTTCTTCATAGCCCACATATCCTGGGGGAGCCCCAATCAAGCGCGATACAGCATGTTTTTCCATGTATTCTGACATGTCTATACGTAGTAGTGCTCGCTCATCATTAAAGAGGAGTTCAGCCAACGCTTTAGTTAGCTCTGTTTTACCAACACCCGTTGGACCCAAAAATAAAAAGGAGCCCATTGGCTTGCTAGGATCTTGCAAACCAGATCGTGCGCGGCGAATAGCGTTGCAAATAGCAGCTACAGCTTCTTTTTGACCAATAAGACGCGTACCTAAATGCTCTTCCATTTGAAGAAGTTTTTGGCGTTCTCCTTCCAGCATTTTATCTATAGGAATACCTGTCCAACGTGATATAACCGCTGCAATGTCCTGAACTGTTACTTCCTCTTTGGATTCTGTATCTTGATTCTGGACCTCTGAAATTTTTAATTTTTTTTCTAGATCTGGAATTTTACCGTAAGTTAGTTCTCCCGCTTTAGACAAGTTTCCTTCACGATTTGCTATCTCTAACTCGTTTCGAGATTTATCTAACTCTTCTTTAAGTTTCTGAATACTAACAAGTTTAGACTTATGTTCTTTCCATTTAGCTGTTAAAGAAAATGTTTGTTCTTCTAAGCTTGAAAGTTCTTTTTCTAGCTTCTTAAGTCTGTCTTTTGAAGCTTGATCCTTCTCTTTATTTAACGCTTCACGCTCAATTTTTAGCTGAATAATACGCCTATCTAGCTCATCTATTACCTCCGGTTTAGAATCAACTTCCATACGCAAGCGCGAGGCTGCTTCATCAATTAAATCAATTGCTTTATCTGGTAAAAAACGATCAGAAATATAGCGACTAGACAAATTTACTGCAGAGACAAGTGCACTATCTGTAATTCGTACTCCATGATGTAGTTCATATTTTTCCTTTAAGCCACGGAGAATAGAAATAGCTTCTTCTTCTGAAGGCTCAGATACAAAGACAGGTTGGAAGCGACGAGCTAAAGCCGCATCTTTTTCAATGTTTTGACGATATTCATTTAATGTTGTAGCCCCTATACAATGCAATTCTCCACGAGCCAAAGCTGGTTTTAGCATATTAGAGGCATCCATAGAGCCTTCTGACTTTCCAGCTCCTACAATTGTGTGCATTTCATCTATAAATAAAATTACATTCCCAGCAGCAGCATTTACTTCACCCAATACTGCTTTTAAGCGCTCTTCAAACTCTCCACGATACTTAGCTCCTGCTACCATAGATCCTAAATCTAGCGACAAAAGCTTCTTATTTTTCAAGCTCTCTGGAACATCTTCATTGACAATACGAAGGGCTAAGCCTTCAGCTATAGCTGTTTTACCAACACCTGGCTCTCCTATAAGAACAGGGTTATTTTTTGTTCGGCGAGATAAAACCTGTATTGTTCGACGAATTTCTTCATCACGGCCAATAACAGGATCTAGCTTCCCCTCTCTAGCTGCTGCTGTAAGATCTTGAGAAAAACGCTTTAAAGCATCGTATCCTTCTTCTGCTGATACAGAATTAGCTGTGCGCCCTTTACGTAAACTTTGAATAGTTGCACTAATTGACTGCGGTGTCACGCCTGCTTTTTTTAAAATATCTCCTGTATGAGATGCCTTGTCCATAGATAGTGCCAGCAGCAAATATTCCACTGTTACATATCTATCATTAGCTTTTTTAGAAAGATTCTCAGCCTGAATAAATAACTTAGCTGTTTCCTGGGAAAGAAAAACCTGCTCAGCACCTTGCACTGTTGTTTGTTTTTTAATCTCTATATCTAATAGACTTTGAAGAAGCTGTACATTACCATCAGCCTGATTGATTAAGTTTGCACATAGACCTTCTTTATCATCCATTAATACTTTTAGTAGGTGCTCAGGCACTATGCGTTGATGATCTAGCTGTTGAGCCAATGTCTGAGCTGACTGAATGAATCCCTTTGAACGATCTGTATATTTCTCCATATTCATATTACTAGTACTTTCTGCATTTTTCTAATTTTATGATATACTCATTGATAAATAATTTCAATATATGAGATAAATGAAAAATTATTCTTAAAAGAGATTTTTTCTACCTGCTTTATTGTACAATAAATAAGGCTTTATCTAGCTGAATTTAAGATAAAAATTTTAATTATGGAGGGAGTGTGCTACTTATAATACAATTATATTGTTTAAATCTAAATTTCTAAATCACCAGAGTTAGGCAAATTATAATAAGCTTTGACCATGTCTTCATCAACGCCGCCAAGGACATTGGGCTTCCAATGGGGCGTGTGGCTTTTAGTAATAAGTATAGCTCGGATGCCTTCATAAAAATCATGGCCATGGAGAAAATGTTGAGAGATTCTATAATCATATTTTAAAATTTCTTTTAAAGGCATACCTTTTGATTGGAGATAATGATATTGCCAAACAAGAAGACTTGTAGGAGAGCAAGTAACTAACTTACGGTAGATCTCTTGGCAAATAGGCGTTTGACTCATCTGAAAAGCATCTAAAGCGCCCGATATAGTATTACCTAGGAGGCAGCTATTAATCTCTTTTACATGAGGTGCTAGTTCAGTATCTTCTGGAGGTGTAGATGCATATTGCTTCAAGACATTTTGTGGAGAATCTGCTTTTAAAAGAGCTTTTTCTAGTTTTTCCCATTGATTTGTTGGTACATAGTGCGTTGCTAATTTTGACCAACAAGCCTGAGAAGCTGTAAGCCTCCAACCAGAAAGCCCTAAAAAAAACCCCAAACCTGCTGTACAATTTTGTAAAAAATAAGCCGACCCAACATCTGGAAAAAGTCCTATAGCGGTTTCTGGCATAGCCAAAATAGAACCATCTGTAACAACACAATAGGTTGAATGCATTGCAAGCCCCATTCCGCCGCCCATGCATATCCCTGCAACAAGAGATATTATAGGTTTTGAGTACGTAGAAATAAGATAATTTAGTTGGTATTCTGCTGCAAAAAAAGGAGATACATAATTAATATGGTCACTAGCTGCCAACCAGCTTTGATATATAAGCTTTAAATCGCCACCAGAACAAAAAGCCTTTAATGTCGTGCTATCTATAATTACAAACTTTATCTCGGTGTTTGTAGCCCATTCTTTTAGGGTTTTAGTAATTTCCTGAATCATCTCTGGAGTTAGGGCATTTAACGCAGATGGGCGGCTGAGAGTAATACGTCCAACACTCCCTATTTTTTTGATGATTAAAAAATTATTCATTGTAGCCTCTAGAGTATTTAGAACTTTTTATATTTAATGACGCATAAGAAGTTTATCAACTGTCCTTTTCCACCCCACCCTCAGAGAATACCATAATGGTTGGTATTTATGCAAATTTTGGGTTCGTTGTTAATTCTAAATGATATTATTTATCTATTTTATTTTCTAAATTAGCATAACAAGATATTTCAAGGCGATATACGTTAAAATAGAATTTTACTAATTTTCTCTGCATTAGCTCTAGAATTTTTAATAGAACTCAGAGTTTCGATAAATTTTCTGTATATTAATCTAATAACCCTATACTATACCACCAACCTACACCAATAGTTCCCCAAATAGCGATAGAGAGAACTCCGCAGACAAAGCCCAGCTTACACCACTCTTTAACAGAGATATAGTTGGCTCCAAAATATATAGGCGCAGCACCTGTTCCATAATGTGTTAAGCCACTAGAAAGGCATGAGGCAAAAGAAAGAACTAAAGCTGAAAAAACAGGAGGAGCGCCAATACTTAACATAGCTACCAAGAACATGCCATACATAGATGATACGTGAACTGTTGTGCTTGCAAAGAAATAATGAAGAAAGAAAAACCCACCTACCATCAGCCCAACAGCTGTCCACATAGAAAATGGACTTATAAATGTTTGTATATGACATCCAAGCCATGCTATGAAGCCCAATTCTGTCATACTAAATGCTAAAGTTAACAAAATAGAAAACCATATAAGGGTTGTCCACGCACCTTTTTCTGCTAACAGGTCATCAAATTTTAAAACGCCTGTTACAAGTAATAAAACAATACCTAGTAATGCTGTTGCAGGGGCTGAAATACCTATAGCATTGCCACATATCCATAGAACAATAAGCAATCCAAATGTGCTTACCATTATAATTTCAGGCAAAGAAAGCCTGCCCATTTCACGTAGTTTTTCCGCAGCTATCTTAGGAGCATCTGGTGTTTTTTTTAACTCCGGGGGGAAAATATAATAAAGGACAATTGGAATGAGCAATATATTTATAATACCTGGCACAATAGCTGCTTGTACCCAACCTATCCATGTAAGCTCTATACCAAAAGTCGCAGCTATACTCACAGACAAAGGATTAGATGCAATAGCTGTTAAAAACATAGCACAAGCGACCATATCTGCCTGAAACACAGTCATTATTAAAAAGGCACCTATCTTTCTGGATGTCTTTTTTTCAGGTGTACTACCATATTCTTCAGATAAAGATGTTAGAATGGGGAATAGAACACCACCCAATCGCGCAGTATTGCTTGGAATTGTTGGTGATAAAAGGACATCTGTTAAAACAAGACCATATGAGAGCCCTAGGCTGCTTCTCCCAAATATTTTTACAAAAGTATATGCTAAACGAGCTCCTAAACCTGTTTTTATAAACCCTCTAGATATAAAAAAAGCAAATACAACCAACCATACAAGTCCTTTACCAAAACCCCCCATAGCTTGCTCTGTAGTCAGAGTATTTGTTAATAAGCAAATGCATAAAGAAAGAAGAGCCCAAGATCCAAGAGGTAGTGGCTTTAGAACGATACCTAAAATTGTAGATAAAAATATAATAAAAAGTTTCCAAGCTTTTGGATCTAGCCCAGCAGGAACAGGAAGCATCCACATACCTAAAAAAACGGCTGCGATAATTAATGCTGGCTTAATAGAAATGCCTTGCCAGCTTTGTGAATCAATTGAGCTTAAGAATGATGGTTGAATAAAATCTAACGTTCGTTTTAGCACATATCCTCCTATAAATTGAAAAGCCGATCTTATCAACTTTATCAGTATTTACAACAAAATTTTTAGAAAATAGCAGCATGAAAAATAAATCTATACCTACTGATGGATCGAAGTACAGTAATTAGATTTTTTTAGATTAACCTTATTAATAGACAAGTCTCCTCGTTTAAGTAATGTCTTTCTATAGCTCTTGTTTTTACAAAGTAATTATATAACTTATAAAAATAATCTACTTCCTTTTACAATTTTTTAAAAACGATGACCAACCCCTTTACTAACTATTATACTCACGGAGTGCACGCTGTTTTTGACGGTCCCAGTCACGACTTTTATCTGATTCGCGTTTGTCATGAAGGTTTTTACCTGCACCAAGTCCAAGTTCTATTTTAGCTACTCCTTTTAGGTTGAAATAAATACACAAAGGAACAACTGTCACACCTTTTGCCTGCGTTTTTTTAACTAGCTTAGCTAATTCTTTTTTGTGTAATAAAAGTTTTCGTGGCCGCTTGGAATCATGATTTTGTATAGAAGCTTGCTTGTATTCTTGTATATAGGAATTGAACAACCAAAAGTCGCCCTCTTTGCCTCCAGCCCAAGCTTCTTCAATGCTCACATGGCCAGAACGCAATGACTTTACTTCAGATCCCATTAACATAATTCCTGCTTCCAATGTATCTGAAATATGATAATTGTACCTAGCCTTCTTGTTTTGCGCTACAACTTTACGTATAGGAGCTGTTTTCTTTTTTACCATCTTTAGGAACCAGTAAAATAAATAAAAGTTAGGAGTATAAACAAAGGAACCAAAAGAACCAATGACCAAGCCATATAGCCAAGAAACCCCGGCATCCTTATGCCTTGTTGTTCTGCTATAGCTTTTACCATAAAATTGGGGGCATTACCAATATAAGTTAGAGCTCCCATAAAAACTGCACCTGAAGAGATTGCCATTAACGTTTTAAAGCCTTCTTTCATAAGTTGATCTGCATCTCCACCAGCTGTATGAAAATAAACAAAATATGTAGGGGCATTATCTAAGAAAGCACTAAGTGCACCAGTAACCCAGAAATATAAAGAAGCAATTGGCGTGCCCTGATCATCTGAAACCATATCAATAAGAACTGACAGAGCCCCTTTTTTACCAGCACTCAAAATCATAATAACAGGAATTGCTGTTAAGAATATTGAGAGAAAAAGTTTTGCAACTTCAACAAAAGGATCCCAAGAAAATCCATTCTCTTTTCGTTGCTGCTTAGAGGTTGTTATCAAGCTAAGATAGCAAAGAATCCACATGCTAAAATCACGGATAATACCAATGATAGGAACGTCTAACCCTGCCAAATTAACTTCTGTTTTTATATCTAGGGACCCACTTAAAAAAATAATTCCCAGTAAAGCACCTAAGTAGATAAAGTTATGCTTTCCTTCTATGCTAAATTTATTAATAGATTCATCTATCATAGGCGCATTTATAATTTCTTTTTTATGATAATAGCTATCTATAAAGTAAAAGATAAAAAGCAAAGGCAAAGCCATTGTTAGTAGTGGAAAAAAAAGATATCTAGTAGTCCAAAAAAAATCTACTCCATTTAAAAAACCTATAAATAACGGTGGATCACCCAAAGGGGATAAAGCTCCACCAATATTAGCAACAAGAAAAATAAAAAAAATTTTGGTATGTACATTCTTTTCTCTCCATGAATTTGCCCTTATAAGAGGGTGAATAAGGAGCATGGAAGCCCCCGTCGTGCCTATCCAGCTTGCTAGGACCGTGCCAGTTGCTAAAATAGCTGTGTTGCCCTTTGGGGTTCCTAGCCATTGTGTTTTTAAACGGATATTTCCTGTAATAGTAAACAGTGCTGCAATAAGAGATGTAAAGGGTATATATTCAAAAATTAAAGCATGAAGTGTGTCATGAACTGCTTTTTCTATCCCAAAACTGCACATCCATGGAAAAAGAAAACACAAAATCCAAAAAATACCCACTTTTCCATAATGCCTGTGCCATAACTTGGGTGCAAGCATAGGAAGAATGGCGATAGAGAGTAGCATACCAATAAAGGGTAACGCCCACAAAAAACTTAGTGAATCTTCCATAATTTATTTTCAACATTATAGTTTTCAATTATCTAACTTACAAGAGTACTGTAAGCTAGAAATCCTTGCAAGATCAAGCTTGCAGCAATTTTATCACGGCGACTTAATCTATTTTTACGACTTAGATCTGCCTCTAGCATAGCTTCTTCAGCTTCTTGAGAGCTTAGCCTTTCATCCCATAAAAGAAACGATGTATTCCTGTTTTCTTTTTGTAAAGCTTTGAACAGGTTGTGACAGAAATGCCGAACGCGCTGGCAAGAAATCCCTTCTGTCCCGTCCATTTCATAAGGATATCCTACAATTATAGCTACGGAAGAATACTGTTCTATTATTTTTTTTACAGTCTCTACAACGTCTGCAAATTTTTCTCTATAAATAATAGACACTGGAGAAGAAACCACACGCATCATATCAGATGCTGCTACACCTATACGTTTTGTCCCCACATCTAAACAAATAACACTACCCATGTGAGGCAAGCTTTTCACAAATTCTTCTTTATGGTATGGATAATAGATAGTCATTCAAATTCCATGAAACTTTATTCGAAACTAACCTAACGTACTTTTTCTTAATATGGAACAAAAAAATATAGCCAAGCCTCTTTCTGAACCTTTTCTACACTTAAAAAAACAGAAAGATCTACTTTTTTCTACTCTTCCTATACAGCAGCAATTGCTGGCACGATATAAAAAACTTTTAGGGAATACAAGAGTTATAGATTTACTATATCATTTTCCTCTACGTACAGAAGTGCGAGAGGCTGTATATACGTTAAATGATATTTATGCGCTGCTCAAAAAAAACCCTAAAGTACTTATGTCTGCAATTGTTGAAATAAATGATTATGAGACGCCGAAGTTTAGAAGCAAATCTTTACGCATACATGCGTTCCTTGATGATGGTACTCCGGTAAAAATTCTCTATTTCAATGGGAAACTTCCTTGGATACAAAAACTTTATCCCTTAGGTCAACGAAAAGTAATAACAGGCACCTGCTCTCTAGTACGTGGTGTGCCTACTTTTACACATCCTGACTATGTAGATTTTCCTTCATTATTCAAGTTATATGTAGGAAGCTTTCCTGTATATCCTCTTTCTGCAGGTGTATCTCAGGCTGCCCTTTCTACTACAATAAAAACTGTGCTAGAAAATTACCTTCCCGATTTACCCGAATGGATAGATCCTCATCTATTAGAAGAATATGGCTGGCCAAGCTGGCGAGAAGCTTTGCTTAATCTGCATTCTCCTACATCTAACAAGGACTTAGATCCCTCCAATTCAAAATCTTATCAGCGCCTTATCTATGATGAAATATTTGCTAGGCAACTGGACATTTATCATATTCAAAGGAAAAGCAGAAAATTAAGAGGAAAGAGCACAGCTAAAAATACAACCCTTTTTGAACACCTTAAAAAAATACTTCCTTTCACCCTTACTCATGCACAGAAAAATGCTATTGAAGAAATATATAAAGACATGCACCAGAACAATTCTATGCGCCGTCTATTACAAGGTGATGTTGGTAGCGGTAAGACATTAGTTGCTTTTAGCGCTGCACTCTTTGCTCTTGAGTCAGGATTTCAAGTAGCATTTTTGGCACCGACAGAGATTCTAGCTCGTCAACATGCAGCAAAGATTTTGCCTTTAGCTAATCAACTAGGCCTAAAACTAGACCTTTTATTGGGAGGGAAAAGTCAAAATAAAGATGGGAAAAAGGCGCGCCAACGTATTTTAACAGGTGAAAGTCAACTAATAATAGGAACGCATGCCCTTATAGATGAATCTGTAATTTTCCAGAACCTGGGGCTTGCTATTATTGATGAGCAACATCGATTTGGTGTAGACCAACGCCTGCGCCTCATTGAGAAAGGAGATAATGCTGACATGTTAGCTATGACAGCCACTCCCATTCCTCGCTCTCTTCAAATGACACTTTTTACTGATATGGATACAACTTTTATAAAAGAAAAACCTGCAGGTCGTCTAGATATTCAAACGAGTCTTTTAGATAAATCCTTCTTGAAAAAGGTAATAGAAAGTCTTGGCAGGCATATAGAAAAAGGGGGGCAAGCCTACTGGGTATGCCCTTTAGTAGAAGAGTCTCAAAATCTAGACCTTGCAGCAGTTGAAAATAGATATAGTGAATTAAATAAGGTGTTTCCTGGTAAAATAAGTCTTATTCATGGTCGCCTTAAAAGCTGCGAAAAAGATACTATCATGCAAGGTTTTAGCAAAGGTGAAACATCTATTCTTGTAGCCACCACAGTAATTGAGGTTGGTGTAGATATACCTAATGTAAGCTTGATAATTATTGAGCACGCTGAACGATTTGGCCTAGCTCAACTCCACCAGCTACGTGGTCGTGTAGGACGCAATTCGCTCAAGAGTCATTGCTTTCTTATATATGATCCCCCTCTTACTGATACAGCCAAATCCCGCCTTTCCATAATGAGGGAAACAAATGATGGGTTTTTATTGGCTGAAGAAGATTTAAAGCTGCGTGGTGGTGGTGATATTTATGGTACGCAACAAAGCGGTTATGCTATTTTTAAGCTTGCTCACTTAAGTCGCGATATTCATCTTTTTCATTTAGCAAGAGATAAAGCACGATTACACATTAGCACTAATGTAAAAGACTCCCCCCAGCTTTTACTCCTACGAGTTATTTTTAAAAAATATGAAACTGATGATTATATCAAAGCTGGATAAATCACAAAATAATCTCTAAACAAGGAATGTGAATTCTCTTTTGATCTAAAATTTAGAATATATATATCTTTCTACAGGGCCAAATATGAAAATCTGGAGCTAGACCTTTATTGAAATAAACTATTTTTACTCAATGCATATAACTCATTATTTTGTCTCTAAAGGACGACACTAATTTTAGTAAAATATAGAGGACTTTTTTTAATTATCCTACAGGGTATTAATGGGTTCTTTACAACTTCTTTCATTAGGTTCATGATACGACATAAATAATGATACCATCTAAATGATACGTCAATTTGAGATTATAGAAAAAATTAAGTCTTACGATGCTTATGCTAACGAGGATCTTCTTAACAAGGCCTACGTTTTTTCGATGAAAGCTCACGGCTCTCAAAAACGTGCTTCCGGGGACCCCTATTTTCTTCACCCTTTAGAAGTTGCTGGCATTTTAACAGACCTAAAGCTTGATTGGCGAACTATTGTAACAGCTCTTTTACACGATACTGTAGAGGATACAGTAGCCACTTTGGAGGAAATTGAAAAATTATTTGGAGAAGATATTGCAGATTTAGTAGATGGCGTAACAAAGCTTTCAAAAATAGAGCAGCAGTCTGTTAAAAAAACGCAAGCAGAAAATTTTCGTAAATTCTTGCTAGCTATGTCAAAAGATATACGTGTTCTTTTGGTGAAATTGGCTGATCGACTTCATAATATGCGCACATTACATCATATTAAGTCCGAAGAAAAACGCCTGCGTATAGCAAAAGAAACTATGGATATATTTGCTCCTCTAGCAGGGCGAATAGGTTTGCAAAATATGCGAAATGAGCTAGAAAGCCTTTCATTTTCGTTTACCCACCCAAAAGAACTTTCTACCATTCAATCCCGTTTAAATTTTTTGCAAGATGAAGGAAAAGAGGTTGTTCAGGGGATAATAGAAACTCTAAAAAAGACAGTAACTGATGCTGGCGTAAAGGCAGAAATATCTGGACGACAAAAAAATCCCTACTCTATTTGGAAAAAAATACAAATAAAAAACATACCCTTTGAAAGTCTTTCCGATATTATTGCTTTTCGAATTTTGGTGCCAAACATAGATGAGTGTTATAAAATTTTAGGAATCATTCATAACGCCTACGCTGCTGTTTCCAGTCGTTTTAAAGATTATATAAGCACACCTAAACCAAACAATTATAAATCAATCCATACAACTGTACTCATTCCTCCTTATCAACGTGTAGAGGTGCAAATTAGAACCTCTGAAATGCATAGAGAAGCGGAGCTAGGTGTTGCTGCTCACTGGGTATACAAAGAAGTTGATAAGCCTACCCAAAAAGATGCTTCTCGTTATGAATGGATTAGATCTCTTCTAGACATCCTAGATCAAGCAGAAGATCCAGATCAATTTTTGGAACATACCAAAATGGAAATGTTTAGAGATGAAGTTTTTTGCTTTAGCCCAAATGGAGATATTGTCACATTACCCAAAGGATCTTCTCCTGTTGACTTTGCTTATGCTGTCCACTCAGACGTTGGAAACCAATGTGCAGGATCTAAAATTAACGGAAAGTTAATGCCTCTTCGAACAAAACTTCACAACGGTGATCAAGTGGAAATCTTAACATCCCCCCATCACGAACCCTCTCCAACCTGGGACCGCTTTGTTATAACCGGAAAAGCTCATGCTCATATTCGTCGCTTTATTAGAAATAAGGAAAAAGTCCAATATAGAAACCTTGGGCATGCTATGTTATTAAAAAAAGCTCGAAAATTTAAAATTCTGTTCAAAGAAAAAGATTTAAAAGCTCACCTTTCTTCCTTTAAAGTAACGACATTAGAAGAAATTTATATTTTAATTGGTAAGGCTGCAAAGTGTGCTCAAAAAGTTTTAGAAAGTGTTTATCCAGAGACTTTTAATATCGAAAAAAGAAAAACCACAAAAAACCTATCTACTCTTTCTTCTGTGCATAAAAATACAAAAACAAATGATGAGTCTATCATAAATGGTCTTATAACAAGGATGGCTATCCATTTTGCTAAATGCTGCTACCCTATACCAGGGGATACTATATCAGGTGCAATTTCTACTGGAAAAGGAGTTGTTATTCACAGAGAATCTTGCAAAACATTAGAACAATTTTCAGACAATCCAGAAAAAGTATTAGATTTAGATTGGGACCAAAAGGCAAAAAATGGAAAGGTTTACCTAGCCCATCTGCATATCATAATAGAAAATTCCCCTGGAAAATTAGGAGCTTTAACTACATTTATGGGGGGAAGTGGAGCTAATATTTCCAATCTTCATATGCTTTCTCGTAGCTCTGATTTTGTTGATATCCATATGGATATAGATGTTGCCAACACTCAAGAGTTGGAAAGTATTGTTGCGCTTCTTCGTACTACAAAATTAGTAAGTGAAGTTTCACGTGCTTAAAAACATTTAAAATATACCTTTGAAAGCAATAAAAACTATTGTTGAGCATAAATCTATATGGTACATAGATACTAATATGTATAATCTAACTATTTAGGAGCACCCTATGACTTTTATTCCCCTTGCTTTTGCTGATGGATCTGCAGCGGCTGGATCTTCTTTTGATTTTATGGGTTTTGTACCCTTTTTATTGATCATTGGAATTATGTATTTTCTCCTTATTCGACCACAACAAAAAAAAGCGAAATCGCATCAGCTTCTTCTAAAAACACTACAGGCTGGAGATAAAGTTCTCACATCTAGTGGTATCTTTGGAAAAATACATAAAATTACTAATGAAAATGAAGTTGAAATTGAAATTTCTAAAGATGTTAGAGTATTGATGCTTCGATCTTCAGTTGCTCAAATTATTACAGACAATAAGCCCTCAATTGGACGCTCCACTCCTAATAAAAAAATAGAAACCGTTAAAAAGCGTAAATAAAAATGAATAAGCTCCCACGCTGGAAAGTTTTCGCAACTATCGTTGTTTGTTTGTTTGGAATTGCTTTTTCTCTCCCTAATTTTCTCCCCACTTCAGTTCTTGAAAAACTGCCTGGTTGGTTTCCAAGAGATACAATCAATCTAGGGCTTGATCTTCAAGGTGGCTCTCATATTTTATTAGAAGTAGATTTGGAAGTAGCTATTAGAGACAAGTACGCAGCTCTAGCTGATTCCACACGCTCTACCTTGCGCAAAAACAAATTGGGATATCAAGCTTTACGATCCACATCTACGCAAGTAAGCTTTAAGCTCCGAAATATTACCCCCGAAGTACGTAAAAAAACACAACAGATTTTGAGTCAGTTAGACAGAGGTAACCTCGATATTTTTATCAGTAATGAAGGCTTTGTAAAAGTTACATTCACAGCAAAAAATATGGTGCTCCTTAAAAAGTCTATCTTAAGCCAGTCAATTGAAATTGTTCGCCGTCGTGTTGATGAAACAGGCACAAAAGAACCCACCATTCAACAACAAAACCCTAACCGTATTGTCTTACAACTACCTGGCATAGACGATCCAAGTACTATAAAAAATCTTTTAGGTCAAACAGCTAAGCTTTCTTTTAGAATGGTTGACCATTCTGTTTCTCCTGAAGACATGCTTATTGGAAAAGTTCCTGCTGGAACTGAGATTTTAAGTTACGTAGAAAGTTCTAGACTAAACAGTCCCAGTAAAATAGCTGTTAGAAAAATGTCTATACTAACTGGCGATATGCTTGTTGACTCTCAGCCTGGTCTTGATCAACAATACAATAGGCCTATTGTAACTTTTAAATTTGATAGCCTTGGAGCTAAGAAGTTTGCAGAAGCTACGCGTAAAAATATTAGAAAACAGTTTGCTATTGTTTTAGATAATAAAGTCATTAGCGCCCCGGTAATTAGTACCATCATTCCTCATGGTGATGGATATATACAAGGTAATTTTACGGTTCAAGAAACGCAAAATCTTTCCTTACTGCTACGTGCAGGAGCTTTACCTGCTCCATTGACAGTCTTAGAAGAACGTACAGTAGGCCCTGGTTTAGGTGCTGACTCTATTGCCTCAGGTAAAGACGCTACAATTTATGCTATTATTTTAGTAGGATTTTTTATGCTTATTGCCTATGCTTTCTTTGGCATAATTGCGAATATAGCTGTTATTTTTAACATTCTTCTTCTGTTAGCAGGTCTCTCTATTTTGCAAGCAACTTTAACTTTGCCTGGAATAGCAGGTATTGCGCTAACAATTGGCATGGCTGTTGATGCAAATGTTCTCATTTATGAACGCATCCGAGAAGAACTGCGCAAAGGAAAGAACTATATGTCTGCTATTGATGCAGGCTATCAACGCGCCATAACAACTATTTTAGACTCCAACTTAACAACCCTTATAGGCGCCCTTTTCTTATATCAGTTTGGTACAGGTCCTGTGCGTGGATTTTCTGTAACTCTAGCTTTAGGTATTATCATTTCAATGTTTACCTCTATTACTCTAACAAGGGTTATTGCCATTGCCTGGCTTAGCTGGCGCAAACCTAAAAAACTATCTATCTAACTATCTAACTATGAAAAGGTTTCTCTTATGCGGGGTATACGATTTGTTCCTAAAAATGTAGCTATTGATTTTATTAGAAAACGTTTTATTACCTATACTCTTTCAGCTTTGATTATTTTTAGCACTTTTGCTTCTGTATTTTGGCATGGGCTAAACTATGGTATTGATTTCAAAGGTGGTATCCTTATTGAGGTTAAAACACAAGGCCCAGCAAACCTTGAGAAAATGCGTAAAGATATAACTTCCTTAGGGCTTGGGGAAATTGGGTTGCAGGAATTTGGAGCGCCAGATGATATCTTAATTAATATTGAACGTCAGTCAGGAGAAGATCAAAATCAACAAAAAGCAGTCCAAAAAGTAAAGAATAAGTTAGGAAAAACGGTTACCTTTCGTCGTTTAGAGACCGTCGGTCCCAAGGCTGGAAAAGACCTTATCAACAATGGTATTATGGCAGTTTTATGGTCCTTGGTTGCTATGTTTATATATGTATGGTTCCGCTTTGAGTGGCAATTTGCATTGTGTGCTATCTTTGCCCTGATTCATGATGCTTTGGCCATTATTGGCTTTTACAGCTGGTTTCAGGTAGAATTCAATATTACTGCTATTGTAGCTATTTTAATTACTGTAGGATACTCTATTAATGATACGGTGGTAGTTTATGACCGCATTCGTGAAAACATGAGAAAGTTCAAAGTAACTGACATAAAAGTGCTCCTTAATAAAAGTATCAATGAAACTCTTTCTCGCACAACACTAACCTCAGGAACAACATTAATAGCTCTTTTTTCACTATATTTCTTTGGTGGAGAAATAATTGCATCTTATACGTTGCCTATTATTGTTGGCGTTGTTGTAGGCACCTACTCTTCTATTTTTCTAGCAGCTCCTTTACTTTTGCTTCTACCTAGCACTCGTAGAGGAAAGAATAAAGATCTCTCTATAAAAGAAGATTTATAATTTTAATATCCCTTTATTCTCTTTTTAACATAATTTGTACGCTACAGTAGAAAACACTTTAAAAAAATATTATTTTATAACCCTTCCAAGAGGATGTTTTTCTTTTACTACTTTTATAAGCTTTTCAGAAAGTACGTGGGTATATATTTGTGTAGTTCCCACATCTGCATGCCCCAAGAGCTCTTGTACAGCCAGAAGGTCTGCTCCGTGATCCAATAGATGTGAAGCAAAGGCATGGCGTAGTACATGGGGAGATACTTTATTTTCATCAATATTTGCTTTAATAGCTAAATTCTTTATTAGTTGACCTATACGTTGACGCGTTATATGTCCCGTCTTTGAATTTGAGGGAAACAGCCAAGGTGAAGCAGTAACCTTTTTATTTTTAGCACCTGGAAAATATAAATTACGACTTACTAAGTACTGTTGAAGCACCTCAATAGCTGTTTCGTTTAAGGGAACAAGCCTTTCTTTATCACCTTTTCCTCTTAGTAGAACAGCTTTAAATTCTTGTGAAAAAGAGGATAATTTTAAGGATATCAATTCAGATACGCGAGCACCAGTAGCGTAAAACAACTCTAAAATAAGCAAAAGCCTAAGACGCTCTATTTTTGGCCAAAACTTTACAGCTTCTATTAGTTTATGAATTTCTTCTTCTCTCAATATTTTAGGCAACCCTCTTCCTGTTTTGGGCGTAGGAATTTGATACGTAGGATTTTCCTCACATATGTTTTCACTACATAAAAAACCATAAAATTGCCGCAAAGCTGATAGCTTTCGCGCAATAGACTGTGGTTTAAGATTTTTATCATGTAAAATTGAAAGGTATTGCTGAATATTTTTTTCTTTTACAGTCTTAACTTCACAGTTAGCTGTCTCTAAGAACTCTATGATGTCATACCTATAAGCAACTAGCGTATTGAGGCTTACGCCGCGTTCTCCTATAAGCATTTCTAAAAATTGATCAAGATATGTATACTTAGAATTCATGCTCTTACTCTACAGTATTTTTTTCAAATAAGGCAGTCAAAAACCTGCATATCATCATCTTCTAAATTTTTTATTTTTTTTATATGTTTTACCTATTTATTTTATTTATTTTCCTGTAATAATATCATGGAATATATATAGAAAGTTAAGGGGAACTAGGTGCGTTTTAATAAACCCAACAGAAATTCAAAAAAAAATCCTAAGAAGAAGAAGGACGACGGTATAATTCGTAATATCATTTTATGGGCAGTGCTTATAGGTGTTCCCCTTATTATGTATATAATTTCTAATGATATAGGGGCTCCCTCTCAAATAAAAGAAGTTCCTTATAGTGATTTTATAAATTATGTTGAGCAAGGTAATGTACAGGAAGTTAAAATTAGCGGCGACAGCATTACAGGAAAATTATCTACAGACAAGCAATTTTCTACTTATGCCCCTCATGATACTGAGCTTATACCTGCGTTAAAAAAACATAATGTACGGATAGTTTCTGAACCTAGAGATAAAAGTTCTCTTTTGGGATCTCTTCTTTCTTGGGTCCCTATACTCTTTTGGATCGTTTTGATGTTTCTTATGTTCCGCCAGATGGGATCTGGGGGAAGTGGTGGAAAACTTATGAATTTTTCAAAATCAAAAGCAAAACTTTTAAGCGAAAATCAAGTAACAGTTACTTTTGATGATGTAGCTGGCATTGATGAGGCAAAACAAGAACTGGAAGAAATTGTTGAATTTCTTCAAACTCCACGAAAATTTTTACAGTTGGGGGGCCGTATTCCTAAAGGCGTATTGCTTGTAGGTGCTCCTGGAACAGGTAAGACTCTTCTAGCTCGTGCTATTGCTGGAGAGGCCGATGTACCTTTTTTCTCTATATCGGGTTCTGATTTTGTGGAAATGTTTGTTGGTGTAGGTGCAAGCCGTGTTCGTGATATGTTTGAGCAAGCAAAAAAAAATTCCCCTTGTTTATTGTTCATTGACGAAATTGATGCTGTTGGTCGTCAACGTGGAGCAGGATTGGGCGGTGGAAATGATGAACGTGAGCAAACTCTCAATCAATTGCTTGTAGAAATGGATGGTTTTGAGGCAAGCGAAGGAATTATCCTAATTGCTGCCACAAATCGACCAGATATTTTAGACCCTGCTCTTCTTCGACCTGGTCGCTTTGACCGCCAAGTTATAGTGCCTTATCCAGATATGCTAGGTCGCGAAAAAATACTTTTAGTTCATATGAAAAATGTTCCTTTAGCACCGGATGTTGATCCTAAAATTATTGCCAGAGGAACACCTGGATTTTCTGGTGCAGATTTACAAAACCTTGTAAATGAAGCAGCTCTTATGGCTGCTCGAAAAAATAAAAAACTTGTTTCTATGGAAGACTTTGAGTCTTCTAGGGACAAGGTGCTTATGGGAGCAGAAAGGCGCTCTATGATTATGTCAGATGATGAAAAAAAACTCACTGCTTATCATGAGGCCGGGCATGCTATTGTAGGTATACACTTAAAAGATTCTGACCCTATCCATAAAGCAACAATTATTCCACGTGGTCGTGCCCTTGGTCTAGTTATGCGCTTACCTGAAAGTGACAGAGTTTCTATGTCCCGTGCACGCTTGAAAGCTGACATGACTGTTTCAATGGGTGGACGCATTGCAGAAGAAATGATATTTGGTGATAAAAAAGTAACCACAGGTGCCTCTTCTGATATTCAATCGGCTACAAATATTGCCAGACGCATGGTAACAGAATGGGGAATGAGTGCTGTGCTTGGCCCCATTACCTATAATGAACCAGAACAAGAAGTATTTTTAGGACATAGTGTAACACAACATAAAAATGTTTCTGAAAAAACAGCTCAATCTATCGATCAAGAGATTCGAAAATTAATTGACGAAGCCTACAATAAAGCTAAGAATATTCTCCTAACCCATAAAAATGAGTTAGAAATACTTGCTCAAGGGCTCCTTGAGTTCGAAACACTTTCAGGCGATGAGATAAAAAATATCCTAAAAGGTATAAAACCTAAACGTGATTTCACTCCTAAAAAAAGAAAATCAGCTGCGATCATGCAACTTAAGAAAAACTCTGAGACTTTTAAGAAAAAAAAGTCAGCTAAAAAAACTACCAATGATAATAAAAACAAGCCTCTTTAGTATATAGATAGCAGGAATGTATCCCTAAATATTAAGAGCATATAACATATAAAAAGGTTTTTTTAATATGGCTGTACGAAAAATTTTTGGAACTGATGGAATACGTGGTCGTGCAAATAAAGACTGGCTTTCTCCTAATAATGTATTAAAACTAGCTCAAGCTGTTGCTACATACTTTATTCGTGGAGCCCATAAACACCGCGTTGTTATTGGTAAAGATACTCGTTTATCTGGCTACATGATTGAACCAGCATTGACTGCAGGGTTTATCTCTATGGGAATGGATGTCATTCTTGTAGGGCCCCTTCCTACACCAGCTATAGCTATGCTTACGCGCTCTCTCCGGGCTGATATAGGTGTTATGATTTCCGCATCTCATAATTCTTTTGAAGATAATGGGCTTAAATTCTTTGATGCTGAAGGACTTAAACTTCCAGATATTGTAGAAAAAGAAATAGAAGATATATTTTTTTCTGAACCTATTCCTAGAGTAATACCTTCCTTTCTGGGGCATGCCCAACGCCTAGATGATGCCCAAGGACGCTATATAGAATATCTAAAAAATGCTTTTCCTAAACATCTAACTCTTGAAGGCCTTCATATTGTTCTAGATTGTGCCAATGGTGCAGCCTATAAAATAGCTCCTACTGTTCTATGGGAGTTAGGGGCAATAGTTACAGTTATTAATGCAAAACCCAATGGTTTAAATATCAACAACCAATGCGGAACTACAAACACACAGGATCTAGAAGCAAAAGTAAGAGAAGTAAAGGCTAATATTGGTATTGGCCTTGATGGTGATGCTGATCGCGTCATATTCGTTGATGAAACCGGAAAATCTATCCATGGAGATCATCTTATCGCTGCTATTGCAACAGCATGGAAAGATAAAAATAAACTTAGCAAAGATGCTATTGTAGGTACAGTAATGTGTAATAAAGGTCTAGAAATATACCTTTCTTCTATTGGTTTGAAACTTCATCGCACCAGCGTAGGTGATCGTTATGTCTCTAAATGTATGAGCGAAGAAAAAATAAATTTTGGAGGAGAGCCTTCAGGCCATATTATTATGTCTGACTACACTACCACAGGCGATGGTGTTTTAAGTGCCATTCAACTATTAGCTTATATGATAACGGAAGATAAAAAAGCTTCCTCAATTCATACTATTTTTACCCTTTGCCCTCAAATTTTAGTGAATTTGCCTTGTAAAGATAAATCTATTCTCCAAAATCCAACTATTAAAAAAGAATTACAAAAATTACAAGTAATGTATAAAGACAAAGCTTATATTCTTATTCGCCCTTCTGGGACTGAACCGCTTGTACGCATCACTGTTCAAGCTAAAACAAAACCTCTTATGAATGAGGCTTTAGAGAAAGCTCAAAAGTGTTTGCTTAATTATTTATAAATATAACCCTTAATTTTTATTTTTATATGTTTTTCCTTTAAGCTTTATGTTTTTTAGTGTATTTATAAATCAAAGTACAATAAAAATGGGACTGGGGAATTAATTACCCAGAAAACTAGAGGACAAATAGATGTCTTTTTTAACTCAACAGCTAAATATTCTTAATCATTCTCTTGATTTTATAGCCGTACATGGTTGGACTAAAAAATCCTTAGTTCTTGGCTCCAAAAAAGCAGGCCTTAATCCAGATCTACTATCTTTCATCTTTCCAAAGGAAGCAGAAAGTGCCTATGAAGTATTTGTATATATGATTAATCAGAAATTTATAAAAAAAGCTTCTTATTTAACAACATCATCTTTGCGTACAAATGAAAAAGTAGAAGAATGCATTGTCTTACGCCTAAATTTATTAGAACCTTATCGTGCATGCCTTATAAAAGCCAAAGCTTTTCATATAAGTCCTAATCATGCCATTTTTTCTTCAAAAATGCTCTATACTATAGCAGATACTATTTGGTTTGTATGCGCAGACAAGTCTATGAACTGGAATCATTATACAAAGCGTAGCCTACTTTGCTATGTTTATCTGTCAACCTTTTTCAAGTGGCTAGAAACTCCAGAAAAATCCCTCGCAGAATCACTTAGACCTCATATAAAACTTAAAATACAATCGATTATGCTCTTTCCAAAAATAAAGAAGAAAATATCTGACTTTTTTAGCAAGGCTACCCCAATTTTTTCATGGCATAAAAATATACATAAAAAATAGCTTTGGATATTTGTGCCTATCCTATATATCATAATCAACCAATAACAGGTGAAACACTCAATGCTTCCTATTATGAAACAACCTCTTGAAAAGAAAACTTCTAAAAAAATTAATCGCTTTGTTTGGTTAGATGGAAAAATAGTCCGCTGGGAAGCAGCTACTATTCATGTAGCCACTCATGGCCTCCACTACGCTACAGTAGTTCTAGAAGGCATACGTGTTTATAATGGAAAACCATTTTTGTTAGAAGAACATATTAAAAGACTGCTAGATAGCGCAGACTCGCTTCAAATAAAAATTCCCTATACCGTGGATGAACTTTTTAATACCGTGCATGAAATCATTGCTAAAAATAAGATGAAGAATGGCTATATTCGCCCTCTTGCTTGGTTAGGGGATGAAAGTCTGGAACTGAATTCCAAAAAAGTTTCTACGCACGTAGCTATTCTAGCTATTCCTTTAAATAAAATACATGAGCCGAGCACGCTAGCAGCTGGCTTACGTGTGATGGTGAGTTCTTGGGCACGACCAGCGCCTCATACTACACCTATTGTAGCAAAATCAGCAGCTATGTATCCTGTATCCCTTATAGCAAAACATGAAGCAGAGCAGCATGGTTATAATGATGCTCTTTTACTAGATTACCAAGGCCATTTGGCTGAAGCCACAAGCTCTAATATTTTTTTAATAATTGATGGAGACCTTCATACACCTATTCCCGAATGCTCTTTAAATGGCTTTACCCGGCAGGTTATTATGGAAGAAGCCCTTAATGCTAAACTTTGTGTAATAGAACGTAGTATCCATCCAGATGAGCTTAAGACAGCAGAAGAAATTTTTCTTACAGGCATAGCTTATGGCATTTTGCCTGTACGTGAAGTTTTAAATATTGGAGAATTTCACCATGGCCCTATTACTCAAAAACTTCAGGAGCGCTATAAAATCATAACAGAGAATCTATAAAAGACGAGCTTCTTTTATAAAATTAGTGCTTGCTTTCTATATCGTTTCATATAACTTTAAGTCTTTATAAACAAACGAGGTATCTTCCTATGTCCATCGAGCGCACTCTCTCCATAATTAAACCAGACGCAACACGCCGAAATCTTACAGGGGCTGTTTGTTCTTATTTAGAAAAAGCTGGTTTAAGAATAATTGCACAAAAACGTACTTTATTAACACGCGCTCAAGCTGAAGATTTTTATGATGTACACTCTGAACGTCCTTTTTATAATGATCTGTGTATTTTCATGAGCTCTGCTCCTATTGTTGTTCAAACTTTAGAAGGAGATAATGCTATAGCTAAAAATCGTGAAATTATGGGAGCAACAAATCCTAAAAATGCTGATATAGGAACTATTCGCCACGACTTTGCTGAATCTATAGAAGCTAATTCTGTTCATGGATCTGATTCTCTAGAAAATGCTAAGCGTGAAATTAATTTCTTTTTTTCAGAAATAGAAATTGTTGGCTAAAATACCTAGTTAAAATAGTTAATATATGCAACTATGAAGCTCGATACTGCCAAAGTTTATAAAGAAAGATACTGTCTATACATGATCAAGAAGCTTCTATTTTTTTATTTTACTTCTTTTTTTCTTTTTTTTAGCTCCTTTTCATATGCTCTAGAGGAAGGGAGCATCCCCTTCTACCAAATTATAAATATTGATGAAACAGCTCTATCCGCCATTCAAGCAAAGAAAATAGCTTTTAAGAAGGGAGAAGCATTAGCTCTTAAGCAGCTTTATAATTTATTAATGCAAGCTTTAATCCCATCAACTTCCTTTCGTAAACCTACGCCTTTTTTTATGAATGAATTGAAACCCTATCTTACAGGTTATGAAGTTCTTTCAGAAAAAAATTCTAAAACACGCTATATAGCAAAAGTTAAATATCGCTTTAATAAAGCTGTTCTAGAAAAATTTCTTAGAGCTAAAAACTGGAAAGTTATAGCTCCGCCAAAGAAAAAACTCCTTATTATCCCCATGATGATTAATAAGAAGAACAGTAAAATTTCTCATATACTTTGGGAAACAACACCTTGGCATACCGCCTGGAAAAAAACATTAAAGCAATCAAGCTATCTGCCTTTAGAATTGCCACTTGGAGACATAGAAGATATATCTACCCTTCAGCCGAGATCTGCTATTGAAGGATTGTATCCTGCTTTTAAGCATTTAAAAAGTCGCTATAATACACCAATGGGTGTCTTGGTTACTGTAGCTGAACCCGTCTACGAGGTAGAGGCAATTAAAGAATCTGAAGAAAACTCCTCAAAGCAGTTTTTTATTGGTATTAAGGTTTATTTTTTACATGCCCTCACTCCAGAGGATAAAGTTTTTCCTATAAAGTTCATTGGGAAAAAAATAAATGAAACAGAAACTAATTTTTATGAAAGAGCTGTTCAAATCACCAACACACATATTATTAACCAATGGCGCGCACATAAATTACAAATACTGGAAGAAGAAGAAGAGAAAAAAAATATTTATACAGAGGAAATTCTTATCCCCCTATCTTCGCCCTATGACTGGTTTCTTTGGAAAAATAATTTAGAAAATATTAATACTA
>JAJRRM010000065.1 GCA_024279475.1 Alphaproteobacteria bacterium | reverse complement strand
TTCAGTAAGAGCTCCTGCAGCTATCAAAAGTTTGGAAGGTATAACATCTGGTATGTTTGGTTCTAATTGTTTAAAAAGATGCTTTAGTTTATTAGAATTTTCCCCTACTTCTGAGTCTGTATTTGATGCATCTACTACACCATGAGCTCTTGCTCTAGGAAGAGATATTCCCCTTTCAAGAAGAGTTTTTTCTCCATCTTTTACCGGAACAGAAAAACAGTTTGGGATATTTATTAAAAATATAAGTATAAAAAATATTTTTTTATTTTTTATTAGATCCCTCATGGACCACCCCTAAAATTATTAATAAAGAAAACACTTATACAATAGAACTCTTTTACTACTTTAAGGCAATACTTTTATTTTCTGTATAAATAATCCATTCTTAAGTTAATGAATTAAAGCTCATTTATACTATTAGAGATCAAATATTTTTATTCCAAACTCGTGTAAGAATTTAAGGTTTGCAGACCAAAATTGAGTCGGATCCTATTATTTATTAAATTTTTGCAACAGAGCCCTTAAAACTACTCTGTTTATTTTAAAGGAACTACTTACCATTGCTTATAGTGCATCTGGGTCTCTGAACAACAGTTTCAGCAAATTCTCCACTTTGGTTTCCTCTTTTTTCCTGTAATGTCATCACCTTGCCTCCATATAACGTTTAAATCACTTGTCACATTAAATTCATATACAGGAGATTCATTAGCTACAGTAATACAACTGTATAAATTTCTTTCTATAGCTTTTTCACGATCAATTTTTCAGATCCACTCTAAATCATAGTCTATAGATGAATCCACTAGGTTTACTTGTGGATCCTGCACTCTAAAGCTCCATCCTAACGTATTTTTATCGATGTGAAAAAAAGAGAAATTCAAGAATCCTGTAAAGATAAAGCTATAGTAAAGTATTATATCATAAATTTTATTGCACTGCCGGGGAAAACAATGGAGTTTCAGCATGATGAAGGTGAGATAATAAATTATTCTGCGTTAGATGCTATTGCGTATCTAAGAGGAAATTCTTTACGATTATATCAATTTTCCCAAGAATCTAATACAACTTTAAGACATAAGTTTGATCACCCGGAATACCAGGAAGAAGAAAATATTATTCATGTTCTTCATGAAGGAGGAGGGAATGGTAGTATAGGTCACTTTAGTAGGTTAAAGTCTATTAACTTACAATAAACCCGATAAATAATATTATCGGGTTTATTATTACTTTGTGAAATAGGTGGATTTCTATACTCATTCAGAATGTAGGCATTATAGTAGTGGATGATAGCTGCAATTAATCGGGGGCATATTAATTTGTAATAAAATTAAAGCTATATTACCCTACAAAAGACCCCTGAATAAAGCCCTAAATTCTAATATAATTAATAAAAAAAGTATTCTCCCCCTATGTATATTTATAACGAAACACTTAAGCATTTATGCACTGATAGTGAGAGGCCTAATTGCCACTTATTAATTGAACCACATCTACTTTATTTAACTGATAACCAAGCTGATGCATATTTGGATGTAGTGAAAAGCAACGATTATTCTAAAATAGTTCATAATCCAGTCACTAATATTATTAGTGATCATTTAGATGAAATTACTGAAGAAATAAAAGATGATGTTTCTTTAATAGAGCTTGGGCCAGGATATCCCGATAGCAGTTTATTAATAGCAAAGCATTGTTATGAGAAAGGTGTTAACCTTTTTTATTATCCAGTAGATATAAGCAAAGAATATTTATCAATTGCAACAAAAGCAATGAGTCCATATGTAGTTGAATCTACGCCTATTCATTCAACATTTGAAGAAGCATCCCTTATTATCCCAAAAAAAGCATACTCAAGAAAAGTATATGTATTAATAGGCCAAACCTTTTTGAACTTTTTACCTGAAGTGCTTTTACCCTTACTTTGCAAGCTAGCGTCAGTAAAGGGCATAGTCATTTTAGCGGCTGATTTGTTGACTAATAAGGATCTAATAACTGAGACACTACAAGCCTATAAAGATAGATCTAATGCTATTTTTACTCGTGCACCATTGATAAACTTAGGAATAAAAAGTACATTAGATAACTATTGTGTTGAGTTTTACAGATCAAGAATTGAATGCTATCATAGGTGTGATAAAACTATTAAGCTTCCTCCTGAAGAAAATAAATCTTTTATTACTATTAGAAAAAATGATAAAATAATAACTGCCGTTTCATACCGCTATAAAATAGAATGTTTAAAAGATATTTTAAAACAATATTTTGTAGAATCATCTTTTTTGTATTCTAAAAAAAGAGAGGTAGTTATAGCAATAAATAAAACCTGAAAAATTGTATATATTATACACAAAAAAGTTTTAAAAATGAAAAAAATAGCAATATTCTTTATTGTTTTTGTATTGATGCTTCAAACTTCATTTTCCATGAACTTTGATGAAGAAAATAATCAAGAAAGAGAAAAATCGCTTAAAGTTCCTTTAGCTCGGAATGATTGTTTAGAACATCCATTGCAGGATCCTGTATCGCAGAACGGAGTAATAATTTTACAAGGGGAAAATTACGATAAAAATTTAGAAAAGTTTATGAAAGACTTATTTATAGATTCTTTAAAGTCAACTTTACCATTTAGAGGTATTTGTGAAAAAAGTATATATAGCACAAGAAAAGATAAATGTATTGTAGGGGTTGAAATAGCCTCTAATTTTCTTTCACTTATTTGTGCTGGGGCATTATTTCCTTTTGATTTTGATTTTTGGGAAACAAATATGGGTGTAACAAGTTCAGGTTCTGCTATCTTATCATTAATTGGTACAGTTCCTTTATTTTTATTGCTATCAAAGGGAGTTTCAACAACAGTTGGAAAAATTATGCAATCATTTTTTTGTATAAAATCAGAATCAATAAAGGCAAGCGCATGCGCCTCTCCAGGAGTTGTTTTTTGTGGAATTATAGGAGGTATTTCTGCTACTCTAGCTGCATCGGGGATTGCATATATTCCACAAGTCTATTTTTATCAAGAATTTGGAAATAATACTGCTGCTGGTAATTATGCCTTAGTTTTTTCAATACCTACATTGTTAACACAGAGCGTACTTGGATTTTGGCCTATTATACCTACTGTTAATCAATGTAGGCAGGTTGTAAGTGAAGTAGCCTATGACCATTGTCATAAAAAGAGCTTAAGTAAAGAAAATAGATTAAAAGTAGAAATAAAAAAAAATCTAGGGCGATTAATAGATGCTGTCCTAAGCATAGAAGAAGATGAGTTAGAGAGGATATTAAAAAACTTAAAAGAAGCCCCCATACTGGAAGAACAAGCGCACCAGGTTGAGCAAGAAAACATGCTAGGATACTCTTCGTTGGATGTTACAAGAACCTTAGAAATTTTACCAATAGCCTCTCAAACTATGAGAAGAGCTAGTGCTTGTGAAATAGTATTAAGAACATTTGGGGGGATTGTCTCCCTTGTTGGATCATTATACATCCCATATTTTATCCAAGATACCACCTCACAAATTATTACATATATTTCTCCACAGGTTGATAATGGTACTGTAGAATTTATATCTGAGACTTCTGGATGGACATCTTATGTGTCTTCTGCTTTATTTACTGTTTATGTAACAGATATGCTCTTAAGAAGAATTTATAAAGATGCAGAAAACATAAATTGTTCTACTGGCTGTCAGCGTCCGTGCAAATGTAGTTGGGGGAAAGCAGGGACTGTTTTATCTAGTACAGCTAAAGAAACATTCAAAGTAGCTTCTTCTGCGGTTTCTACAATACCTAGAGTAGATATTTCTATGAATTATGGACCAAGTCCTCTTTATTATAAATATTCTATTGTTTTTTCAGTAGCCATAAGTCGTTTCTTTTCTGATTATTGGTCAATTGGCAGTGGATTTGAAGATGTGAGTGCAGTTTTAAAAAAAGGAAAGATCGAAAGCAAAAAATCTTTAATAGCTTTCTTTAATGACTTAATTGAAAAGTTGGATATATTAACCGTCCATAGTTTAGAAAAATTAAGAGAAATAACAGCTGATAATTCTCAGAGAGTAAAACATGGAAATGACACTTAAATATATGGGGTATTCCTCTAAATTTGGGAATTTTATTGTGAGAGAACCGTTTTTATCTGCAAGTTAGAGTAACGAAACTAAATTTAGCGTCATAATCTAGGGGGAAAATCATCAATATTATCCTCCTCAGCTCGTTTTAATACGGAAAGATGTTCAACAATATTTGAAGAAGAAATTTCACGAAACTCAGAAGAATTGTTAACAGCATCTAGGAAGTTTGTTGAGAAGGCAAACGTTAGTCAAAAAGTTGAGGATGCTTTTACTCGCGCTTTATAGGTCTCTAATATTATTATACTTCTAAAGTAAAGTTAATTTTGGGAATTCCAAGCATACAGCCCTTTTTAAGGGCTATTTTTTTAAATGCTGTATCATGAACAATACTTTTTTTAACATCTATTAGAGCTTCAAGAAGGGTTGAAACGGCACCGTCAAGTTAAAGTAGTGTATTGAGTTTATATTTAAGTATGCTAGGGTTTTACATATTACAATTGTGTAGAACTTGTAAGTAAAATAGGAGTTGTTATGTTGTTTAAAAGATTGTCTCTTGTTGGTATAATGCTTAGTATTAGTATTTTTACTTTTAGCTCAGAAGGTTTAGCAGTCCGTCTAGGGGACTTAGAGAAACTTCGAGATACTAACGTTTGCATTCGCGGGGATTTAAGTGAAAGTGTTTTAGGAGCTTCTGATTTAAAAGATGGAGTAAACATTAAAGGAACCTCTTTAAGAGGTGCTGATTTGCGGGAATGTGGTGTGCCAGATGATTTAGAGGCATATGATGCCGACTTTAAAGATGTTAGATGGGCAGAGGGTCAGTTTGAGTCATTGTGTGCGAAGTACCCTTGTTTTGGGGTAAAGGGGCGTATTGGATCCTTAGCTGTGGGGACAGAACTTATAAGGGTAGAAAATATATTTCCAGGTTTTAGGGAAGACCTTGGAGAGAGAGAAACAGGAATAGAGATGTTTACTTCAGCATATGATCTGGAGATGGGAGATGGTGCAGAGCAGCGAAAAGCTCGAAGATTTTATGGCCAAGCTTATGAGCTGGGCAATAAAGAGGCTGCCAATAATTTAGGATTTATGAATGAAGCAGGTGTGGGAGGTGAGAGAAACATTGCTCGAGCAATGGCCTTTTATCAAAAAGCCTTACCCCATCCAGTAGCTCAAATGAATTTAACACGTCTTATGGCAACAGAACTTGGATTGAGAGAAGAAGCTTTGACTTTAGGAAAGCTTTATGAACAAGATGGAGAGAGAGAAGAATTAAAATGTGATAGGTTATTATATGAAAAATGGTACAGACAAGCAGCCACTTTAGGGTCTTTAGAGGCTATACGGAAAGTTATAAGTTTTCCAAATCCTGCTCCAGAATGGGTAGAAAAGCTATCGGAAGCAGATCTTGGATATCATCTTTATGCTCAGTCTCAGGATTTTCTTGAGGGAAAAGGAATTACTGAAGGAATTGCTGAAGGGTATCAAAACACAGAGCAATCTATGAAGCTTCTGCAGAGGTCTGCTAAGGCTGGGTATGTTCAAGCAGCTTTTGAGCTTTCTGCCTATTTAAAAGAAGGAATCTTGCTGGCGCGCAATCATGAGTATTCTCTTACCTTTCTAAAAAGAGCTGTGCAGCTTGGCCACTCTCAAGGGATGATAAATTTAGCTCAGCTTTACAGAAGGGGATATTATATCAATGGATCTACGCTTCTTGATCCTAATAGAGAAAAAGCGCTGTTGCTCTATCAGTGTGCCTTAGAAAGGGCTATTTTATTGCCTGAAGAAAAACAAGGGACAATATTTCGACAAGTGAGTCGTTTTTTAGGGTATGCATATGAAGTTGGCGAGGGCGTTGATCAAGATAGAGATAAAGCACTTGAGATTTATGAAATAACGATGTCAACAGACTCTAAAAGTTTGACGTCTTTACTTGGTTTATCCAGACTCTTGAGAGCCAAAGGAGATTTTGCACATTCTTTCAAGTACCTTCAAGAGGCTCAAGAGGTTAAGGAAGATGATTTGCGTGTTTTATATATGATGGGCCAGCATCATGAAAAAGGATGGGGGACAGATATTAAATTACAAGAAGCCCGAATTTTCTATGAGAAAGCGTCAGCCTTAGGACATCTTTCTGCAAAGATAAAGTTAAGCTTGTGGGATAGAAAGAGAGGTGTAGCCCATGATCTTTTTGAAGATAGAGTGATAAAAACTATAGGCGAATTACCGTTGAGTATTCATACAGCCTTTACTAAATCTTTACAAAGAGTCTCTCAGGAGCTAAAGGAGAATTATAGAATTATAAATTCACAAGGGGAAGTTTTACATAAACTATCTGAAGACTATGAAAGAACACAGGAAAAGGTTGAAAGAAAAAGTGAACAAACGCAAGAAGATCCTCAGCGTGTGAACTATGCTTTTATAGCGTCAGATCCTTATTTAACATATTACAATCGAAATATTGATGAAGATGTTTCTGATGAGGATGCTTCTCAAGCTTCTTTAGAGCAGGTTGTAGAGGCTGTAAGAACTAGTCTATCTCAACAAGAAGCCTATGTGCCCGAAATAGGGAATGACTTTGATAGCATTATGGCAACTCATATTCATGGGGGGGCAAGTAGAAGAGTTCAGAAACGTTTTATAAGATTATATAAGCATTTTCATGCAACCCAAGAAGAGGGAAGGTTTGGACTTCTTTTGGCACAAAATATGGGAAGATGTCGAGATGGGCTTGGGGATTATTTTACTCAGTTAGAAAATCAATACATTTATAATATTGAGGGAGATATTCCCTTGGGAGCGAAATTAGGAAGAGTTTTGTTGGATTATAAGGAAGGATTTTTAAACCGTTATCGTAATACTTTAGAAGGGGCTCATGAAGAGGCAACGGAAGGACAAGTCTTATTACGTGAAAGAATGCGGTTGCCTTTAGGATTGCCTGGCCAGTTCTTAAATCCAAGATATCCTGGTATTGGAGCTGGAATGAGAGCTATTTACCAACCCTCAAGAGTCATGGAAATATTTTTAGAGGGAGGCAATGTACGGTTTGAGAGAGGTGATGCTCATCATATAGAAAACTTTGAAGCATACTCCTCTACAAAAATGAGATATCTATTACAAGAGGAAATAAGTCGAAGTGATCAAAATTTAAGAGATTTAGGCCGCCAGAGGTATATTACTTCTGAGCAATTGAGTAACTATATTAAGAGAGATAGCTTTTTAGAGGCAGAGTTTTATAAGGCATATGATGATATGGAGGAAAACCTCTATTTTGATACAAATGCACAAGAAGCCGACCAGCTGTATAGGCCTAAGTTCTATGAATATCTATTAAGAAAATCTGGTTATTTGCTGGGTTAATCTTAACTAGATTTTACTACAAGGGCTCTATTATATGAGAAAAACGTCTTTAGTTATTTTTTTGTTATTCATAGGTTTTTCTTTAAAAGGTTGGTGTATGCCGACGTTAGAAAGCCTTTCAAGGGAAGAGGAAAGCTTTATAAAGGATCTTCGCGTTCTCCTGAAAGCACAAATTGATCCCAGGCCCAGTGTTTTAAAAGATCCAGCGTTCGGTCAGGAGAAGGATTTAAGGAAAAGAGTAAAGATGGAGCCGGAAGCTCTGTTGCAGGGAGTTGCTAGAGAGGCCTTTATTGCTCAAGGATATTCTTCTACAGAGACAGGACTGCCTCACAAAGCTCTCCTTCCTTTACAAAAACTTATTAGCGATTTAGAAAGTGATTTATCAAGTAAAATACAAGAGCTTGTGGGATGGTACAGGTCATTTTTTCAAGATCTAGTAAAGGGTACTCGAGAGCAAAGAGCTCAACTTTTACGACCCAAAGCCTACTTATTTATTGAAGGGCAGTCTCCATGGCGTATTGATAAAGAGGTGGCGCTTTATCTCTTAGAAAAAGAAGAGCATGGTTTAACACGGCTGATTGAGAGCGGCCAAACCCATCACTCAGTTGTATATCCCGCTTCTACAGTGAAAGAAGAGAAAGCACCCATGGATTCAACAGCAGATGCTTGTGAGATCCCCCGTTTTTATTTTAAAACTTGTGAAGGTGAAGGGAGTTTTGTAAAAATTGCTCATGAAGCTGCTGTGTATGGTCTTAGTCATCTTTTATTTGGTAGAGGCATAACGCCTTCTCTTTTTGGAGTGTTACAACTTTCTTTAATGGATCGTGTGCCCTTCAAAGATCCAGACTATCAGATTATTAATGATTCTCTTCAGGATGCTTATAATAAAAAAGAATCAGCAGAGGATTATTTTGCAA
Source organism: Alphaproteobacteria bacterium (assembly GCA_024279475.1). GTDB lineage: Bacteria > Pseudomonadota > Alphaproteobacteria > 16-39-46 > JAJRRM01 > JAJRRM01. Next base: position 1,367 of record JAJRRM010000065.1, on the reverse strand, counting down.
GAAATCCCCACTATTATGAAAAGCTCTCGTTACCCTCTCTAAGGAATTTTCAGCTTCAGATTTCAAGAGAAGTTAAGGGTCCCACACTTGAATCTGCTTTAAAGAAAAATAAGGACTTAGATAAAAAAAGCTATGGAGAAATGTTTCTTTTAAGCTTATTAACCAATCCCCAGGACTGGAAGAGTAATAATCTTGTGGTGACTTCTCAAGGAGAGATAGTGGGCATTGATAATGATGAAGCTTTCGGTACCAGTTTTATTAAATTTCCAGATACCCAGAAGAAAAAAGATCAATGGCGCCTTGGTGTTAAAAATATACTATATACTATATTGCATCAAATAACCTTGCCTTTAGATACTGAGGTAGTAAGACAGTTCATGACTTATAATCCAGAGTTTTTGTTGATGACTTGGATAAAGTATCTTCAACAAAGGCAAGAAAGGTGGGAGCATCTTAATCGTTTAGGACTTTTTAAAAGTTCCTTTCCAAAAAAGGACTTTTATGGCCCAGATGGAGCTAACCTTCCGTTGCAGTTTGATTCTCAAGTGTTTTTAGAAATCTGTGAGAAATTTAAAAATCTACAAGATTATTTTAGGCATTATGAGGAAATATTGGGGGAGGCTATATTTTTTAAAGTAGATCCCCCTCTTTGGAATATTTACAAAGAGTTCTCTCTTGTTCCTAAGGAAGTAGAGGACCAAATTTATGCCTTTGAGACAGATTTGACAAAGGAAAGAGGTTTAGAAGGAAAAAATCTAAGTTTGTCTCAGATTGAGGAGATTATAAAGGATAGAGTTCAACAGAATTGGAAGGTAGCCAAGAACCCAAAAGCTATAGATTCAGCCAGCTTTTTGGAAAGCTTTTTGTCACATTACCGATCTCTTTGGCGTGAAGAAGGGGAGATTGATCAATCTCTTTCTATTATTCATAAATTTATAGATTTTTTACCAGATTTAAAGTGGTATTTAGCTTTGGAGCACATACTCCCGCCCATGGAAGGGGGTATTATACCTTTTGAAGAGGGAAGTCTCCCTGTAGAAGGAGCGTCGTTGGGTAAGCGCTTTATACCCTCCCATGTTCTTAGAAATATTTATAAAGAGGACCAAATTAAGCGGATGAATAAAAAAGGGCGTCATAATGTGTCTTGGTATAAGGATTCCACTACAGGATTAAGCTTGTATTTTAAGGCGTATCCAGAGCTACCAGGTGTAGAGATGTATAACATGAGTTTAACGAGAAAACTTATAGGGTACGCGCCTTATTCAGATCTTTTTAAGATAGAAGGGAGACCTGTGTTGGTGATGCAGGAGATAGAAGGTCCCCCTTTATCTTCAGAGCATATAAGACAGTTAGATAAAGAGCGGTGT
>JAJRRM010000064.1 GCA_024279475.1 Alphaproteobacteria bacterium | reverse complement strand
TATCTCCTGTTTTTTTTAACTGAGAAGCTGAACTCTCTGTTTCTCTTTTAGAATCAGGAATATCGATTTCTTTTTTTTTCTCCGCTTTCTGTTCCGTTTTATTTATTTTAGCTCCTGTTCCCTCTTGTTTTTTTTTCACAGGATCCTTTTTATCCTCATTAGATGTTTTTTCAGTAGAATTCTCCTCTGTCTTATCAATACGATTAGTCCTCCTGGTTCGTCTACTGGGATAACGTGCTGGCGAGCGACCCTTTTTCTCTTCTTCTTGCTTGGAATAAATTTCTGAGTTCTGAGCATCACTTCCTTCCAAAATAACTGTGCTTGAATTATTATTATAGTCTATATCATGCACTACAAATAACTCATTAGAAGATGGCTTAATTTTTTCAGTTTCTACAATACCCTCAGCTAGTGTGTGCTCCACACTTTTCCTATCATCTCCACGTCCCTTATTTCTCCTTTTTCTTAAACGCTTAGCTGGTTCTTGCTTATTATCTTTTCTGTTCTCTTGCCTATCTCTACTTTCTGTATTATCAGAAGATCCATATGCATAACGAGTTTTTGAAGTACGCTTCTCACCTGTTCTCTTAGTCTGTTTTGATGGACGCATAAGATTCATTGCTTTTTCAACACTCTCCATTTTCTCTTTAAGAAGCTTTTCTGCCTGTTGATCTCTAACTGCTGCTTCTTGACCTGTTAGAAGCCTATAATGGTAGGAATGTAAATCCTTATCTTCCCTAATCTCTATTATAGAATTATATTTTTCTTCAATGTACTCAACATTTTTACGTTTCTGATTTAGAATGTAATAAGCTACTTCATGAGGCAAATATAAAACAATCCTTGACGGATCTTTATCTTTTGCATTAACCAGTTCAGTTCGGCGAGACTCAATGGAGCGCAATGCCTGTAGCGCAGCAGATTCAACAGATCTCACCATCCCTGTGCCTTCACAAGAAGGACATTTGTGACTAGCTGTTTCCACTAAACTTGGGCGCAATCGTTGACGAGATAGCTCAAGCAAACCAAACATACTAATATGTCCAACTTGAATGCGTGCTCTATCTTGTTTAACAGCCTCACGAAATTTATGCTCCACAGCGCTTATGTTTTTATTTTCGCTCATATCAATAAAATCTATAACAACAATACCTGCCATATCACGCAAACGAAGCTGTCGAGCAACTTCTTCAGCAGCTTCCATATTTGTACGATAAGCTGTTTCTTCAATATTACGTTCTTTTGTAGCTTTTCCAGAGTTCACATCTATAGCCACTAAAGCTTCTGTGATGCTCATAATCAAGTATCCCCCAGAAGATAGCGGTACAACTGAATCAATCATCCTATCTATCTGTTCATGAATATTAAACTTCTGAAAAATTGCTAGGTCCTCTTTCTCTATATGCTTTACACGCTTTGCATGAGAAGGAATTAGCTGTTTCATTAGGTCTTTTGCTTTTTTATAAGCCTCTTTACCTTCAATGAGTATTTCTTCCATTTCATGCGTGTACATATCACGCAAAGCTCTTTGTACAATGTCTCCTTCTTCGTAAATTAATGCTGGAGCTACAGATGTAAGAGTCTTTTCCCTAATTTTACTCCAAAGATTCAAGAGGTACTTTAAATCTCTTTTTATTTCTTGCTTTGTACGTTTCATACCAGCCGTACGAATAATAGCTCCCATTGTATCTGGCAACTTAAATTCTTCCAGAATATTCTTAAGACGTTTACGATCTAGCACATTAGTAATCTTGCGAGAAATTCCTGTTGCTCGAATAGCATTAGGCATTAAAACACAATAACGTCCTGGCAAAGATAAATAGGTCGTCAAAGCAGCTCCCTTTCCTCCTCGCTCTTCTTTCACTACTTGAATAAGAACAACCTGCCCTTTATGAATAACTTCTTGTATTTTATAAGCTTTGTGCAAAGCTCTTGGTTTCATTTGTTGTTTTTCATCAACGCCGTCTGAATCATCTGTAGAATTCAAATTAACTGCTTCAAGAACATCTTCTTCGCTTTCAGCTTTAGCTCTTTCTCGCTCTTCTTCTAAAAGTTTTTCTCTGTCCCCTACTGGTATACGGAAATAATCAGGGTGAATTTCAGAAAAGGGAAGAAAACCATGTCTATTACCACCATACTCAACGAAAGTTGCCTGTAAAGATGGCTCTACACGAATAATTTTTGCAAGATAAACATTCCCTTTTAGGGCACGTTTTAACTGGCTTTCACCTTCATATTCTAAAAGTTTTGTTTCATCAACAATTGCAACGCGTGTTTCTTCTGGGTGCGTTGCATCAATAAGCATACGTTTAACCATAATATTTTAAATCCTTCTAATCTGTTTAGTAGTTTTTTGGAAGCAACTGAATAAATAAAGACTTCTAAGCCACTAAATTTATAGAAAAGCAGACAAGCAAAAACATCTTTCCTTAGAACAGTTTTTAATCTGTAAGCAACAAGCTGAATGATTGTTAGGAAGAAAAAATGAATTGTCATGATAATTTCTTTTAGATAGATTATATAGTCTTTGATAAAATTGCTTAGTTTTTAACCTGTCTTTATCCTAGGTGCCTAGAACTAAGCAGTAAAAATTCTAGTTAACCCTAAACTACAATTTATTTCTATTAACTGCAAGGAACAATTTTATTTAAACCCCACCTAAACTAGCCTATACATTTTTCATATACACTCTTGTCTTAGTCACTTTTTTGCCGTAAAATTTATAGTGTTAAATTATAGAAAAGGAAAGTTTATGCTCGGTATGCTCTGTAAAAAAATGTTTGGTTCTGCAAATGATCGTTTGCTTAAAAAATATTATAAAAAAGTAGCAACTATTAACGCTCTTGAACCAAAATTTTCAAAAATGTCTGATACAGAGCTCTCTTCTCAAACAAATCACTTCCGCAAGCGTTTAAAGTCTGGAGAAACATTAGATCATATATTGCCTGAAGCTTTTGCTGTAGTACGTGAAGCAAGTAAGCGCGTGATGGGAATGCGTCATTATGACGTACAGATGATAGGTGGCATGGTACTGAATGAAGGCAAAATTGCCGAAATGCGTACAGGTGAAGGTAAAACACTGGTTGCGACACTGTCAGCTTATCTCAATGCGCTG
>JAJRRM010000063.1 GCA_024279475.1 Alphaproteobacteria bacterium | reverse complement strand
TAGAGTCCTGGAAATAGAACTTCACTATATAATAACTATCAATAGTAAATAAAAAATATTAATTTTTCTATTTACTATTGATTAGATCAAGATTTCATAACATAATGGAAATGTATAAAAGCTAATAGGGAGCAAAAAATGCAAGAAAAAGAAAAAGCTTTAAGATATTTTTTCCGTCACTTAATGATTTATGTAGCTATAAATGGTTTATGCCTACTTATTTGGTTGCTATCTGGCCTCGGTTACTTCTGGCCCTTCTGGCCAATAGTGTTTGCAGGCATTCCTCTTTTTATAGAAGCACTAAGACTTGGCATCCTACCTAAAACCTGTCAAGAAAGAACAGAAAAGCTATTTAATTCTATTCCACATGTAACAGCGAATTATGAAGATAAATTTGTAAATAGCTGTGGTAATAAGGATAAAAAAGCAACTCCAAAAAAAGCAACTCCAAAAAAAGCAACTCCTAAAAAGCCTGCTGCTAAAAAATCAGCAGCTAAAAAAAAATAAGATCTGCTTATTATCTCAATATTAAAAAAGATGTTCTAAAATAGTATCAAGAGCATCTTTTTTATATTTCTTTTATAGATTACACAGCTTTATAGCTCCATAAAACTCTTTTAGGCATACAAATAGAACTCTAAAAGAGTTTTGAGGAGCTATTAGCCTCCAAAAATATTTCCCACCAGAGTTCTTCAAATAATTTTCTAAACTATTGTAGAGCTATTCAATAGTTGTTTTTCATGTACGTAAGCAGGGCGAAGATATAATGGTAATAATTTTTCATTGAATTTGTTTTCTTTTTCTAATGCTACTCTACACAATAATATCCTAGAAGCTGTTGGACATCTAAAATCGGGCAAAATAGTTAATGTAGAAATCTTATTAGATAAAGTCTCTAAAGATTTTAAATTAGTTAATCCATGACCTGCTAATATCCAATCAGATTTTAAACTTATAAGCTCTTGTAGTTTTTCCTTTGAAATACATTTGGGTTTAGAAAGTTCTTTTCGCTTCTTTTGAACCGTATTATAGGATGAAAAGGTTTGCACAAAAAAATCGTCTCTTTTTGTGTCTAGTATAAGGAGTAGAGGCTTTTGAGTATATTTATGGTGAGTTTCAGCGTCCAGAGCCTGTGACAATACATTAAAGGCAGAAACAGACCTTACAGTAGAGAGATTGTTTATAGATCCTTGCCCTGCAGCAATTTTAAATCCCAAAGCTGCTGCCAAGCCAAGGCGAATACCTGTAAAAGAACCTGGTCCTTGAACTACATATATAGCTTTTAGGTCATTAAACGTTTTAACAGATTTTTTTAGTACCTGCTGTATGAGGGGAACAAGTTCCTTTGCTTGTCCACGCTGAGCTATATTCTCTGCAGTTGCTAACAGAGACCCTTCAGCATTACTCAAAGCAACAGTTGTATAAGAGGTGGAAGTATCAAAGGCTAAATAAGTCATAAAAGTAATTATATATATAGTAGGGTAAAATACTATTTATATTTTTATTAAAGCAAACCTAATCAATTTACTTTTTTGCGCAATATATATATTATGGAAAATGAAATATATAGCATTTTATAAACAACGCCTAAATACTATCAGTACCCAAGAATATAATGCAAAGAAGGCTCATAAGATAATTGATTCAAGTGTAGGAATCGGGGAAATCTGGTAGTATTTTCTTTAAAATTTTAAACAGAAAGCCATTTAGCAGCTTTCTCATTAATGCTTTCTACACCAATCTCTATGATGATAGGAACATCATAAGAATGCAAAGTCTCTATAGCAGATTTTAAAGATACTATTTTTTTCTTACTAGTTTTAAATATAACAATAGCTTCAGGAAGTTCTTTAATTTCCTCTAACTGATTATAAATTGATAATACTCCTGGAATGATATTAGCACACACTATAAGTTTGTCAGTCAAAAGTGCCTTTGCCGCTTTACTAGCTTCTGTAAGATTTGGAAATGGCACATATAAAAGTGCCATTTCTACATGATCATTTTTTTGCATAATATTCTCCCTTTTTTTAGTTTGCCTGAGCGTAGCTATCCATAATATTTTGAAGCATTCTCTTATTCGGAGTTACCGGGTTCTTTGTCTCAACATCCCCCAAAATAGCTTGAAAAAATGCTCCTGCTAAGGCTGATTTTAGCCCTTCTCGGATAGAATCCATATTTTCTTTATTACGTGCTTTGCTTACAGTAGGCACCCTCTCTAATTTAGTAACAGCTCCTACATATACTTTATTATCAGAAATAACCCCAAAATAATCTTTTATAGAATGATTGAAAATTCCCTCTAAAACACTTGCTGTTAAACCTGACGGGGGCGCTTTTATAGCAAGGATATTAGAAAATGTTTGAATTTTAAGTCCGAGCTTCTTTGCTAAGGCTAACAATGTAAGCTTACCTCTGTTAAGAAGATTAATATATTTATTAAGCTCTTCCTTCAAAGCTACTTTGTGCATTTGAGTGAAATAAGATTTTTTAACCTTCACTAACACCTCTTTAAACTCTGGTATATATCGCGCTTTAATTCCTGTCACTTTTATAATATAAGACCTGCCGTCTTCTAAGGTAATCACTTCACTTTCCATGTCTTTATCAAGTTCAAAAGCTGCGGTAAGCATTTCAGTTACTATAGACGTTGCTACTATACCATTTCTTTTATCAGCTGTTTTCCCCTGTATATCTACATTTTTTGCTTTATAAATAGGCATTTTATATTCTTTAGAGACTTCTTTAAATGTCATTCCTGATGCTAGTTGATCTTCTACTTCTTGAGTTAGCTTATGATTTTTTTCAATTGCAGCCTGTTGAACCTCAGCTTTAGATAAACTTTTTTTTCCTTTATCTTCTTGTTTTTTAGGATCAAATATAAACGCTTCTACTGTACGTAACTCTGGGATTTGGTATAGAGACTTATGAGAATCATAAAAATTCTTTAGATCAGCTTCATTTGGTTCTTTTGGAGCCGGTATATTTTTTTTGGTAAAAATAACTGCTTGATATGTACGCGGGGTATAATAGTCCTTATGAATTGGAACTACTAAGGTACTTGGTACTTTTATAGAGGGGAAAATAGCCCTAGCCATGAAGTTTCTTTGTAAATCTTTTTTTATAAGTTCAATAAACTGTTTTTCAGAATACCCTGCTCTATACAGCATAGACTTGAATTTTTTAGGATTAAATTCTTGACCATCAGTAGAGTACTCCTTTAGAAGAAATTCCTTAATAACCTCACCTGATACATCTAGTCCCATGTCATACCCTAACCTGTCCAGTAATTTTTGCTGAACTAGTTGCTTATATACTTGAGCTTGTATCATTGGAGCTAATGTAGATATAGGCAATTTTTTTCCTACAGTTTTGAGTGCTTTATCCAATTCTATCCGAAGCACTCTATCATATTCTACAGCAGAAATACTACTATCCCCTACAGTGGCTACTTGGGTGTCTAAACCACCTCCACGAAGAGCATCAATTCCCCATACAGCAAAGCTGGATATTAACACTGCAAAAAATATTTTAAAAGGAAGAGTATTTGCAGATTTTCGTAGTATACTTAGCATGAATCTCTCCTAGTTTAGCCTAATTTTTCTTTTAATATTTTATTAACAACGCCTGGGTTGGCTTTTCCTTGAGTTTTTTTCATAACTTGACCAACAAAGAAACCAAAGAGTTTTTCTTTCCCCGCTTTGTATTGATCCACTTTATCTTTGTTTTCTAAAAGAATTTCATCAATAATCGGTTTTAGGGAAGATATGTCTGCAATTTGAACAAGCCCCTTCTCTCTGACTATTTCCTTAGCGCTTTTACCAGAAGACCACATTTCTTGAAAAACATCTTTAGCTATGCGTCCCGAAATAGTTTCGTCTACGATAAGATTTATAAGTCCACTTAAGTTTTCTACACTTACAGGAGATTCTTCTAATTTTAAACTGTCCTTGTTTAATCCAGCAAAAAAATCCCCTACCATCCAGGAAGCCAATAATTTAGCCCCTTTAATAGAATCATTAAGATACTCTATACCTTTTTCATAAAAATCTGCTACATTTGCTTCAGCAACTAGAGTAGCTCCCATATAAACACTTAAATTGTAGATATCTATTAACCTATCTTTTTTAGCATCTGGGAGTTCTGGCAACGTTTTTTTTATATCATCAATATATGCATCAGTAAGTATAATTGGCAGAAGATCAGGGTCTGGAAAGTATCTATAATCTTGAGATTCTTCTTTGGAGCGCATAGTACGCGTCGTGCTGCTTCGCGGATCAAAGAGACGGGTTTCTTGCACCACAAGTTTTCCATCCTCTAGTAATTCAACTTGGCGGCTAGTTTCATAGATAATAGCTTGGCCAATAAAACGTATAGAATTAATATTTTTTATTTCTGCACGGGTTCCCAGAAATTCCCCCTTACGGCGAACAGAAACGTTCACATCAGCTCGCAGGCTGCCTTCATCCATATTACCGTCATTTGTACCCAAATATCTCAATATTGTCCTTAATTTTTTGACATAGCTCATGGCTTCTTCAGCAGAGTTCATATCTGGTTTTGAGACAATTTCCATCAAAGCAATTCCAGCTCTATTCAAATCAATATACGACTTGTTTGGATGTTGATCATGAAAACTCTTTCCAGCATCTTGCTCTAAGTGTAAGCGTTCAATACCTATACGCTTTGTCCCCTCTTCCTCTAGATCTATATCTATATAACCTTCTCCAACGATAGGATGATATAGTTGCGATATTTGATATCCTTGAGGTAAATCAGCATAGAAGTAATTTTTACGATCAAAGTTGGATATCTTATTAATATGTGCATTAATACCAAGTCCTGTACGAACAGCTTGCTCTACACAATATTTATTCAAAACTGGCAACATTCCAGGAAAACCTGCATCTATAAAAGACACTTGATCATTAGGGGCCGCAGCAAAAGCTGTAGCAGCTCCAGAGAACAATTTAGACTTAGACGTTATCTGAGCATGAACCTCTAGCCCTATAACAACTTCCCATCCACCTGTTTTTCCTTGATATAGTAAATGCTCTGACATTATGGTTCTTAATTCTTGCTCTATTCATTACTTAAATCACTACAAGGTGTATTTGTAACATAGTTCACCAGTTTGTAAATACATTGGGACCAAAAATTCATAATCTTTTATAACTTTGATAAGCCTCTTGATACTCCTTTAAGAAGGATAGTTCTACTTCCTTAATAATTTCAATTATAAAATATATTGTTATGCTATTTAGCATAATTTACAACAGAGTCTAAAAATTTTAAAATATGTTTTCAAAAAAAGCAGAAAAAATGATCCTTACCTATAGACATGGATTAAGAATTATTTTATAGAATACCTAATATTCCACCCGCAGAGGTAGTATAAATGCCCAGATAGCTCAGTTGGTAGAGCAACGGACTGAAAATCCGTGTGTCGGCGGTTCAAGTCCGTCTCTGGGCACCATTATTTTCCTTTTTCTCCTATCTATACAGTTATTTATTCTATAGCTTCTTCTTGCCAAGCTATTATTAATTATGTACTTTATTCTCAACCCATAGGAGAGGTGGCCGAGTGGCTGAAGGCGCACGCTTGGAAAGCGTGTATACGTTAATCCGTATCAAGGGTTCGAATCCCTTTCTCTCCTCCAGTTTTTGGTTCTCAAAAAAATTTATCTGGATTTTAGGAGCTTATAGAAGCGCCCCAAAATCCTATTATTCATAGGGTTTAGCGCGTTTTAGTTACACAATACCTTAGTAACAAGATTTTTCTCTTGTCCTAACTCTACTAGTATATTGTTCTCTAATTCTTCTTCCTATAAAAAGTTGCCTTTATACTTTAATAAAGGGTTGCATTTAGTCAACTATCTTGTTATATCTTCTCTATCCTTAAAGGCTTATAGGGTATGCCTGATGGTGAACTATGAGAGTTCTTAACAATCACAATGATGGAGTTTAAAATGCCCAAGATGAAAACAAAAAGTAGTGCAAAAAAGCGCTTCAAGGTAACTTCTTCTGGTAAGATTACCTTTTTTAAAGCATTTCGCCGCCACGGCTTGCGCAAGCGTCCTCAAAAAATGAAGCGCCAATCACGCGGTGGACATATTATGTTCTCTTCTGATGCAGCAGTTGTTAGCAAATATTATTTACCAAACGGTTAAAATCTAAAAAAGGAATTATTCATGGCCAGAGTTAAAGGTGGTGTAGCTTCACACGCTCGTCATAAAAAAATTATTAAATTAGCAAAAGGCTATCGTGGCCGTTCAAAAAATTGCTTTCGCATAGCTATCGAACGCGTAGAAAAAGCATTGCAATATGCTTATAGAGACCGTCGTGCAAAGAAACGCAGCTTTCGTGCCCTATGGATTCAACGTATTAATGCTGGCGCTCGCTTGCAAGGCCTTACGTATTCTCAATTTATGAATGGTATTAAAAAATCTTCTATTGATCTAGACAGAAAAGTTTTAGCTCACTTAGCTGCCCATGAGGTAGGCATATTTAATGAACTAGTTGAGACAGCTAAGAAGAAGCTATAGAGTAAGCAGAAAAAGCAGTCACATAGTTATAGAGGAAGATAACCTGGCAGCAAACAAGGCAGTGCTTAGTGCTTATTTTTCAGCCAACCCCCAGAAGACACTTCTTGCAGATTCTCTCCTAGGAAATTTTTATGTTCCAGAATACGTTTCTCATCTAGCTTTTTCAAATACCTTGCATAATCTAAATACTTTTAGAACTTATGATTCTCAAGGAGCAAATACGAATCTTATGACAGTAGATTTATCTGCTCTTACTAACCTAGATACTTTTGGTTGGGGGTTTTTCTCTGGATACAGAAATCTTACTACATTATACCTGCCCCCTTTATCTAATGTAACGACTGTTGAGAATTTTTTTCTCTATAACTGTAGAAATCTTGTGACAGTAGATTTGTCAACTTTATCTAACGTAAGGACTATTGCTCATTGGTTTCTCGGTAACTGTATAAATCTTACTGCAGTAGATTTGTCGCCTTTAGCTAACATAACTGCTGTTGGTCATATTCCTCTCTCGGGCTATCAAGGAACTGCTCCTATAGATCCTCATGGGGTAATTCTAATGCAAGCCCCTATATAATGTAGAAAAGGGGCACTGTTGTAAAAAATAATAATGGATAAAAAGGTGCTGTTATTTAACTGGTATAAATACCAAAAATTTTATTAATAAAACGTGCTTCTCCCATGACATTTTTCTCATTCATTCATGCAAAGGGTTGACTTAATTAAACGTTTAAGCTTTCCAGTACCTCACTCAAAAAACAAAAAAAATACCTTTTATTAAGATTTTTCAAAAGGAGGCTATATTCCAGAAAACGTTTCCCATCTAACCTTTTCAAACACACGAAATAACGTAGGGTTTTCTGGTCGAAGCATTAGAAAACTTGAAGAAAACAAAGTCCACCTAATAATTAATTAGTAGATTACTTTAAAAGAATTCCTCAATGAAAAAAATTACCCTTTTCCCTGCTCAACTTCAATCATGACAAGAATATCTTTTGCTCGCTGCTCTTCTTCAAGATTTTTCCTTTTTCTCTTTCTCTTAAAATGATGCAGAGCTCTTTTAGCTTGAACTTTTGCCTCTTTCCAGTTACGCATTAAAAGATTTTTCTCACTTAAAGCCAAAGCTGCTAGCCCTACTCTCCCTCTCCGGCCTTCCAATATAGCAATCATATACCAAGCTGTAGGCGATGAATCTATTTGAATAGCTTTACTCAGATAAAAGCGTATTTTTTTATCATTCAAAATACTTTTCTTTTTTTCTATATATAATTGCGCCAAAGATAAATAATATAAAGGCTCATTGGGAAGAAGCTTTAAAGCTGTTTCATATGCCTCTATAGCCTGATCAAATTTCTTTTGTTCAGTTAATATAAGACCTTTGAAGTCATAAAAAAAAGAATCGTTCGGATTTTTCTTTATTAAGCCCTTAATTTTGATTAAAGCGGCAGCTAAATTACCTTTTCTATATGTTATAATTGCTTGAGCATACTGAGCTGGCAAAGAGGTGTTCTGCGCTGGATAAAGTTTATCTACATCTGCATAGGAAGAGGTATAGGCATATATTTTAGCCTTTATTCTGTCAAAATATTCATTAAATGCCTTTGGCAAAGCCTTATCTTTATAAGGAGATTTTTCTATATGCTGCGCTATGTAATTCATACGTTCTTGAGTCAAGGGGTGTGAACGTAAAAACTGAGACTGACGTGAAACTGGTAGGAGTTCTTGCTTTTCTAGCTTTTTAAAGAAATTATATAACCCCTGAGCACTCCATTGAAGTTTATCTAGGAAATCTAATGCTGCTTGGTCAGCTGAAGCTTCTTGGCCACGAGTGAAACTCATTGCATTTTTCTGAGCTGCATCAATACCTCCCATAAGGCCTGCAATACCTACATCTGGACTGCCTGCAAGAAGTCCAAGCAATAAACCTACTCCCCCCATAATCATCCCTTTTTTCTGAGCATCTTCATAAGCTTGCGTTCGCCTAGAAAAATGATGCCGCGCGACATGTCCAGATTCATGTGCTAGAACACCCAATAATTCTATTGCAGAATCCGCATCAAACAAAAGGCCTGTATTAATAAAGATTGCAGGACCTGGCACAGCAAAAGCATTCACCGTCGAATCCATTATAATGTAAACTTTAGGGTTTTTTGCAGGAAGGCCAGCTGCTCCATATATAGGTTTTAGAAATTGGCACATAATCCAAGAAACCTCAGCATCAAAAATAATATTACCATTTCTAAGAATAGGAGAAGATTCTACCCTTTGAGAAGGCAGGAAGTTACATAAAAACAAAAATAGAAAAATAGACAGGAAATATAAAGCTTTAAAGCTAACTTTCCTATCTTTTTTAT
>JAJRRM010000062.1 GCA_024279475.1 Alphaproteobacteria bacterium | reverse complement strand
GATCTTATACTCGCTATAAACTTTCTGCATCATATTAATGATGTACCTGGTCTTCTATCCCTCTTCCATCTGTCCTTAAATCCTCAAGGACTTTTCCTTTCCCCTCTCTTTGGAGAACGTACCCTTCAAGAATTAGAGAAGTTATTATTAGAGATAGAAGAGAAACTCTATCAAAAGATATACCCTCGTATGATGCCTAAAATTGATATTAAAACCCTTGGTAGCCTCTTACAAAGAGCGAGCTTTTCTAATCCTGTAGTAGACCAAGAAACCTACGATGTTGAGTATAATACCCTGAAGAATATTGTGGAAGATATCCGTACTCTAGGTCTTAGTTCCACACTTCAAAAACGACCAAAAATCCCTCTTACTAAACTTTTTTTCCAGTCCCTAGATAAACATATCCAAGGTGGATTTTCTCTTACATATGATGTTTTATATGCTACAGGATATAAAATGTGAACTCTCATCCCATAGACTCCTCCTTAAATATATGGCACACATAACCTATGAAAAAAAAGAAAATACTTATCATCCGTCATGGTGCCCTGGGAGATTTCATTCTTTCTTTTGGCCCTTTTCAAACTATTCGAAAAGCTTGGCCAGAAGCAGAAATTACTCTACTTACAACGAAACCTTATGTAGAACTTGCTCAAAAATCTGGTCTCTTTAATACTCTATGGATTGATGATCGCCCAAAATTTTGGGAGCTTAGAAAACTCTTGAGTCTCCGAAAAAAACTTTTATATCCCCATTTTAACTGGGTATATGATTTGCAAACATCTAGTCGTAGTTCTTTTTACATTAAATTTTTTTGGACTGGTAACCAAAAAATAAATTGGTCAGGCATTGCTACTGGATGTTCTCATCCAGATTCAAATCCAGACAGATCTGTTATTCATACCATAGAGCGTCAAAAAAATCAGCTGCTACTCTCGGGCTTGGATACCTATATTTCTGGAGATTTTTCTTTTCTAAAAGCATCTATAAAACCTTTCAATATAAAGAAACCTTATATATTGATTGTTCCTGGCTCTTCACCTCACCGTCAAGAAAAACGCTGGCCCCATTATATTAAACTTGCCTCTACCCTTGCGGAAAATGGATATACATGCGTCGCACTGGGGACTCAAAAAGAAGCCCCGCTTTTAAGGGAACTGGAAACAAAACTTTTAAAAAAACAACAAACATCTTTTATTAACCTAGCAGGAAAAACATCCTTTGATCATATAGCAGAACTTGCTCGCCATGCAGCTGGAGCTGTTGGAAATGATACAGGCCCCATGCATCTTATTGCAGCTGTTAACTGCCCAAGTCTTGTACTTTTTTCTAAAAATTCAAACCCTGTTCGTTGCGCTCCACGAGGAAAGGTAGTACAAATTATTCAACAAGATACTATAAAAAATTTGTCTTCAACAGAGGTGTGGGATACACTAAAGGGGCTAGTTAGAAAATAGAAACCTCCTGTTATCTTTCCTATAGAAATAGAGGTTTCCTGCAACATGCCAAGTCATAAAAACTATTCAAAACTTGAGAGGAAATAAAAAATGTCCCATCTATATTCTCCTCTTAAGAAAAAATCTATCTTAACGATAGTGATATTACTATGAAGATTGCACTTGAAATAGACTCACATATACAAGACTGTAAAGATTTGCAACAGCTGCAGCAACGCAACGATTTTGTTTCTATCCAAGAAGCTTCTCACATTATTGCCGTTGGCGGTGATGGCTTTATGCTAAAATTTTTACAAAAGTGCCTGAAAAATAATATTTACAAACCTATCTATGGTTTAAGTAAAGGCAGCTTTGGATTTCTTATGAATGAATGGTCCATAGAACATCTAAAAGAACGTCTCCAAAAAGCAGATGCCTATACTCTAAGTCCTCTACGCATGACAGCAACTTGCATGGATAACTCACAGCATACACACTGGGCTTTTAATGATATTTATCTTTGGCGCCAAAGTCACCAGACAGCTAAACTTTCCATTACTATAGATAAAGTGGAGCGTCTAAAAAACCTTATAAGTGATGGCCTTATTGTAGCCACACCAGCTGGCTCTACAGCTTATAATTATTCTGCTCATGGCCCTATCCTGCCTCTAGATGCAAATTTATTGGCTATGACACCTATTAGTCCCTTCCGCCCAAGGCGTTGGCGTGGGGCTCTTTTGCCAAATGATGCTCATGTGCTCCTTAGCGTCCAAGAAGCAAAAAAACGCCCTGTATGCGCTGTAGCCGACAATATTGAAGTCCGAAATGTTCAATATGTGGAAATTAATTTAGACCTTACCAAAACTTTTACTCTCTTGTTCGATACGAAGTATAACCTAGAAACACGTATTTTAAATGAACAATTCAAATCTTAACCTGCTCATCATCTCCATAAAAAAATGACAAGATCAAGAGCACATCTTGTCTATACGATTATCCATCTTTTTACACTATAGTCCTTTAACTTGATTTATTTAAAAATATGCCTTACATCCTGATGCCAATCTGTATTATAAGAATTCAACATACCTTCTGCTAGATTTGTACCTTTTTCTGCATAAATAGCCAAAGGCTTTAAATATATAGATTCATCCTGTCCTACAGTATTAAAAAATTTTCTACGCTTTAGACCTTCCATAGCCATATAGAAAAGTTTCTTTGCAAAAATATGGACTGATTTTCCCTTAAATAACGTTGAAAAACCTTGTTTGGGAATAGTAAGATAAAGATGTTCTCTATCTTCATTCGTCCAATTTTTTATCATATCTTCTAATTTTTCTAAGTTTTTAGCATCGTATAAAAGGCCAACCCAGAAAGCTGATAATGCGGTTATATGCTCCATCGGTCCAGCATCTGCTCCACGCATTTCCAAAAATTGCTTTACCCTAACCTCTGGAAAAACACACTTTATATGATTTTCCCAGTCTCTCATAGTTGGTATAGCACCCGGTTTAGCCGGCAATTTTCCTTTAAGAAAATCTCTAAAGGACTGTCCTAAAGCAGATATTGTCTCTACTTTTCCTCCCCTTCCTGGAATCTGAATAAAATACATAGGCACATCTAACAAATAATCCACATATTTTTCAAAAGTCATCTTACCTTCAAAAACCCAAGGCATCCAACCACACCTGTCCGGATCTGTATGCTGCCATACATAAGCTCTATAACTTTGAAACCCATTAGGTTTACCATATAAAAATGGAGAGCTAGCAAATAAAGCTGTAATAATTGGTTGAATACTAAGAGCTAGTTTAAGCTTACAAGCCATATCAGCCTCAGATGAAAAATCCAAATTGCTCTGTATTGTAGCACTTCCTGTCATCATATCTAGACCAGAAGTTCCCTTCTCTGGCATATATTCACGCATGATAGCATAGCGTTTTTTTTTCACCCATGGCCTATTTTCTCGTCGAGTAAACGGATCTATTCCTAAAGAAAGATAAGATATATCTAGATTCTTTAGCAGCCTATAAAGCTCTTGAAAGTGTGTGTTTACTTCACCAAAAGTATTATGTAAATGTATATGCGGTGCACCAGATAGCTCTAACTGACCAGCTGGCTCTAATGTTATAAATGCCTCATCTCGCTTTAAAGCACTAATTTTTTTATTTTCATAAATAGGCTGCCAATCAAAATGCTTAACATATCCCTTTAAAAGGGCTTCTATACCTTTTAATCCCCCATAAGCTACTCTCTTTGTTGTACCTCTATAGTAAAGAAATTTTTCATGCTCAGTACCTATTTTAAACTGAGTAGGTTTTTTACATCCACTTTCAAAGTAGCTCATAAGCTGCTGCTTTGATTCAATAATATCTGATGTATTCCAGGTGCTTTTCAACATAGTAAAAAATAAAATTCCGCTATTTAGCTTGTTATGTTTTTAGAACGATAGCAGGACAACATCATAAGGCAAGCTGTTTCTGTCCGTAAAATATTTTCCCCTAAATCAATAGGTACAACATTAGCGCAACTTTTTAACAAATGACACTCTTTTTCACTAAAACCTCCTTCAGGACCCACTAAGAAAACCGGCGTTTTCTGAAGAGACTCTAGCACCTGATCCAAAGGATAAATATCTGTGGTAACTTGACGTTCTCTACCTCTCTCACAAGCCCATAAAATGGGACTGTTTTTTCTCTTTTTCAGGAAAAATTTTAACTCTATAGGCTTCTCTATCATAGGCAAACAAAGGTGCTCTGATTGTTCCACAGCCTCCAAAGCCCATTTATCTAATCGCCCTTCTTTTATTTTTCCTATTTGTACATGTTCCATAAGCAATGGCTCTAGACAACTCACACCTAGTTCCACAGCTTTTTCTACTAATGTATGCATAGATTCTTTTTTGATGATGCCAAAAGCCATAATGGGATGTTCTTCTATAGCTGATGGTACATTTTTTATCTTCTTGATTAAAAAAAGTGATACGTTATTTTTATTAATATATTCAATTTCTGCTAAATACTCCCCAGATTTCTCATTAAAAATACGTAACTGATCGCCTATCTTTAACCGCATAACATTACACAAGTAATGAGCTTGATCTTGTGTTAAATTCACCGGAACATCCCCTTCCTTGAAAAGGGAATACAATCTAGGCAAAGTATGGTATGAAAAAGTGTGGTGTAAAGACTTCACATTTTCCTCTTTTTGATAAATAAAAACGATACTTAAGATTAAATTATGTCCTTGAAAAACACTAGAGCTAAGAAAAAAAAATATACAGCTATTAACCTATCCTCTCTTCTCTTTAAACTCCCAAAAATTTGGCACCCTTATATATCTCTTTGCCGATTTGACAAACCTCTTAGCATTTTTCTTCTTTTTTGGCCTTGTGTTTGGGGGTTAAGCCTAGGTTCTTTTCCAAACTTACCTGCTTTGAATGATATTATTCTTTTTTTTATAGGAGCTATCTTAATGCGCGCTGCAGGCTGTTGCTTAAATGATATAATTGACCGAAATATAGATGCTCAGGTGAAACGCACAGCTTCCCGTCCCTTAGCCACAGGTGCTATATCTATCTCAAATGCTTATATAACTTTTTTTGTTTTGTTAATTCTTTCTTTTTTAATACTCGTTCAATACAACTCTACAGTCATTTTTGTTGGCATAAGCTCTCTTATTCTAGTACTGCTCTACCCCTATATGAAGCGCATAACCTACTGGCCTCAACTATTTCTAGGCTTTGCTTTTAACTGGGGTATTTTGTTGGGTTTCTTTGTATATCCTCATACCTGGTCTTGGTCTCTTTTTTTTGCGGTGCTCTTTACTTATATAAGTGGCATCTTTTGGACCCTGTCCTATGATACTATCTATGCCCATCAAGACAAAGAAGACGATGCTATTGTTGGTATTAAAAGTCTTGCTCTGAAAATGAAATACCACTCTAGATATTTTGTAGTAATGTGTTACATAGGACAACTTACTTTGCTTTTTTATGCTGGTTCTTTTATCAAGTTTGGATGGCTTTACAATCTCTGCTGCCTAGCTGCTATACTCCTTCAAATAACGAATTTGCGTGGCATAAGCTTTGATAACCCTCAACAAATGCTCGCTGCCTTTAAAAAGCATGCTCTCACTGGCGGTATTATTAGTTTAGCTTTTTTAAGCGGATAAAATGGCTATTGAATTGGAAATATAAATCTAGGCATCTTCCTTAGGAAAAGCTGGCAATGGAATAACTTCGATACCTTCGTGATAAAGATCAACAATCTCTTCTGTACTGGCCTGACCATAAA
Source organism: Alphaproteobacteria bacterium (assembly GCA_024279475.1). Taxonomy (GTDB): domain Bacteria; phylum Pseudomonadota; class Alphaproteobacteria; order 16-39-46; family JAJRRM01; genus JAJRRM01. Next base: position 4,465 of record JAJRRM010000062.1, on the reverse strand, counting down.
TATTACGCTTTTTAGTCTCTCCATAGTACATTTTACGAACTTCCTTTGGAAATTGGCGCCCTACATTATGGCAACTCTTCTTTACAATAGCTTGCAATTCTTTCAAAGCATAACTTTTCTCTTCTTGTGTTTGCCCTTTATTGTCAGGAAAACTTTCTTCCCCTGCATTAATTTTTAACTGATTTGTATTTTCAAAAAGCTTTAGAACATCTCCCGCTTTATCTTTGTGTGCTTCTATTACTATAGAAGCAGAAAGTTCTATATGCTTCTCTAAATCAGAGGGGGCAGCAGATGTAGATATGTTCGGGCTCATAAGCGCTTTTGATACATCCACAGATCCACAGTGAGGGCAGCTAATTAACTGATTCTTGTGCTGCCCATAGTATTCTTTACTATTGCGAAACCATACATCAAACTCATGCTTTTCTTTGCATTTTATTTTATAAACAATCATATTAACCTTACAGAACTAATACATTTAGATTTTATACCCTCAACCTAACTTAGCTTTTTATAAAAGCAAGCTTTTTTTATACTTTCACACAAGGGGACACCCTTCCTATATTTTTTTCTAAAATTTCTTTATGACACACTATTAAAGATAGAGTATTTAAAAATAATATCTCGAAAATGATTAGAAAAATATTAAAGCCCTATATGTTTCTCTGAAGATTATTCTACTTTCTAGCAGGTGCCGAACTCGTACATGATTTATTTATTTTTTTGTTTGCGTGCCTTATAAAATTTCTAAAATCACAGACGTTCTTACCACCGCAAACCTCTACACTTACAGGAACAATGTTTGGGTGTCCTGCTTCTGTATTTGCTAATACTCCTTTGTTCATCTGATCTAAGCTTTGGCCTACAAAAAAGAGTTCAATCGTAATTTTTTTCTGAGCATCTTCATAAATTTCAAACATCCAGGCAGCAGCAGGAGGAACTTGCTCTCTTCCATACTCTGGCAACTGCCATGAAATACCCAACAGTGTCCGTATCAAACTAAAATTAGTATCATGCCCAACAATAAGAACAATATCAGGGTTTGACACAGAAGATCTATTAGCTATGCTTTCTAAGCTATGAATCAAGTAGTTAGTTATATTAGAGCCATCTCTCTGCGCTTTATATACATTATTGCCCTCCAAAGTTTTCATGAAAGCATGGTAATTATTAAGGATCATCCAATCCTTATTTTTTAATTTCCCCCAGGCAATATCCTTGCTAGGAAAACCTTGTGCTTTTTGAAGCAAAAAAGCTTCCGCAATGGAACTTGCATCTCGCAATCCCCCACATATGTTTCCTTCATGATAATAAGTTTTTAGTGTTTTTAATGTACAAAATCTCTCTTCCCTATATAGAGAGTTTTTACAGAATTTTGTTACATCTTGAATTAACAATAATCCCGCTTTTATAATACTATTTGTCTCCTTAAGTCTCTTAAAAGATTCCTTTTCATCACGATCTGTTATTTGACACTCGGGTGAGTCTGGATGAAAATAGGAATCTTTCGGATCACCTGCAGTATATGGCATGTGAAAAATAGGTGCTCCACAAGTAGTTTTTCCCGTTAAACCACTTGCGAGAGCTTTTGCGGTCATAACTGTTCGCTGCTCATTATCAGCACGAGAAAACGCAGCATTAATAACCCTGCAAGTATTTGGATAATTAGCTAAAATTGACTGGTAGCGCTTACTATAATACGCGCCCATACCCTGGGATAACTTATACCCATGATTCGTAAGATAATATACAGGTAATGACCACTGTGGCCACGGCCTATCAGCGTACTGTTCAAAACTATTGGGAATATGTGGAACTCTTACCCCATGTCGCGAAAAAATAACAACCCCCTTAAGAGTTCTCTTTGGAGAAATATTTTCTGAACATGCTCTGTTTTCCCACGCACCAGCAAAAAGAATAAAACAACTTGCAATGAAAAAAAATAGACCAATAATGCCAAATTTAAATATTCCCAAAGGTCGCATGTCCTTTCCCACAAAATTGTACATTATATTGTAGTTTATGCTATAAAAATAGGCAACCAGAACTGCGGCAGATATCCTTTAAACTTTCTCCCTCGGTTATTTAACAGGATTACACTTGAATGCTTTTTAAAGCTTGTAACTCAACTGTTTCTATAAAATCGATTATAAATTTATAACTTCAGTAACTTTTCAAGGCCACCTGCTTTATCAAGTGCAAGCAACTCATCACTTCCCCCAACATGATGCTTAGCAATAAATATTTGTGGTACAGACGTCCGTCCTCCAGAACGTGCTAGCATTTCTTCACGCTTTTCAGGGTGTTGCATCACATTTATTTCTTCAAAAGAAAGGCCTTTGCTTTCCAAAAGTTTCTTCGCGCGTACGCAATAAGGACAATTATTGCTCGAATAGACAGTAATAATTGGTTGTGCCATATATGCTTCTCCTATTTTTAGCTACATGCTAATAAATCTATATCACAAATATATCAATCTCCCATCATTAAATTTCTAAGAGAATTATATTAAAGTTTATAAACATTCTGTTTTTTAACAAAACTACTATCTATACCTCTGTTGGATAAAACTTATTAATCTTTCTATAAATTATGGCCTCTGGTACAAGGTTATTTAGATTTATCATTTCTAGCTAATACATTCGTTTAAGCCCTGTTGTAAAAATTCAATTATTAAGAGATTTACAGGGCCTTTCTCAAGGGGCGAACCATTTTCAAACATGCTTCTTAGCAGCGTTATAAGAACGTCTCAAGAGTTTTCTAACTCTCTATTTAGTGGAGATAATATATATACATCTCTAAAAAATAGTTCTGCTAAAAAAGCTATAGATCTTTTTGTCAAAGAAGTACTTGGTTTAGAAAAATTGAAAGAAAATGAGAGAGGGTAGGATGACAAAACATGCCTAAATTAGAAGATATATTAAATAGAAAAAAGAAAAAAATTTTTAAGAAAGTTGCATATAAACCGTGGGAAAGCACATTTATTGAAAGCAAAGAGAGAAATAATACACCACCGTCTGTAAGGAAGAACCCAGAAGACTTCCCAAAAGAAATAGATACATCAGAGATAAAAAAGAAGATGTCAGAGGATATACTTACTAAAACTGAAGAGGGAAAATAGGACCTGGAGGATACTCAGTTCATGGAATTCCAATGCTTGTCGTTACAGAAATAGAAAAGGCTAAAGAAAACTTTAAGTATTTTACATTCTTATTCTACAAGGGCCCCATTAACCCACGAGGATCTATCGGTGTAGCTCCTTTATATCCATAGAGAAAACCTATACCAACAGTAGTTAGCTTAGCTAAAGGTGATAAATCTACTGCAGTAAGATTTTTACATGCAGCAAGAAAATATTCTCCGACAATAACTAGTCTAGAAAGGTCAGATAAATCTACTGTCGTAAGACCACACTTAAAGAGGAAACCATCATAAACAGTCGTTAGATTAGCAAGACTAGATAAATTTACTGTCATAAGACCGGTACATTTAGAGAGAAAATGGTTACCAACAGTCGTTACGTTAGCAAGACTAGATAAATTTACTGTCATAAGACCGGTACATCCAAAGAGAAAATGGTTACCAACATCCGTTACGTTAGCAAGACCAGATAAATCTACAGTGGTAAGATCGGTACATCCACAGAGAAAACGATTATCAACAATCGTTACGTTAGCAAGACTAGATAAATCTACTGTCGTAAGAGAACTACAGTTATGGAGAAAATATCGACCAATAGTCATTAAGTTAGTAAGACTAGATAAATCTACTGTCTTAAGATTTATACACTCATAGAGAAAATTATGACCAACAGTCGTTAGAGTATGCCGTGTGTTTGAAAAAGCTAGATGAGAAATGTTAGCTGGAAGCTGACGGTCTCTTATGCCTCTCAGCCTAAGTGTTTCTTGGAGAGCATCTATAAGAAGTGTTTTCTGGGGGTTCGCAGCAAAGTAAGCACGAAGTGCTGCCTTGTTTTCTGCCAGTCTATCTTCCCCTATGACAAGATAGGTGGCTTTTGTGTTTATAGGAGCCTCTTCAAGGGAAGTATACTCTAGGGCTATACTCTCTTGCAGCACAGCAAGATGTCCATTCATATGTGTTTGAAATGTTGCAATCTGATCCTCTGTTCCAAAGACACGATAGTTTGCATACTTATGATTAAGGCCTGGCAGAAAAGCGGTATTGCCTCCCTCAAATGCGGTTGGTAGAAGATCTGCAAAAGAACGCTGTACAAGACCTGGTCTCACTCTTGCGACATCTACGAGGGTCTTATAAAGACCTCCCTTTATAGAAGCTACTGTTAGTTTTCCTGTTAGTGTCGTTGCCAAGGCTATTTCCATCACCAAAGTACGTGCCTGGTAAGCTGTATGATGTAAATAATCATTGCCAGGACCAAAGACGACTGTCTTCTCTCTCATACCCATTATATTAGTTAAGAAAGACATAGGAGATGCTATAGCTTCTC
>JAJRRM010000061.1 GCA_024279475.1 Alphaproteobacteria bacterium | reverse complement strand
TTAGATTTTCTTGTAACCAGTGCATCTGCAAAACTTATCATCTCGTTTTCCTTGTAATAATAACGATATATTACAAATCAACTCTCTCAATATCAATGAGTTAAAGGAAAATATGCTGTAATTCTTTATGCAGAGGTCTCTATTTAATATTAAGTTGCATCTACTAAGAGTAGTAAAGATGTAGCTTCCTAATTTATTTACCAATAAAACCTTTTAATAACTCTAAAAATTTAGAACTAATGCTAGCTGCTTTATTTTCTACTATAGGATTTTTCTTTTCTTCATGACCAATAACTACACCTTGTCTTACATGTAGCGTAGTTGTGCCAGAAGAAGCATTATGAGGAATATACCATGCATCATTTTCTTCGTTATATAGAGGCGTTCCTGTTATAAATGAAATTTTTTTATAAGGAAGTTTATTACCTGGAATTTTTACCTGAACTTTCCTTCTAACTTGATCAAGAGGATTTTCTTTCTGGATTTTCTCATTTTTTGTATCAGTTACCACAGAAGTATTGCCTATTTTAGGTCTTTTCCTAGCAGGGGATTCAGTACCTATTTTTACATTCTTAGGTGGCCTTTCTGCTTTTTCATCTTCTTTTCTCATACTATGAGAAGTATCTATTAGAGTTATATTAAGTAAAAAAACCAGAAAAAAGCTACATAAAGCTTCTTTATTATAATTCATAGAAAAATCCTTTCTTTTTTTAAAAAAATCTGTTCTCTTATGCATCTTTTAGGCAATCTGGCATAATATAAATAAATTTATCCCTGTTTCAAAAGCAGATGGAGATCAAGTTTTAGACCTTCATAAAAGTCTGTATCTTTTAGCTTTGGTTTTGCTCTTTTAATCTAACATATTTTCTAATTAGTGGCAGAGCCGTTTGTTCTTTTAAATCATAAAATCTATAAGAATAGTACGAAGCAAGATCTGAAAATACATCCTCGAGGATTCCTCTGAGTTCTATGTCTTCACTAGTTTTAGGCAATGAGGATGTATCTATATCAGCTTCTTTTTCCTCTTTCATTTTTTCATGTATAATTCTAGAAATACCTATATACTTATCTCTATCATCATCAGTCAGAGAAAAAGAAGAATGAGGTAAAAAAACTATGCAAAGCAATATAAAAATACCTTTAAAGTTCATAACTTAATTTCTCCTTTATAATTTTCCTCATTGTATAGCTCCTTTGGGGAATCTACAACAACATAGTTTTTGATATAAAAATAACAAGCATATTTATAGGGTTAAAAACTGTCTCCACATTAAGAATTCCCTACCTTATATCATTAGATCTGTTACAAAAGTTAAATCATCGAGTCCTTTTATTTTAGAAAAACATAAGTGTTCTACAGCTTATAGGTTTTGGAAAACAATCATAAACTTCTTTTTTTAATAGAATCTCATATAGTCTTTCTGAAAAAGTGTTTATTTCAGATTTTTTATAGTTAAAGAAGCTATTTCTTCTTCTAATTTTAGGAGCTTTTTTTTTCTCAAGGTAGCTCTTTTTTCTAGAATAGAAGAAAAGGATAAATATTTAACAGCTACATTTTCAAACAACATAAAAGCTGAAGCTTTCTGTAAATCATTCTGACTTTCTTAAAATATTTTTTGACAAATTTCAGCAAATCTTAAAAAAGTTTTTTTGTTTGTTGCGCTGGCTGTTACTTTTTCTTTATATCCTATGAATGATTCAGATCTGGTATATTTTGGGTCAAAAGAGCAATCACCATTCAAAAAAAAGAAGCTCTCTTCTATTGTTTTTCTATCAAGCTTACCATCGGAAATAATTGTTCCTTGGTAATATTTTGCTTCTTCATCTAGTATTTTGTAGTTAATACCGCCATGACTATGAGATGTATATGCTAGGATTTGTAGGGATATTGCTATACTCAGTAAAGTTTTACTCTTCATTTGTTTATCTTAATAATTAAGTATGGTTATAATTTGTTACAAGGCCTTTGTATAAGAATATTTCCAATTTTTATAAGTATACAATATCATTTCATAGCTCCTAAAATTAAGGCTCTTTAATAGCGTTAAGAATTTTCTCCTCAGTATATTGAGAAAGATAGTAGGTTCTAGATAAAAATTCTTTTATAGTGCTGTTGCTATTTGCAACAGCTAAATGGTAGTACTTAGCCATACTTCCTAGGGCTTTTTTATTTTTTAAGTCATAATATAAATATGAAGAATGTTCAGCAAGATCTTCATATATATCAGCAAGAACTATTCTCGTATTAGTATCCTTCCCAACTTTTGGTAAAGTTTTGGGAGCATCAACTAAGTTATGAGTTCCTCCTGATATGACTTTTCTAATTCTGTTAGCTTCCTTCATGCAATCCTCATCACTCATGGCTAAAACACTACATGGAAAAAACAGTAATAACCCTAAAATAACTTTTATAATTCTATCTCCTTGCATGAATAAAATACAGTCTATCATATATTTTCTTTCCCGTTACACCTTAAAAACTATTAATTGAAGATGATAAAGGTTAGTTAATATCTTGAAAATGGGAAAGTACACGAAATTGGAACGCACGAACAGCTCTTGCGAAAAAAAGGCAAATACTTTAATTTATGGTATGCTCAATAAATTTATCTATTAAGGAATAATTTAACATGAAGTATTTAGTTTTTAAAATTATCTATGTAATTTTACATTTATATTGGATTATTTTTAGACCAATAAGTTTAGGAGCAAGATGTCTCGTATTTGATAAGAAAAAAAAGATTTTACTAGTGCAACATAATGGTTCAAATCAATGGTATTTACCAGGAGGGGGTTTAAAAAGGAAGGAAACATTCCATGAAGCCTCTATACGAGAGCTAGAGGAAGAGACTGGTATTAAAATATCAGTAGATCATTTGGATATTTTTGGATGTTATACTTCTTTTTATCAAGGAAAGCGCGACTATATAACTGTTTTCAAAGCAACTGTGGATTCTCAAATTTACCAGGAAAAGAAATGCCTTGAGATAAAATCAAGCAAGTTCTTTTATATAAATAAGGTTCCAGAAAACACATCGCCTGGAACAATGCGACGCATTAGAGAATATCAGTTGCTAGAATCTCAATCTGGGAGATGGTGAGTCCATGGGGTAAACTAGATCCTCAAAAGTTGAAATCACGCTTTCAACAGGAAAATATAGGGATTTTAATAGATAGAGAGGGAGTTTTAGGAAGGGAAATTATTTTAAATCCTCCAGTTATGACACTATACTTATATGAAAAAAGATATCTCTTACATGATTACATAGATGAAGAAACAAAAGAATAGTAATTTTATTTTTCTTAAAAAAGAAGCTTATAGAGAACTTAATATTTCTGAAGATTCTCTAAGAAAGAGTGTCCTGATCTTTTGTAAGAAGTAGTTTATTAACGATATACTTATATTTTTCTATACCTTCCAGATCTTTAATTTGATGAGCTAGCATGTAGGACCAATATTCTTTTGTTTCAGTAAAACTTGAAGTTAATAAAGATAAAAGCTCTTCTGGACAACGAAGAACTTTATTGTTCCTTTACTCAGAACCAAAAATCTTTCTCTATAAGAATAGGCGAAATATTAAGTTTTTCTCCGCATCGTGAAATAAGCTCTACTTGTTCCTTTTTCTTTAAAAGTAGAAAATTTCCCCTAAACTTTTCCATGATTAATAATCCAATCAATTTGAGGTCTAATATAATTCATTGTTTTGTTCCTAATATTTTTCAAAGTATTCATATCTTTTTTATTAATTTTTTTTGCAAGTGTTGTTAGTAGAGGTTTAGGCGCCATACTTTTCCCAAAATAATATAACCCTTGAATTAAAATACCTGTAGAAGTATTTGCTCCTGCTAACTTTTTGGGAGAAACGTGGACGAGTTTAATTTTTATTCCACATATATCCATAATTTGGGATTTTCCATCTGTTAAGAAGACAAGCTGTGAAGGAACTTGTGTTGTTAAGTTTAGGGCATTAGCAGCCGCTTGAGGTCCAAGTATTATGGTATAGCCTGTTTTTCTCCTATAAGCCTTAATAATATCTTGGAGGGTTGGTTTTAAATTCCCTAAAACACTACTATTTAAGGGTTTATCATAAAGACCATATCCTAGTTTCCTTATAAGATCTAATTTTGCTAAGCGATGCAAAATAACGTCAATATTTCCTCTATCCCCAAAATTATAAAAATCCTGAGCAGAAAAAATCTTCCCTTTAGGGAGCCTTTTAATTTTAGTTTCTAATTTCTTTGCAATAGACATATCTGTTCTCCTGTAAGAAAATACTATACTATTTCTTACAAATATAAAATATATATTTATCTGTAATAGACCCTGTTCCTATGAGCTTAGGAAGCAGAGGATTCTTATCTGCTTGGGTAGGAAGAAGAGGGGTTAACTTTAAGTGCTTTCTCCATGTTTTAAGAGCTTCCAACATGGTATTACTTACAGCTATTTGTCTCTTCTTGTTGCCTTTACCACCAGTTTTCATCGGTATCTTTATGAAAATGTTTCATCCTTGGGCACCAACGATCGCTGGAGAAAAATTCTGATATTCTAAGATACATTGAGTAAAGGGATGACATGATAAACAAAGTTCTTTGGTGCTTATCAGGATTTATCTCTGCTATTTCTTTTGCTGTAGAGATAACAGAGTTCCATTGAATTTCTGAGAGCATTCTAATTTTCTGTTGCCCTTGATGTTGTCTTATGAACTTACTTTTTTGACGGATAAGAGCTATAGGATTTGTAGATACATAGTCTTCTTGTATCAAATAATTAAAAAAAGAGCTTAGAATAGAGAACAGGTCTTTTATAGATGTTTGAGAAAACTCAAAATTTCTTAAGTCTGGTTTTTCCCCATTTCTGTGAGCAGATTTAGAAACCGAAACAACAAAGGGTTTACATTCTAAATTAGGTTCTTTTTCTCCATTTTTATGTATAAATCTGGAAACCGTCTTAGTCCCAATCCAATGTTTGTGTAGTTTTATACAAAACTGAATAAATTGCTCTATATCTTCTCGCTGCAGCGTTTTTAAAGACTTTTTGGAACAAGGGGCTTAGGCGTAATAAACGTTCTAGTTCACGCCTATATGCGTTAAAAGTAGCTTGACTACCATTGTATAACTTTAAGAAGGCTAAGGCCTTCTCTAAATCCTTAGAATTTATAAGTTTATCCTTATAGAGAGAAAGATCTATCTCATTAATATTTTTTAAAGTGTCAAAGAATGGCAAAAAAGATTTAGTCATAGAATGCATCATATTTAATAGATTACCAATAACCCTATAATAATACTTATCGGATTATTAGAAATATAGGGGTGTAAGCATAGGCTTATGAGAAAACTTTTGATTGGTATAGTAAAGCTGAAAATCCAGGTTATGGAGAAGCTCTATTTTATAAAAAATGTTCCTGTTGCAATAAATATTATATTCTAATGATATTTATCTCCAAGTGTAGAATTAATAGGATATTTTCATGGTGGTGTTTTATAGAATAACTGCTTGTTGCTTATCTTCTCTTGTGAGCTTTACCTCTGGCCTCCAGAAGCAGATCCTGTTGTAGAACTTGTTCCACAAAAGGGTCAGGGTGGAAAATATCATCACCAGAGTCAGCTCCAGAAGAGGCAGAAGATGTTTATCTAGATTCGTCAGTACCTAAAGTTATTCTCTCCATATCTTTTGGATTTGGCTGAGGCTCTTTCATTTACCTCTTACTTCTTGCCAACGAAGAAGGTAGAAGAGTATGGCCTCTTTTTTCTTGAGTTGATTTTCTCTTATATACAGCAGGAAAAGTCGCTTTACTAACCTGCATCAATAAGCATGGACTAAGAGGGTCTGTCAAATGGGTTTGTAACGGACCATAACAGAATTTCCCTGACCAACGGGAAAAGGTCAACTATGACGTTGCTAGCCCACACAGGTGTTAGAAACAAACTTAAGCAAGAAAGTAGATGTGAAACATTTTATATTGCCCTCATTCTTAAAAATTTTCTGACACTTTTGAAAATATCAATACGAGTAGTAGAAGTACCTTCTTCCTGGAATTGAGTTATAATATGAGCCTTATTAAGAGCTTGGGGATCCCCAAGCCTTCCTGCCAAAAGTTCGTATTCTTCAACGATTGAATATATAGTCTCGGCCGAAAAGTCTGATCCGCCTTCTTCTATCATTATTTTCAGAGTTTGAGGAGTTGTTTCAGGCAAGGGAGCATAATCTTGACCGGCGAGTACTTGGTGTATGATACGAGCTATTTTAGATAGTGCTTCAGGATCTCTTTTATTAGCAGCTAGTCTATAAAATTTTAGAGCTTTAT
>JAJRRM010000060.1 GCA_024279475.1 Alphaproteobacteria bacterium | reverse complement strand
GACTGAGCTTATTAGAGTGTAGGTGGTGGACGATTCTTCTGTAGATAAAGAATTCAAAGCGATTCAGAATAATATTCCCCTCTTTAAAGAGGTGTGTCTCACGCTCTGTGCCAATCCACTTTTTAATGTGTGGTGGCAAGGGAGGGGTTTTATCGGCATAAAAGGCGCCTTTTAAATAATCAATAACATCATTCAACACATCATGGTCTGTAGCGTCAAATCGAATAACTTCAAAAAGGCTTCTTAGGTTAAGCTTGATGACGGATTCAGAATCATCAATAAATTTCCAGAACAATCTCTCTTTATCAAACTTCTCATCAACGAGTAAAAGAGCTGCTGCTAAAAACTCACTTTCAGGCAGTTCCTTATAAAGAGGGGCTTTTGCCACAAACTTTGGGTCTGGATAATGAAAGATGGTTAATAAGACTTGGCTTACCTGTTTGCGCATTGTTCTCATACAATCCATATACTTGAGAGATTCCGCTTTAGCATATTCTAGAGCTTTTAGTTTCGTTGATTGAGTTCGTTTCTTAAAAGCCTCCAGGAGATTATCATTTAAAGATTGGTAGCGCATATGCACATAACAAAGAAGGTAAATCCCCACCATGTGGGTATTTAGTTGACTCAGTCGTGCGCCATTATAGTAGGTGATGAGATCACTGTAGTAAGAGATGGTAGCCTTTGGTAACTGGAGTGATTCCAAAACACGAGAAGACACGGCAAAGAGGGACTGAAGATTCTGAAGCTTGTCAATTTCATCCCAGATATCGTAGGTGTTGAAGGTCTTCATTTCTTGTTTAAGTTTCATAAGGGGATACATACTTTCAGATTTCTCCAAAAGAGAAAACACCGCCTTACGTTCCTTAAGAGTTGTATGTCTAAGATAGGCTTTGGTAAGGCGTTTCGTTTCACCATTCCAAGCACGGCTCACCATATTCTGAAGAACCGCATATCCAGGAATAGCAATTCGGCTGTTATAAAGTAAATTCAAGAGTTCTTTACAGAGTTGGCGTTGACGTGGGTGCTTATAAGCCACTTGAGAGAGATCTTCAATCATTTCTGACTGCAATTCTTTGGTGAGGCGCCTGTAATCACATAAATCTAGAATCATGTTTTTGATTCTGAATTGCTGAGCCCGTTCTGGAAGTTCTTTGGAAAGGATACATTCTGGAAAGTATCTTTCTACTAAGTGATTCCAGTCGATTGAAACGCTTTTATAGTCTATGTTCACAAACGTTTTTTTCATTTTAAAAAAGGATAAACAAAGGAAAAAATAAAGGGCATCACAGGGTTTTCTTAACTTATTAAAGAGAATTTTTTCTTCTTTGCTGAAGGCAAATATTTCTAAACGCTCTCTGTCGGAAAGAGCAGGGGTACCATATATATCGAGAAGTTCAGTGGCGTTTAAGAGATGAGATATTTTATTAGCCATGGGAGAGTCCTTTCATTGACACAAACAAAATAAGCTGGTAAATATGTGTACCAGTTAACATTAAAATTAGGGATAATGTCAATGAAGAACTATCGGCCCAGAGCTGTTTTTGAAACGCTAAAAAACACCATTATTCAATACAAGGAGCTCCAAAACCACCCAGATCCTCATGGAAAAATTTCTCAATGGCTAGAATTTTGTTTGGAAGAGATTCCTTTTCCAGATTATGCCTCAAAAGAATATAAACTAGCGCTAGGATTTCTTTATAGCTATAGAGGATCTGCAGATACCTTTAGATCCTATAGGCGTGATTTAGAGCGATTTATTCAGTGGAGCTGGTTTGTCAGAGAAAAATCCATTCTTGATCATAGGCGTGAAGATATTGAAGCTTTTATAGAATTTTGCCAAAAACCACCAAAACGGTGGATCGGAGTTAAAAAAGTACCCCGCTTTAAAAGAACCGGTAGAAAAAACTACCCTAATCCAGAATGGAAGCCATTTGAAGTCTATTTGAGCAAAGAAGACCATAGAAAAGGTATTAAAAGAGATAAAGGAAATCACCAATTCTCTCAGCAGTCTATGCAAGCTATGTTTGGCGTCCTTGGAAGCTTTTATAAGTATCTTCTACAAGAAGAAGTAACGCAAGTGAACCCCATAGCCCTTATAAGGCAAAAAAGTAAGTTCATCCAAAAACAGGCGTCTGCCCCCATGATTCGAAGGCTTTCAAATCATCAGTGGGAAACAGTCTTAAATATTGCTAAAGAAAAGGCAGAAGTTAATGAAAAATATGAACGAGACGTTTTTATTCTCTCATGTCTTTATGGAATGTACTTGCGTATTTCTGAACTGGTCGCTCATGAAAGATGGAAGCCCACTATGGGAAATTTTTTTAAAGACACTGATAATAACTGGTGGTTTAAAACAGTTGGAAAGGGAAACAAGCAGAGACGCATAGCGGTAAGCAATGCCATGCTAAGCGCTTTAAAGCGCTACAGAACCGAATATCTGAATCTCACGCCCTTACCGACCTTCAACGAAAAGACTCCTCTTATAGGTCATGCGAAAAACTCACAGCTCTCTATGGTGGGGACAAGGCCTATAAGGGATCTTGTGCAGACCTGCTTTGATGAAGCTGCCAATATGCTAGAAGTGCAAAACAAAAGAGAAGAAGCCAATGGATTAAGGGTCGCTACGGTACACTGGCTCAGACACACAGGTATTTCTGAAGATGTTAAAATACGCCCCAGAGAGCATGTGAGAGATGATGCAGGGCACAGCTCCAGTGCCATTACGGATAAATACATCGATATTGAACTCAAGGAACGCGCTCGATCCGCTAAAGATAAACGTTTGTAAAAAAATGACGCAAGGTGTTTAAAATGAATATAAAAAACTCTAATAATATCAATGTGTTATAAGAACAGGCCTAAATTATTCTTTGGGTTAAAACCCTTCCATTGAAAGGGTTGCAGGGACAAATGATACTTTTTTATTCTTCCTTTACTCAGAACCTACATAGAAGAAGAAACTGATCACCAACAGCCGTTAAATTATGTCGTGTATTTGAAAAAGCTAGATGAGAAACATTTTTTGGAAGCTGATGTCCTTCCAGAGTAAGTGTTTCTTGGAGAGCTTCTATAAGAAGTATTTCTCTCGGTTGTTAGAAAAATAAGCACCAAGTGCTGCTTTGTTTTCTGCCAGTCTATCTTCCCCTATGACAATATAGGTGGCTTTTGTGTTTATAGGTGCTTCTTCAAAGGTTGTATATTCCCGAGAGATACTCTCTTGCAATACAGCAAGGTGTCCATTCATATGTGCTTGAAATGTTTCAATCTGATCCTCTGTTCCAAAGACACGATAGCTTGCATACTTGTGATGAAGACCTGGCAGAAAAGCGGCATTTTCTCCCTCAAACGCGGTTGGTAGAAGATCTATAAAAGAACGCTGTACAATATTCTCTCTAACTCTTGCGACATCTCCGAGGGTCTTATAAAGATCTCCCTTTCTAGAGGATACTGTTAGTTTTCCTGTTAGTGTATTTTCCAAGGCTGTTTCCATAACATCCGTGCGCGCTAGATGAGCTATACTGATGAAAGTAATCATTACCAGTATCAAAGACTGTTGTTTGCTCTCTCATACCTATTATAGAAGTTAAGTATAACATGGGAGATGCTAAACTTTCTCCCCGCTTTAAGTACTCTAAAAGGTACTCTTTTTCTGTAGAGTGCATAGCAGTAGGACTTGCAACAGCTACTTCACCATCTCTTCTCGATGAAAGCGGAGGGTTCTTGTCATCTCTAACTCCTTCCTCGCTAAACATAGCGTGGCTTACTGAAGAGACAAGTATCATAAGTGAATAAAATAAAGAGAGTTTTTTAAACATTATAAAATCCTAATCAAGGTAGATATATAAAATATATGTATTGCTTAGCAGTTCTAATAAAGTATAGAGGATTTCTTTCTAAAATTCCAAGGGAAACATCTTAATAATATTATTGAATTAGATCATTTTATTTTTTGCAACAGGGCCAATTAAGAACTGTTTCTAACAGGTATACTAACATGGTGAGTAAAGAGTTCTTTATTATTAGCATTACGTATTGTCAAGGAAAGAGGAAAAACTTCTCCTTCATTAATATCCTGTTTAGCACCTATACACATAATATGGTTGCCACCGCGTTTTAAGATTATATAGACATTACCACGCGGGCACAGATTGAACTTCGCTATTTGCATATTGAAGATATGCCGTCCATACTGCGTGGGCTTGAAGAAGTTGGACTTACTTCTTATCAGACAGGTGTAGATAACTTTAGAAATAT
>JAJRRM010000059.1 GCA_024279475.1 Alphaproteobacteria bacterium | reverse complement strand
GCAGTGCGATTGCGATTATCCGTTAATGCTTCCACAATAATAGCAACACCTGCAGGTCCATACCCTTCATAGCGCATAGATTCGTAGTTTTGACTACCCTCACCGCCAAGACCACGTTTAATAGCCCTATCCACATTGTCTTTAGGCATATTATGAGAGCGTGCATTTACAATAGCTGTGCGTAAACGTGGATTTGAATCTGGGGCTTCCCCCCCTTCTTTGACTGCCACGGTGAGCTCACGACCAATTTTTGTAAATAACTTTGCGCGCTTTGCATCTTGAGCACCCTTGCGGTGCATTATATTTTTAAACTGAGAGTGGCCGGCCATAAACTTACCTTTATTTACTAATTACCTTCTTTGATTCTTATAACAAATCATGCGGTATAAAAAAAGGTTAAATCCTATTCTTTCCTCTACC
Organism: Alphaproteobacteria bacterium; assembly: GCA_024279475.1. GTDB lineage: Bacteria > Pseudomonadota > Alphaproteobacteria > 16-39-46 > JAJRRM01 > JAJRRM01. The sequence continues at coordinate 2,172 of JAJRRM010000059.1, read as the reverse complement.
CCTTAGAGTAGCGAGCCCCTAGACCGAAACCTTTTGCCAGAGTGCTTCGCTTTTTAGAATAATTTGGAGCTACCATAGGGTAGTCAGCCGAAAGGCCCCATCGTTGACGATATGCTTCTGGTGTTAGGTTATAGGCTCTTTGTAAATAACGCTTGAGCATTTTCAATTTACGCCCATCTTCAAGACAAATAATGTGATCTGGATGGATAGAGGCCGTAATAGGAACTGCTGGCTCCCTCTCTTCAGAAAAATTAGATGATTTAGCTGAAATATCAGAAAGTGTTCTATAAACTTGCTGAATTAACCCAGGAAGATCATCTACAGGAACCGTATTATTTGATACATGCTTTTCCACAATACCAGCTGCTAAAGATATCATCACATTTTTATCTGGGGATTCGTTCATTAAGACACTCCTAAGGTATTTTAAATAGATAGTAGAAGGGAAATATAGATAAAAAATATAGAAAAATCAAGTCATTCAATAATATATTTATTACTATTTCAGAAAACCTCCTTTAATTTTTTTCAACACAAGCATTACCTCCTCCGCTTATTTTACTACTAAAAACTCAAATACAAGGCACCCTCTGGAATGATCCACTTTCTGCAAGTTCTTCAAATTCTTGCATAGCTACTTTATAGGAGCTTCTCTTAAAAGACTCCTCTCCTGTGCATGGTCAAATTTTACACGTATTACCTTACTGGAAGAAGGGATAAGGAAAAAAAAGTGATATTTATATTAAAAGACTCTTTGACATCTCTTGCACTAAGTTTTGAGTTAGTTTACTATTTTTTTGTAAACAAAAATATATAGAACACACTTTAGCATAAATTGAGAGACAATGAAAATTATAGTAATAAGCCAAAAAATAAAAATCCGAGTTTTACTTTCTTCCTTTATCTTTTTATTTGCTCTGCCCTTTGCATTCGCACAAAATATGCCCGAAGAAGCTACCAATATAACCATCTCTTTAAAACGTATTGAAAAACAGTTACTAGCTTTAACTGCTCAACAACAAATAAAAAACAACCAAACATCTGCCAAAACAACCCCAGCATCCAAAAAACTAGCCTTTTTAAAAGAAGATTCCTCCACAAGTTATATATTAGACAACCTGGAAACTCGTTTAGCTGCTTTAGAAGCAGAGCTTCGTCGAATAGTGGATATTGTAGAAAAAATAGAACGCTTTAAAAAAAATGACCTACCCGCTTTACCTAAACTATCACCTATACTTCAAAAAAGGGAACTAGACTCCACATCTCATGCGATGCCTGTCAAAAAAAACACACCTTTTGAAAAGAAAACACCAGCTACCCCTCTAAAATCAAAAGGGGAAAGAGAAAATATACCAAGGACATCCTTTGCTAAAAAAAATACGTCTTCTGAAAAAAAATCCCTAGCTATACCTATGAAGCTAGCTGCTCAGTCTGTTTCCAAAAATATACCTTCTCTTCAATTAAAAACTGGTGAAGAAAAAGCTACAGAAGCTGAAAAAAAACTAGATTTTTCCCCTGTAGATGATGTTGACGCCTATAATGTAATTCAGAAAACTATTAGAGAAAATAAGCTTGCTCTTGCTAGTGTTCAAATAAAAGAGTTTTTAAAAAATTTCTCTAATAGCTCTTTAAAACCTAACATTCTATACTGGGCCGGAGAGATTGCACGCGCTTTAAAAAATAATCAAGAAGCTGCTTCTCATTTTTTAAATGTTTATACTCAGTATCCAAGTCACCCTAAAGCACCTGAATCCTTGTTAAAGCTAGCTCTTGTTTTGAAAGATTTAAACAAAATTCAAGAGGCTAAAGCAACTCTAAAACGCTTAGAAACTGAGTACCCTTATATAGCCAACAACCTTAAATCCCTCGCTAAAAATCTGCATGCTGAAATAGAAGAAATATAAAATCAATTTCTATGCTAGATTTTCATGCAACAGTTTTATCTTTAAAAAAGGTATATTACCAAAGTAGCATATCTTCTTCTTGTTTTACAAAAAAAGCTCGGGTATAAGAGAGGCAGTTAATTTATATCTACATCATTAAAAAGGACCCGGATTATGGCAAAAGAAAAGTTTAAACGAGACAAGCCACATTGTAATATAGGAACAATAGGTCACGTAGACCATGGGAAAACGACGCTAACAGCAGCAATCACAAAAGTATTGGCTGAGG
>JAJRRM010000058.1 GCA_024279475.1 Alphaproteobacteria bacterium | reverse complement strand
ATTTCCTTTACCAACTGTTGTAAACCACCAGTTATTTTTGTTATCCATAAAAAAATCATTCATAGTTGGCGTCCATCTCTCACTTGACACTAGCTCTGATATTCTAAGGTACATTCCATAAAGTATAGAGAGAATGAATAAAGTTCTTTCGTGGCTTCCAGGGTGTTCTTTTGCCATTTTCTTAACTGTATTGAGAAGACACTGCCATTGATTGAGCGTTAATCTTCTTATTTTAGATATACCTTGTTGTTTTTGAATAAACTTACTTTTTTGCCGAATAAGAGCCACAGGGTTTGTGAAAAGGTATTTTTCTTGTAAGAGATAGTTAAAGAAGCTGCTAAGAACAGCAAACATGTCTTTAATAGATGTTTTAGAAAGAGAAAAATCCCTAACATCTGGTTTTTCTCCATGTTTAAAATCTCTTTTAGAAACTTTAGCTAAAAAAGGTTTCCATTCAGGATTAGCTTTTCTGTTATCACTTTTTCCCTTAAAACGCGGCTGTTTTTTTGTTCCTATCCATGATTTAGGAGGATTTTGACAAAACTCTAAAAATCTTTCTATATCTTCACGCTTAAGGTCTCTAAGACCCTTTTTATTAATATGCCAAGTCCATTGTAAGAGTCTTTCAATTTCTCTTCTATACGATGTAAAGGTCCCCAGACTACCTTTATAAGATCTTAAAAAAGCTAAAGATTTTATAAAATCTTTTTTATGAAAATCATCAAGGTGTATGAAGGTTACAGGGTCATCATTTATACACTTAAGAGAATCAAAAAGAGGAATAATTTGTTTTTTAATCATAGGATATATGTAACATTTTAAACTACCTATATCAATAGGTAATAATAATACTTATTACCTATTTAAAGTATATCATAGGGGCCATGTTGTAATATCAAGATTAATAGCTAAACAGAGGAAACAGATCTTAAAGCGTTGGAATTTTATGGTGAAATGAGTGTAAAAGATACATTGCAGAATATATAAAACCTAATACCTTCCCCCTTCCGCAAACTACCCCTAGAGGAACCCAACAGGGTTCTCAAGAATTATCTAACTCTTCCCATTTGCTCAACCATTCATTTATTAATCTAAAGTTTGACTGGCTGAATCTTATTCCCCCATTCCCTTCAAGTTTAGATCCTCTCGTATGAACGCCAAAACACTCCACAACTCCTTCTTCATTCATATTGCAAATGCCTGCTCCACTTTGACCACTAGAGGTATCAGCATCATAATATAAAACATAAGAATCCAGCTCTCTAATAGAACCTGACATTGTATACATGTCATATGTCGGACGATTAAATAAATGATCAAAGAAAGATTTCTGACCCGGATATCCAGTAATTGTTATTTCTCTCCCCTTGAGCTCGTCACTACTCAACACCTTTGGTTCAGCATATCCAAGAATATCACCTAAAGGTTTATCTAAGTTAACAACACCAAAATCAAAAATATGGTCTTCTTCTTGAGCATATGAGGGGTGAATAGAAAAATCTTTAGAACTTGCTTCAATAAGAACCTCTGAACCTTGTATGCCTGAATAAAATCTTATTGACGAGGGATATATACTTTCTCCAGTTAAACCTCTTTCATGCAAACAGTGTGCAGCTGTTAAAAAACAATTTGGACTTATTAATGTTCCTGTACCCCTGCTGTATATTCTCCCTTCCCCTGGAATATCAAAACTAACAGCCACAAGTCCATGTATTTGCCACGGATACTCACGGGTATTATTTACTCTAACTCTTTTATCAAACAAAGAATCAAGGATAGTATGGCTACCAGCCTTATAAGGACTACTAACTATTGATTGAGATCCCGGTGCAGCTTCTCGTGTTAAATAAACTTCTCTTTTTTTTTGAGATCTTTCTGTCCAGAGAAAATGCTCTTCTTAGAAGAAGCAGAGCTTTGTCTTTCACTGTTCACAATAAATAACTCACTATCTTTACCAAGGAACGTCACATCCTTTGGAAGTTTTCTACCACTCGGTTGAAAATCCGGGGTAGACTCCGGTTTAAATCCCTTTATTGAATATCTTTTCACCATCGCTCTTGCTCCCCTCTCAGCTCCCTTCTCCAAAAACCTAAACATTGCCCAGGATGAAGAAACTGAAAATGTAGATATCAAACAAATTATTAAAAACTTTTTCATAATAAAACCTCCTATAGAATAAAATACAAAAGTACCGTACTCATTATAATGCTCGCTCCGTTACAAGTCAATTTTTATTTATCTTGTAGGGTACTCTACGCTTTTAAGAAACTTGCTATTTCTAGATGGCCTCATCTGTTGATAGAGAAAACTTCTTTTTATACAGAGGATAAAGTGGGCTTTTATCCGTGCACGACTAATTTCATTCTTTAGATCTTGCAACAGGGCCAACTATTAAGGACTTGGTATTCCTAGGTTTGAAAACCAAGTTTTTGGATCATCTGATTTTAGATATTCTCCTAGAGAGATAACAATATCCCCTCGCAAAGACATAACCCATTCATCTGCTTTTTTTAATAGAGTTGATGCATGTTGTTGAGCTTTAGAAACCACATCTTTAGAATTATAGCTCTTTAATCGGGTTATTATTTTTTGAAGATATGGTCCTGCTCTATTATGTTCTGCAGCACCAAAAGCCATCATGCTTGGTACAAGAGTAAAGAATAGATATCCTTCTTGATCTTTTTTATTGATAAAATCCAGAGTATCATATCCATATACTATACCATCAGCTCCGAGAATAGCTGATGGAAACATTGTAGGGATACTTACTAATAAATGTAAAATATCTACAATGCTTCTAAGAGGTCTATAATTTAAATCCTCTATATTTATACAAAATTCTTCTTTTTCTAGCCTATATCCCTTAACTAAAGCAGTAGTTCTTGCGAAAGCTCTACCTGTTTCTCTCATCATATAAGGGATAAAAAGAGAGGAAATAAGAGAAGCTAACACCCTAGATGTTTCTTTATCAGCATGAACTGTACTTCCTAGAACATATTCCCATCCAAACCACATAGAAACACCTCCTGCAAGGCCTATTATTTCTCCTATTGTTCGCGTGATATTATACCATTTAGGGTGAGTTCCATATAAATCATGCATTAATTTCTTACACTTATTTGGATATATAGGTCTTTCATGAAAATAGCGTTGTTCCTCTCTAGCAAAGTTAAAGAGCGTGTGAAAAGTAAGAAGATTAGCTAATCGGGGTTCTAGGCGCACATCAGCCATTTGTGACAAAAGGGGTCTCAAACTGTTTGTAGGAAAAGGATTGGACCATTCATTATAAACATCATATATTTTTATTTCTGGCGCTCTTGGCCCGTTCTTTTCGCTCAACATCGATGTATAGATCTGTAATGGCGCTAGAGCTGTGACCAGCGTCATCTCTGACATGTTCTCTGGGACGTACTTTTACATCATCTGAGATTCCTGTGTGTCGGAGCCAGTGAACTGTAGCAGATCTTAAAATATTAGAATCCTCTCCTTGACCTTTTTCATTGAGCTTTTCCACCGCTTTATCAAAACAACGTTGTACAAGCTGTCGGATTGCACTTGTGCTAGCAATAGCTCCATTTCCTCTATATTTTCTAATCAAGGGTGTTTTATCATCCGGGGAAGGGAGGGGAGTATGCCCAAGGTGTTTTCTGTAATCTTTTAAGGCCTGCAGCATATTTTTGCTTACAGCAATCTCCCTCATTTTATTGCCTTTTCCAACCGTTTTAAACCACCAATTCCCATCACTATCCCTATGGAAATCACACATTTTGGGTGTCCATCTGTTGTGGGCGGTTAATTCAGAAATTCTAAGGTACATGCCATAGAGGCACTGCATAATAAAAAGAGTGCGTTTATGTATTTCTGGGTCTTCTTGAGCAAGTTCATTGGTAGACTCAAGGACAGTCTTCCATTGATGATTGGAAAGACGCCTAATGACTCGAGAGGTAGCCTGTTTTTGTACAAATTTACCTTTTTGTCGTATTTGTAGGAGAGGATTAATTTCTGTTGCTTCTTCTTGGATCAAAAAGTTATAGAAAGTTCCAAGAATAGCAAATATCTGCTTAACGCCTTGTTGAGATAAATAAAACCCTTTTTTCTGAGCACGCTCACCGTCTTGAAAGGCTTTTTTAGATACTTTAACGACAAAAGGTCTCCATAAAGCATTTGGTATTCTATCGCCTGAATTGTTTGTATAACGACTTACAACCTTAGTAGAAATCCATGATTTTGGAGGGTTTATACAAAATTCTATAAATTCTTCTATATCGAGACGCTTTAAAGACAGAATGGGTTTTTTGTGAACAAACCAGCTCCATTGGATAAATCGCTCTATTTCCCGCCTGTATGAGTTAAAAGTATCCAAACTTCCTCTGTAGCTATAGAGAAACAGAAGACCATAGTGATACTCCTTGGATGCTAAGCGTGGCATAAGTACCATATCATCCTCCAAACATTTTTTAAGCCACAAATTTATAGTATTACGAGAGGTATTATGCTGACATTGTTTATAAAGTGCAGAAAGGTTTTCTAGTTTATCAAATAAAGGTTTAGGAGTCTTATAAGTGCGTGACATTTATCTCTCATTCAGTTATTATGATCTAACTCTGTAATAACAATTACAGGGATTATTATCTATCATGCCATATGAGAGAACGTAATGCCACCACTTTCTTCTGGAAGAATTCAGCTCTTTAACAAACAAGAATATAACAGTTTCTACGAATTCCCCTCCTTCTCCCCTCAAGAACAAGATCGCTTTTTTGCCTTTACAAAGGCAGATGCTCACTTGATGGAAGAATTCTCTTCTGATCGGGATAAAATCTATTTTTTACTGTGTCTTGGATATTTTAGATCCACGCTTTGCTTTGTTAATTTCACCCCAAGAAACATCAAATGCGATTGGGATTATATTTATCAAAAATATCTTTTTGACAAGAAAATTTACAAGAGATTGCCACACCCACGCCAGCGCATTCGCATCCAAAACAAAATACTTGAGCATGAAGGATTTATTCGCTGGAGCAATAGAACACAGGAAATGACCTTAGAGGCTCTTATGAAAATGGTCCAACGTCACCCTAAGCCCAAGCCATTAACCAAGGCCCTTCTTGATTATCTGGCTTCAAAAAAAGTGGCGTTGCCTCCTTATTCTGCTTTGCAAAGGATAATTTCTAAAACGCTTGTATTAGAAAAGAAACGTCTCTCAGAAATTTGCAAAAAATTTGTGGAAGCCAAGACGAAAAAGATCATAAAGGAACTTCTAAAATCCAAGAATTCTTTCTCTAGTCTAGAGCAAATTAAAAATGATGTGAAAGACTTTAGTTTTACTGAAGGGAGAAAAGAAATGGAGAGACACAAAAATCTTAAACCCCTTTTTAAATCTTCCATAAAAGCCTTGGAACAAGCCCAATTACCTAAAAAAACGATAGAGTTTTATGGGTCTTTGGTAAATTTTTATGGAATTTATATGCTTAAGCGCATGCCAATCAATCAAGTTTATCTATATCTCTTGTGTTATGCTTTTACCCGTTACCAAAAAGTAAATGATAATCTTGTTCAATTCTTCAAATATTACGCTTCTCAGTTTCATGAAAGATCAAAAAAATACAGCAAAAATAAAATTGATGAACTTGTTTCAAGCATGGACGAGGGTCTTCGACAAACAGCGCATGTTTTAGAATTATTTACGTCTAATCCTGATAAAGAGTTTGTTAAACGGAAAGAGGCATTTAGCCTCCTTCCTCAAAAAGAAATGAAAAAAGTTGCAAGCTTTCTTTTAGGAAGAGAATCCCGTAAATATAGCCTTTATTGGCACTCAGTTGACTCTTTAAAACATCAGATTGCCTTGAACCTAAGACCTATTTTTTTAGCCATCGATTTTACAACTGTCAAATCCAATGAGTTTCAAGAAATGATTAGTCAAATGAACGAGTTTTTAGGGAAAACTATTGATGGACAAACCTTAAAGAGCCTCCTTCCAAAATCTCATAGGGATTACCTTCTCGATGAGTCTGGTGATATTATCAAGCCACGCTTTGAATTTTTCTTCTACAGAAAAGTGGCCCGATCTATAGAAACCCAAAAGGTTACCCTCACCTATAGTCACCGTTATAAAGCTCTTTCAGAAGAACTGATTGATGAAAGAATTTGGGAAAAAGAAAAAGGATCTATTTTGAAAAGCTTGGGATATTCTAAGCTCATCGATCCTATAGATCAAATACTCGACGAACACGAGAAAACCCTAGATTCTTTGCTGTTAAAAGTTAACCAGCGGTTAAAAAATGGAGAAAATAAGCACATCAAACTTAAACAAGAGGGATCCCTGATAAAATGGTCCCTCCCCTATCAAAAACGCCCCACTCTTATCAATAACCCTTTCTTTCTACAGCTGCCCCAAATTGGTATTGTGGATATTCTGTATTTTGTTGATAAGCAGTGCGATTTCCTAAAACAGTTTTCTGCTATTCAATCTCATTCTACAAAAGATCCTAGAAACAATCAAAATCTCATAGCTGCTATTTTAGGAAATGCCGTGCGCATGGGTTCTTATAAAATGGCTGATGCTTCAAGCTTGAATTTATGGGAGGTTCTTACCACAGAAAAAACATATCTCAGACTTGAAACCCTGCATAATGCTATTGATGCAATTAATAACGCAACTTCTAAATTATCTATCTTCCCATATTGGAATATTGACGATAAGCTGCACAGCAGCTTAGATGGGACCAAAATTGGGACAAAACTAGAAACCCTTAAGTCCCGCTATTCCCTGAAATACTATGGTCTTGGAAAAGGTGTTTCTTCCTACAACCATATAACAAATCACGTTCCAATTAATGCGCGCATCATAAGTCCCAATGAGCATGAGAGTCATTTTATATTTCCTGTAGTTTACAATAATACCTCAGAAATTATGCCTACACGCCACTCTGGTGATGGGCATAGCTATAATCGAACTGGGTTTACCCTATTCGATACAATTGACCATGATTATTTTCCATGCTTACCTGGCATTCAGAAAAGACCTCTTTACTGCTTTTCCCCGATGGAAAATTATTGTGACCTTATCATCAAGCCCTCCCAGAAAGTTAAGAGAAGGCTCATTGTGGAAATGTGGCCAAGGGTTATTCATGTCATTGCGTCTGTTCTGCAGAACGAAACCGACATATCCCCCATTATCTCAAAACTTGCTTCTCACAAATATTATTCCAAAACCAAAGATGCTCTTTGGGAGTATGAGGGGATTCTTCGCAGTATCTACATTCTAAATTACGTGGATGATATTAGCTTGCGTCAAAGTGTTAGAAGTGCTCTTAATCGCGGAGAAGCATATCATCAGTTGTATAAGGCCATTTCTTATGTAAATGGGGGTAAATTCAGAGGAAAAAGTGAAATGGAAATAGAAATATGGAGTGAGTGTACACGCCTCATTGCAAGTGCTATCATTTATTATAACTCGTACATTTTATCACTCTTGCTTGACCAGTCTGAAAATCAAGAACAAAGGGACTTTGTAACAAAACTTTCTCCCGCTGCCTGGAGTCATATTCATCTTTTAGGAAAATACGAGCTAAAGCCTACGGGAGTACTTGAAATTGAAGAATGGGTCCAAAAAATGGAAATTAATCCTTCCAAATTCAAAATATAAATTTTGAAGATGAAATTCCTTTAAAACTGGGGGTTTTAGAATTTAAAAAAATTAAATGATAAAAAACTTATCTCCCAAAACCCTTTCCTACAAATAGTTTTGGGGGCTTCTTGTCACAAATGGCTGATGTGCGCCTAGAACCCCTAGTAGTCAATACTTTATTTTAAATTCTATATTCCAATTTTATTTTGGGAGTGTAAGACATAAGAGGTTTCCTCAAGTTTTAAAGCAACTTATTAAACTAACATTTACTCAAAATATACAATATGAGAAAAATATTCTTCCCTATTAATTGTTTTTTGGTGAGGCCAGTCCAACATTAAAAACGCCGCACCAAAAGTTGTTTTTCCAGTAACCTTATATTATGAAATTATAATTCTCAACATTCCATTTTCTCTACTTAAAAACAAAAAATCACTTGCTATCTGTAGATTGCATTCTTTACTTTTCCTGTTAATAGGTAACTATTTATATAAGGTAAGTTCATTCAACCAATATTTCTCCAAAATCTATAATATGAGAAAAATATTCTTCCTTATTAATTGTATGATTAACACCATTAACATGGATTAAGACAGGTCTATATGAAAAATTTTTTGGGAAATTAATTTTATTAATTTTTTGTTTCATATCTTCTATAATAGATACAGGTATTTTTGATTTTGAAAACTTCACTTCACAAACATAAATACAATTAAATTTAGTTTGAATCATAAGATCAACCTGGCAACTAGATTGATTCTTTGTTTTTGTTTGAAAATAGCTATTTGAAAAAACTACCTCTTCCAGAGGAATATTTAAAATATTTAATATGTATGGTATATTATTGAGAATCAAGTTCTCAAACTGCAAAGAAATAATGCTATCCCAGCCAGGCAAAGAAGAGAGAGATTTTTTAGAAAAAAGCCCCTTGTTAATATTTTCCTTGTTAGGTTCTATATATTTTAAGTAAAATCGAGTGTAGTTGTCTTTTAGCCTATACATACTCAATTTTGAGAAGGACCCCTTTCTAAGGCTCCAAGTAAAATCTCTAGAAATAAACCCCGCAAGTTCTAAGTCCTTTAGGTATTCACTAAAATCTCCTGTTTTCGAGCGATTCACACTTTCTATAATTTCTTTTTGTGTAGCTGAGCCTGTTGCTAAGCGAGAAAGAATTTTTTTATAAATAGAGGATCTAGATCCAAAAATATCAGAAAATATATATTCAAACTCTTTTAATAGAGGAGAGGAGGGATAAAAGCACATGGAAGCTATATTATTTTCTGCACTTGCATTAGGGTCTATTAATTCTAAATATCTAGGAATACCACCTGTTACTGAAAGAGTTTTAAATTTTTCATAAGAAGAGACTTTATGAGCTTGTTTTCTCCAAAATCTATTACATTCAGGTAGAAGTAATTCTTTTAAATTCATATATAAAGAAGGACGTCCTAAGAAAAGAGTACTGCTCATAATATTTTTTTCTATCCATGATGAAACGGATCCACACAATATAAGGATTAATTTTGGATTTTTTTTAAACTGTGTATCCCAAGCATTTTTTAGTTTTCCTAAAAAAGTAGGGTCTTTAGATCCCATCCATGAAATTTCATCTAATAATATAATTGTCTTTTTTTGAGCTGTGTATTTAGCTAAAAATGAAAATAAATCCCCCCAATCAGTCATAATAAAATTTGGTAATTTTAATTGCTCACTTAATTGACGAGAGAATTCATCTAACTGCATTTTAGCAGTTATTTTCTTAAGAGGTGCAATACCAGAAAACGAATAAAATACTTTATTTTTAGCAAACTCTTCTATAAGCCTGCTTTTACCTATTCGGCGCCTACCTTGCAAAATAACCAAGCTTGCTGAGTCCCTCTTTTCTAAATTTTGTAAAGTTTTCAGCTCATTCTTTCTTCCAATAAAAAATGCATCCATATATATTTCTTTCTAATTACTTTTTGGTGCGGCCAATTTAACATAAAAAACGACGCACCAAAAGTATTTTTAAAAGTTTTAAATTATTCTACCTACTAAATCCGCGAGATATTCCCCTACTTTTCTCTTTTTCAAGCTCTATGTGTTTTTCTTGAATATCTTCTATTTTACTCTGTTCAACTCTAACACCTACAAAATCTTCTCTGCTTTTTTCTGATAGTTTCTCAATCTTTTTAAACTTATCATCTCCTTCATATGTAGCTCTTAGAAGATCTCTTGAAACTGTAGCTTTAAAATAGATTTTTCCTTCTGAAGTCTCATATTCATACTTCTGTTCTGCTTTAAGTGTATCTTGAGCTGCAT
>JAJRRM010000057.1 GCA_024279475.1 Alphaproteobacteria bacterium | reverse complement strand
TATAAAAGCAGCTGCCCAAGGGCTTGCAGAAGCTCAATTTAGATTAGGAGGCCTATATAATAGGGGACTGGGTGTGGGGCAGAACTATAAAATAGCAGCTGTATGGTATATAAAAGCAGCAGACCAAGGGCTTGCAGAAGCTCAATATCAGTTAGGAAACTTATATGCTGAGGGCCATGGTGTAGATCAAGATATAAAACAAGCAAAAAGGTATTATATTCAAGCTGCCAATCAAGGATGCGAGAAAGCTCAAGTTAAACTAAAAAGACTAAGAAAATATTGTTCAAACAATAGATATTGTACAATTCTTTAAATTTGTATAGAATCCGCATACTTGTATTTATTAACTTTTTTGGATAACTATTTTTCCATTGGAAATATTACTAACTAGGATAATAAAATGAAACTAATAAACCTTTTTTTACTTTTTCTACTATTTGGTTGTTTTAATGCACATGCAGATACTGATGAGAAAGAGACAAATGATATAGTAGAAAAACCGCCTGGAATATCCAGAAGTGTTCCATATCAAAAACCTGTAATTCAAACACTTCCTTTTATGGAGAGATTATATATAGGGATTCCTTTAGAATCAGATTTTATTAGAGACTCATTTATAATAGGAGTTGAAATTTTTGTAGAAAATCTAGTAGAAAATTATGTTGGAAACTCTAAAGATCTAAGAAAAGAAATAGGTACGTTAAATAAAGAGATAAATAAAATTGAGGTAGCTCTTCCTTCTTTTTCAGCTGTAACAAAATGCTTAAGAGGCATAAATGCTACATACTTAAAATCTCAATATCTATCAGATAAGTTAGAAAAACTAATGAGTTGGATTGAGTTAATGCCTGTGAATTTTAACTTAGATGAAAAAACCTGGAAGCAAGAGATAAATAATTTGTCTAAGAGACTTAAGTTTCTTTCAAGTGTTCCTTTTTTTGAAATAGATGAAGATAAAATTATATTTTTTGGAGGAATAGTTGGTACAGAAGATATTAATAAGTTTTTAATTACTTTCTTGAAAATAAAAAAAAGTAACGATTTTAAAATAAAAGAAGTATATATATTTGCTTTTAAGAAGCTATTTATTGATCAAGATGTTTCTTTGCCTGGTATGAATTTACAAATTATTACTCCTAATACTCAAGTAGTTGGAGAGAGATGTATAGATTTAGAACCCTTGAGTGAGCAGAATCATAAAAAGTTACTTGCTATGTTACAAATGTGCGGGAATGAAGATGTTCATAAAAGTGCTAAAAATTCTGTTATTAAAAAAATAAACAAAACCTATGGAACTTTTAAAAAGAGGTTTATGGACCTAATAGGTCTTCCTGTGGTAGATAGCTCTCTTTTTAAAGTAACAATAGAAGAAAAAGAAGGGAGTAGTGACTTAATTAAAGTGACAATTCAGGGAGCAGAGCCAGTAGATACATATTTAATTACCCTGATGGAAAAAAGTAAAGATGTTGGATATGATAGAGCTATTGCTCAGATGAAAGAAGGTAAAGATGTTGGATATGATAGCGCTATTGCTCAGATGAAAAAAGATGAAAGTCTTAAATATACTAGCATTTTTTCTAAGATAGAAAACTATAAAAAAAAAGAAAAAGCTAACCTTTAAAGAGACAATAGCTTTTCCTTTAAGATTTTTATCTGATCAAGGTAAGTTTCCATAAAGGAACAATAAAAAATCTACACTTGTCTTCTTCAAGTGTTTCTGGATAAGGGTTTAAGGTCAAAGAAGAATTTCACTCTGTCTTTATAACCCATTTCAACCCCTTGCGTCATTTTTTCACAAACGTTTATTTCTGGCAGATTGTGCTCGTTCTTTGAGCTCAATATCGATGTATTTGTCTGTAATGGCGCTGGAACTATGGCCTGCATCATCTCTAACATGCTCTCTGGGCCTTATTTTAACATCTTCAGAAATACCTGTGTGTCTGAGCCAGTGTACCGTAGCCACCCTTAATCCATTGGCTTCTTCTCTTTTGTTTTGTTCTTCTAGCATATCGGAAGCTTCATCAAAGCAGGATTGAACAAGATCTCTTATAGGCCTTGTACCCACCATAGACCTTTGGGGGTTCTTAGAATGGCTAATAAGAGGGGTTTTTTCATTTAAGGTCGGGAGGGGTGTGAGATTTAGATATTTTGTTCTGTATATCTTTAAGGCTTCTAGCATAGCAGTGCTCACTGCTATGCTCCTTTGTTTATTTCCCTTACCAACGGTTTTAACCCACCAATTATGGTCCCGAATAAAGGAACAATAAAAAAGTATCATT
>JAJRRM010000001.1 GCA_024279475.1 Alphaproteobacteria bacterium | reverse complement strand
AGATTATGCTAACATTTACTTGAGACAATTACATAGAAAAGCACATTTGAGACAAGTTCTTTAGCGCTTTCCTCTTATGAATGAACTTCTTTCTTACATAAAAAATATAACAGCTAAGAAGAAATTTGGGCAAAATTTTTTGATTTGTCCCTCTATTTTAGACAAAATAATTGCAGCGGCACATATAAACAAGGAAACCTCCATCATTGAGATTGGTCCCGGACCAGGAAGTCTTACGCGTTGGATATTACGTACTTCTGTAAAATCTATATACACTATTGAGAGAGATCCTTCTATGAAAGAGTACTTAGATTCTCTAGCCTCTCCCAAACTACATATTCAATTTATAGATGCTCTGAAAATAAATTTTTGGGAGCTAGGTGAATCCCCCCGATCTGTAGTAGCTAACCTACCCTATAATGTAGCAACACCCCTGCTTATTAAGATGCTATCTAATGCTTCTTGCTTTAAACACCTAGTATTAATGTTTCAAAAAGAAGTAGCTGATAGAATACTAGCTAAACCCTACTCAAAAGCTTATGGTCGCCTTTCTATTATTAGCCAGTTATTTTCAAAAGTTTCTCGTGTTACTGATGTACCTCCTAGTGCTTTCAAGCCTCAACCTAAAATAACCTCCTCTGTTCTTCAGTTTACGCCTTATGAAAAACCTCTTTATCCTGTACATTGGCCTACTTTGCAGCGACTGCTTCATCATATATTTCAGCAACGTCGAAAAATGCTTAGATCCAATTTAAAAGGCTTTATAGACAATCCTTTGGATGTTTTATCTATTGCTAATATTGATCCTACGAGACGCCCTGAAACTCTTTCATTAGAAATGTTCTGCTCTCTTAGCAATGCTATAAAAAATTATTATCAATAAAATTAAGATTAAAAATCTTATATATCTATTGGTTTTTATAAAAAATCAGGGTAATATCCTTTAAGTTTTAAGGATAAAAAATTAACTCTGTCTAAATTAAAATCAGGAAGATAGTGTGGTCTTTGATATAAAAGAATATAATCATGAGCTCGTTGCTTTTGGTTCAGATGCGGCTAGCGGATTGCGAGCCATTATTGCAATTCATAGTACTCAGCTAGGACCTTCTTTAGGTGGCTGTCGCATGTTTCCCTACAAAAATGAGTCTGAAGCTGTTAAGGATGCTTTAAGGTTATCTCAAGGCATGACAAAAAAATCTGCCTTAGCCAATCTAAAGCTCGGTGGCGGAAAATCTGTTATAATTGGCAACCCTAGAACAAAGAAATCTCGAGATCTTTTTCTAGCCATGGGTGAATTTGTTGACAAGATGAAGGGACAATACATCATTTCTGAAGACTTTGGGTCCTCTATGCATGATATGCAAATTATCTGTGAAAGAACATCCCATGTTGTTGGGCTTTCCCTTAAACATGGTGGCAGTGGAGATCCCTCTATCTTTACAGCTCTAGGAATCATGAAGGGCATGCAAGCTGCCGCTTCTTATAAGTTTGGTGATAGCTCTTTAAAAAATAAGAAAATTATTGTTCAAGGATTGGGGCATGTTGGATCCTACTTATGCAAACTTCTTCATAAAGAAGGTGCTCAGCTCTTTGTCTATGATCCTCAAAGTAGCCCTGTGAAAAAAATAGTAGAAAAATATAATGCTATACCTATTACAGAAAAAGAAATACTCACGAAAGAAGCAGATATTTTTTCCCCCTGTGCCCTGGGGGCTGTTTTAAATTCCGTAACTATTCCTAAACTGAAAGTAAGCATCATTGCAGGAGCAGCAAATAACCAACTCAAACAAGAATCTGATGGTCAACTCTTAAGAGATAATAATATTCTTTATGCTCCAGATTTTATCATAAATGCCGGTGGACTCATTAATGTTTCTTATGAAGGCCCTTTTTATAAAAAAGAAATCCCCTTGAAACATTTAAATATAATTTCCTCAACGCTAACTGAAGTATTTACTATCGCAGATAGTGAGAATATTCCCTCTTCAAAAGCTGCAAACTTACTTGCTGAAGAAAGGCTTAATAATGCCACCTAGCATTAGCATAGAGTCTAAATGCAAAGTCATACTTTTCTCCCCCTCTTCTCAAAAAGTACCTACTATATACTATAGCCAGTACCTGTCCCCTTTGGGAGAAATACTCCTCTTTTCCACAGAAAAATATCTTTGTGGATTACATGTTTTTCAGCTTTCCCTTAACAAACATCTCAAAATTTTTCAAAAAAAATATCCTGAAGCTCAATTTATTAAATCACCAAAAATACTACAAAAATGGGGAGACAATATATTTTCTTCCAACCCTATATATATTCTTTTAAGAGGTACTCCCTTCCAAGAAGCTGTATGGAAATCTTTGCTAAGTATCCCCTATGGCATAACCGTAAGTTATAAATACATAGCAAATTCTATTGGAAAACCAACAGCATTTAGAGCTGTAGCTAATGCTATTGGCCAAAACCCTATTAGCTACCTTGTCCCCTGTCATAGAGTCATTTACTCAGATGGAAAATTAGGGGGGTTTAGATGGGGACTTAATTATAAAAAAAAGTTCCTATCCCTAGAATTATCTAGTCATGAGAAAGAACCCATTTAGCTAAATCATACGCTAAGCATGAAAATGCTTTGTTAAATGCTGCTGATGTATCTTTCAAATTATTTGTTGAAATGATGTACTCTTGAGTAAAGACAGCTGAATCAACAATTTTATAACTGATCAAATTAAATAATTTTGTAATAAAAGATAAAACAACCTTTGGCTTTTCAGGAGTTCTTACATTAATTTGAAACTTGCGAACAATCCCTATAAGCCTATACTTAGACTGTAGACTTTCTAATGGTGCACCAACACCTTGTATTTTCTGAGATTCATCAAAAACCTGAATAAATCGACTTTGCATTATATTAGATAATTTATCTACCCATCGAATGCCTTCAGCATAAGTATAATCATACCCATTTATAACAACAACAATACGATTGGTATCATAGAAATCACCCATAATGGGTTTCTCAACTGTTAACTGCCAATTTACAGGTTTAAGTTTCTTAATTTCCTGGCAAGCTCTAGTATCATCTTCTAACATAAGAGATATCTGCTCAAAGCTATTGTTATCACTCGGTAATAAATTAATACATCCCCCTAATAAGGATAAACAAAAAATACTTACTATTAGCACTTTATTTTTAATGTACATCATCAACTTTATATCCTCTTTCTGGCAAGCCCCTTAAGAATGTTAAGGGATCTCTCTCAACATCAGATGTTAGACGACCAAGTGCATCAAACGTTAATTTCATCTGGGAAATTAATTGTGTAAATTCAAATAATCCTGTGCTTAAAAAATGATGAAGAGATGCTTTGTTATTCCCTATAAGAGCTGATAATTGAGTTGTTAAAACACCAAACGATTTCATAGACTCATTAATATTTTTCAACATCTCTTCAACAACTTCTGATTGATTTGCTATTTCCGTTGTAATTTTTGCTATATTTTCCAGAATTATTTGAACATTTTTCTGATTTTCATCACTTATTAGATCATTTAAACGATGTAGAAGCTCTGGTATTTCATTAAAAATAGTTTCTAATTTTGAGGGTTTAGACATAATAACTGGATAGGTTTGTCCTGGTTTTTTTTGCAAAAAAGAACTGCCTTGAGTACCACCCCTTATTTGAATAAGTGAAAGTCCTGTAAGCCCCTGCATTTCAAGATCAGCCATAGCATTTTCTTTCACAGGAGTCCCTTTTTTTATACCCACTAAAACAAGAACCTTTTCTATATTTTTTTTATCTATAGAAATCTCACTAACCGACCCTACTGGAACACCATTATAAAGAACTTGTGCTCCCGTTTTTAAGCCAGAGATGCTGCCTTTAAAATAAATAGCATAAATATCTGGCCTGCTACTTATCTCAGACTTTCCAATCCAAATAATAAAAAATATAATCCCTAAAGATAGAGCCAGAACAAAACTACCTACAGCAATGAAATTAGCCTTTGTTTCCATGTTTATTTACGCTCTTTATACATTTTTTTCATTTTTAGCCGAGTATGCAACTGACTAAAATACTCTTGAACCCAAGGGTCCTTTACTTCTACTATTTCTCTCAAGGGCCCTACCATTATTTTTTTACGAAGCAAAACAGCTACTCTGTCACATGTCAAATAAAGAGATTCCAAATCATGTGTTACCATAACAACCGTTAGCTTTAATGTTCTTTGCAACTGTCTTACTAACGCATCAAAACTCCTTGCAGCAATAGGATCTAAGCCTGAAGTTGGTTCATCTAAAAATAAAATTTCTGGATCCAAAGCCAATGCTCTTGCCAAAGCTGCTCTTTTTATCATACCACCAGATAACTGAGACGGCAACTTATGAGCAGCATCTATAGGTAAACCTGCCATAATCATTTTCTGCAAAGCAATTTGCGTTAAATATGGTTCGGGCACTTCTACCTGCTCCTTTAAAGGAACCTGTATGTTCTCTAATACAGTTAAGGAACTAAAAAGCGCCCCACTTTGAAATAACACCCCTACTTTTTGTAAAATTTTCTTATTTTCTTTGTAATCTAGTTTATTTAAATCATGCCCCAGTAAAGATACGGAACCACTCTTAAATGCTTGTAATCCTAATATAGATCTAACTAAAACTGATTTTCCAGAACCAGAACTCCCTACAATACCCAGCACCTCCCCAGACTCAATAGTTAAATCTATATGATCATGAACCAGCTGGTTGCCAAATTTATTAACAAGATCTTTAATAACTATAACTGGTTTTTCCATATTAAATACCTAAATATGCAAACAGAATTGAGAAAAAAGCATCTAACACAATAATAAGAAAAATACTTTCAACAACGGACTTCGTTGTATGAATGCCTACACTCTCAGATGTAGCTTTAACTTTCATTCCCTCAAAACATCCAACAAAAGAAATAATAAAACCAAAAAAAGGCGCTTTTACCATCCCTACCCAAAAGGCAGTAGGGGTTATAGCACCTAGTAACTGGTTTTTATATTGCACAAAACTTGTATCCATCAACCAATTCATCATTATAGCTCCACCTATCAATGCTATAATATCTGACCAAAAAGCTAGAAGCGGCAAGGCAACTGTTAGAGCCAAAACTCTGGGCAGAATAAGTAAATAAAAAGGACTTAGCCCCATTACTTTTAAAGCGTTTACCTCTTCATTCATCACCATCATGCCAATTTCTGCTGTAAAAGCACTACCCGATCGGCCAGCAATAACAATAGACGTTAGCAATACGCCAACTTCACGTAAAATGCCAAGTCCTAAAAGATTCACCGTATATATTTGTGCTCCAAAACGAGATAATTGCGTAATACCTTGATAGGCTAAAACAATCCCTATTAAAAGAGAAATAAGAGTTACAATAGGAATTGCTTTTAAACCTACAACATCCAAATGTTTAAAAAAACTGCGAAAACGAAAATTTTTAGGAACTATAAAAACTTGTACCAAACGTGTAAAAAATTCTCCTAAAAAACTTAGAATATGGAGGTTTAAATTTTTAATTTCTATTGTTTGTTGACCAATACTTTCTAATTTTCTTAGATAAAGAGGAGACTGAATGCTCTTTTCTGGCAGATTTCCTACAAATTTTTCTGATAATGTTAAGTGTTCCTTCACATAGTCAGACATTTCTATTTTCACAGAAAGACCAAGTTCTTTTACTTGTTGAATTAGATCAGAAAGAGCAACGCTCCCCCCCATATCAATATCATCTATCTTTCTAGCATCAATAACTAAACATCCAGGGAGGTCTTTCAATTTATGAAATGGAAAACTATCAAGTGAATCCTTTAAAACTGCTAAATTACGCACTATCCAGCTTCCCTGTAATCTAATTACTTGGTTTTTATTTAACTCGCTATAAGTCATAAAAGAAGCTATTTTGGATACTGTCAAAAAAAAACCTTATTTCTTTCTTGTTTTAAGCTAAAAGTATACTAGCTAATAAGAAAAACAGCAAACATCATAGAGTCTATAATGCCAAAACCTGCCCGCTTCCTATATTATTAACAATCGCCCCCTATTTCTTATTTTTTAAAGGTAGCATATAGTACTTAAAGATCTGTTAATAAGAAGGCCCCCTAAATGGATATTCCTCACCACATTCTTGCTTCTTTAACATATAAACTAGACACCTTATTTAGTAATAGTAGCCTCAACTTTGTTTCTTCTGTCCTTATTTTTTTTATAGGGTGGCTCATAGCTAAATGGGTCTACCGCTCTACAAAAAAACACCTGCTTAAAAACTCTAAAATCGATGGGACAATAGCTCTGCTTTGTGCAAATGGTCTTCGATATTTATTTTTTATTTTTATTGGTATGCATATTTTACAATACTTAGGATTTAGCATAAGTTCCATCCTTACTGCCTTTGGAGCAGCTGGTCTTGCTATTGGTCTTGCTTTGCAAAAAACACTTACAAATATTGCTGCAGGCTTAATGATAATAACTCTAAGACCCTTTAAAAGGGGTGACCTCGTTAAAATACCAAATATGGACTTTGCCTCTATCGTAGAAATTAAATTATTTGTAACTGAAACAAGAACCACTGATGGAAGATGTGTTTTTGTACCCAATGCTCAGCTATGGAATAAGCAAATCACTAATTTTTCTCACAGTGCTAACAGCCGAATAGAATTATTTGTCTCCATTAACTATGAAGATACTGTACAAAATACTTGTAAAAATATACGCGAAGCTCTTTCTAAAGAAAATACGATTCTTAAAAATCCAAGACCTGTTGTAGAATTATGGCAATTTCTTGGAAATGCTATGGAACTTATTATTCACGTATGGGTAAAAACTCCTGACTATACTCCAACGCGACTAAAGCTTGCAGATATTGTAAAAGAAGCCCTCGAAAAGTCTGGCTCTTCTCTTTCCTCTCAACGTGTAGCTCATCTGTCAACAGATAGTGACATCCTTCTAACGCATAAAAAATATAAAGACCTAAGCTAAACATTAAAGAAAATACCTTATCAAACTTTCTTTAACTATATTTACAAAGATCGTTAACACTTGAGGATCAGCCCTGATCAGCTAGGAGTTTCCAGATCTCCTCTTTTTCTCGCTTTTATATATTCTCCACTTTCCCGTATTAAACCTAGAGACTGTGACCTTCCTGCCCAGGAGTCAGGAACACTCTGTGTTTTTTTCATAGCATCTGCCAAATCTCTTTGAAAAATTCTTTTTAATCCGGATACTCCTTCACGTTGCGCATACAAATTATTCAGCTCTGCTTTCTTCAATAATGCGACACAATCTCCTTTAATCCCCCAACCCCTACTGCTAAGAACGGTAGCTAATAATTTTTGCGCTTTGAGATTTCCTTCTCTCGCAGACTTTTCAATCATGCTTCTCTTAATATAATCACCTCTAAACTTTTCTCCCTCTAACCTATTTTCATCTTGAACGGTCTTCATAATAAAACTTCTTTTCTAGAAAGCTCATGAATAGATCATTTTAGCTATGTATGCTGGAGGATCTAACTAATACCTGTAGTTCATTAGTCGTAGTATATTTCATTAAAATAATTCTATCCACATTTTATAGGGAAATGTCCCGAGTATATGAAGCATTATCAAGTAAAATATCTTAATAATATTGTTGAATCAGATCATGGAAAACTTAAATATCTCTTTTCAAGTTAAGTGCTTATAGATGTCAAAGGCGTGATCATAGGTATAGATAAAGCTTTAATAATCCATGAAAAGGTAAAAGCTTCAGGATTTACTGAATAAGCTTCATACACACGTCTAACAGTGCTTTTACGTTGTTCTTGACTCATAGGGCCCAGTATACGAGCTAGATGCTGTACATTGAAGATATCATGTAAGTTGAAAAGATTGGCTGCTTGAACTATTTCTGATAGATTTGGGTAATCTAAAGCTGCAAATAAACTAACAATAATAGAATATTCATTGTTAATTCCAGGGGTTTTACTTTTTTTAATAAGGTTTGCAGCTTCCAATAAATCAGCTGCGCTATCTCCTGCTAAAAGCAGCACTTGATCAGCAGTCGCTTTATCCGCTGGCAACATAGAAATTTTATTAGTTTCCGGACCACTTCTCAATCTTCGAATGGTATCTAAAGGGGTTGATAAAGGAGTTAGGAAAATGCCGTGGGTAGATGTTCCACAACGCCTAACACCCTCTGCTTTATCATTAGCGTCATGAAGAAGAATATCTCCTTTTATACGTGTAGAGGATTTTGCAGTTTCTGATGTATTTAAATCAGACATCATCGTAAAAGCACGTCCAGAAGTAAAAATAGCTGCTATCAAAAAACATATTAAAAAATAAAATTTATATCTTTTCAACATCTTTAAAACACCCTCTCTATATAATAAGCCCTAGTTAAACACCTGTAATGTATATTTATCAACCTTTATTAATTATACAAAAAAGATTAAAAATATCCCTAAGTTGATTATATTCAATCTTCTTTCTTCCTAGTTTCCATCTGGTAGTCTTCACAATCTGAAAATATACTTTTTGAAAACCCCCTTCCCTCTTCACTCAAATATGTCTCTCCACATTTTCTGGGGATAAATCTGTTGATAAAGATCTAAACTTCATAGTGCATACAAAAAAGTTAATATGCCTTGTTTTTAAGCATATTAGATATGCTTTATTCAGGCTCTGTTGCAAAAAATAAGATACTCTGGTGAGATGTTTTTCTGAGAGAATAAATTAATGAGGAGTTCTTCATGAAAACAGCTTATGCTACTCTGAAAGGCTTTGAGATAATGCGTATGTTTAAGAAAGATCAACTATCTGCATGGATGAATGAGAAAAATGTCATGGGAGAAGCACGTCTTATTAATTAAACTTTCGGTATTTATACGCGTTAAACTGCTCTAAATAACGAGCCCTTTTTATCTAATTTTATTTTTGCAACAGGGCCAATAATTCTAAGGGACTCTTTCTGGAAAATAAAGTAGCATTGGTTCATCTATGAAGAGATCTAAAAGGGTTGCATTATAAATTAAAACATACCAAATATCTTTTAATTTATAATAGAGTCCTAAAATAGGAAGATTTAGAATGAATAATCAAGATAAAATACATATTTTAAGCAGAGCTATCATTATAGACCAAGAAAAAATATTGCTCTGCAAAACTCTT
>JAJRRM010000056.1 GCA_024279475.1 Alphaproteobacteria bacterium | reverse complement strand
TCTAATGAAAAACGCCAATTAACTATATGGTCTAGTTCATTTTCATTAACGTGTGAGGATATTCTAGCCATTTTACGAACACCTATTCCGCACCCAAGACCAATGATACCTGCTAATAAAGCAGGATATGATGTGATATGTGATGTATGAGTTTGTTGCCAATGCTCAAAGGCTGATAGCATATTAGAGTGGTAATGAACAGTTTTTAATAACTCAGCAAGGGATATATAATGCCTTTTAGGGAAACAGGCTTGTAATGGATCAGTTTCTTTACTATCTAAAGGTGGCGTTTTTATAAAAAATGAACTATCTGTCTTGAAACTAAGATATTCGTTCTCTGTAGCTCTAGAATTAGTAGACTCATATTGTTTATATAAAGCTTGATCAAGACCTCTTTCTATGTCTTTTAGGAAACAACGCAACAGTCACAGTCATCACCATCTGCTGCATTTGATGATGTTAAAGAGCTCCTAGGGATAAAATTCCTACCAAAGTCGTATCCTGCAGGCAACCTATTAAAAAGATCTTGAATATTAGCTCTTGTCCATACCGTTTTTCTTGATGCCCATATAAAATCTTTTCCTCCATAGGGTCTTTCTCTTTCTATTTCTCTATTCTTCTCTCTTTCGGAGAAAAAAGGGGTTCCTACATTAAATCTTTCTGTTGCTTTTGTTGTAACAAAAGTAGTAATATTAGGAATACTCAAGGGTGTTAACTCACAGTAAGGACCTTCTATATCAAGATTTTTTAAACTTCTTAATCTCGCAAGATGTTCAAAGGCTTCATCATTTATATTACAATTTCTTAATCTTAACTTTTCCAGCTTATGGAGGCTTGATAAATGACGTGTACCTGTTCCTATATTATTTCTTGCAAGATCCAAAGATACTAAGTTAGTTAAATTTCCAAACAAAGCCAGACTTCTTGCTGTTAGAAAACAATCATAAAGGTCAAGCCTTTCAAGAGATGTTAAGTTGCCTATACTATTTGCATTATCTCCTAAAAAATGCTTTTTTAGCACTAATACTCTTAGCTTTTTAAGAGGTAGTAAATGCCGCAAACCTGTTCCATTCAATTTGGTGGCTTGATAACCATCTTCTTGGTAAACGTTGCCCGAAGACGCCATTTTTGTCATTCTTCTGGGATCACCATGCTGAGGTATACCTATATTACAAGCTAGTCCAGAACCCAAGTATAACTCCTCAAGGTTTGTTAATGTTCCAATACTTCTTAATCCTTCATCTTCTATACCAGAGTCATTAGCTATGAGTTCTCTAAGATTTACAAGATTTTCTAAAAAAGTTGGTCGTCCTGATAAGGGGAGAGGATGATTTTTCACTTTCTCTACATATCCTGAATAAACTGTGCTAATATTTAAAATCTGAAGGTTAACAAGCTCAGCCAGCGGTAATAAATCTCTAGGCGTTATAAACCCTTTGTTTTGAGTTGTTTGAAGATCAAGTTTAATAAGTGATTTTAATCTTGCTAGAGGTGCAAGAATTGATGGTTCATATAAGTTTTGAGGTACGGTAACTGAAGTTTGTGATACAGTAACGCTACCACTTGACGTTACAACTTCCCTCGTAGTTACTGCAGACAAGACTTTTTGAGAACCTATTTTATTACCCCCTAAATATAGCTCTTCTAATTCTTCAAGATATTCAAGTTCTTTAAGACTAGCTTCAGTAAGTCTATTATTCCATAGATTCAGAATTTTCAACTTAGGAAAATTCCTAAATACAGCTGCCCCTTCATCTGTAATATCATTAAGGTTAAAATCTACTTCTACTAAATTAACAAGCCCTGATAAACTCAAAACTCCATGAGATTCTAGCTTACATCCTGGAGCTCTTAAGATAGTTAAATTTACTAGTTTTCCTATTTCTTGAGCAGCAACAATAGGCATAATAAAACCCTCACATCTATATCTCTTGTTTGCCGGTAAGGAAAGAGGAAGCGAACCAATATGCAGCATTTGTAAAGATGGAAAGCTCTCTTGGATAAACCTAATCATATCTACCGTAAAACCCATAGCTTTTTCTGGTTTTTCTAGACAAATACCTGTCACTTCTCTAGGGTTAATACCTTGTAAAAGAGCTGGTTCTAAAGCTGTGTAGGGAATACTTAACACGCCTTCTTTTACTTCATATATCTTAGAATGAACTTTACCAGCTAGTCTTCTTTGTTCCTCTAAAAGAGGCGTTCTTAAACCTTTTCTCCCTCCTCCCTGTTTTTCCTCTCCTACAACTGCTAAAGAAAAAGTACTGTATAATAAACTCCATATTGGTAAAATCATTATAAAAAACTTCATATGTCGCATAATACATGCTCTCCTTTGTTTTCAATAAAAATATACGGCCATAGACAGTAAAGATCAAATATAGATACTAATCAATACTTTTAATTATTAATCTTTACATTCTAACCTGCTTAATTAGGCCCTGTTGCAAAAACTCATGCCTAAAATCTGTGAATAGACCAACAATTTAACCCTTTTTATTAACTTGACGGTGCCATCATCGCCATTAATTTCTGGATCTTTCAAGATGCGCAGAGCCATATTCAACGCTTTATCTTGCTCTTTCACATCTTTAAAAACAGCTATCCTCTTTCATATACTTGTCTAAATCCCCTACAAAATTAAGATCTAAAGACTCTAACCATCTATCAGATTTCTTATATAAATAAGCAATGTTTTGCTGAGCCGCCTGTTTTTCATTCATGCATTTTTTTGTTAGTTTAGTTATTAAGCCCTGAAAATGTTTGTCAAACTTATTGTAACCTGCTGCTATAAGTGCTCCTATAGCTGGCCCTATAGTTATAGCTTGAATTAAAGCAAGATAAGAAGAATCCTCAGAAATAAGACCCTCATCCTCTATAAAGGAAAATCCACTGAGTCCAAGAAAACAAATAGGTGCATTTACGAGTCCTCCCGCAGCCGTAGAAATAAAAGAACCTACTATCCCTCTAAAAGATTGATGGCATCTACTATAAGATAAATTTTCCATTGCTGTATTGAGATAATTTTCACCATTTATAGGGTTGTAGTTTGCACATTTTGATAGGCACCCTGAAAGAGCTTTCCCAGCTTGATCCATTATATAAGGAATAAAAAAAGCACTGAGAACAGATCCAATAGTCACAGCGGTATAAAGATCCGTATCAAATCCATCATATATAGCATAAACCCATCCACTCCACATTGTTATACTTCCTAAAAGTCCCGCAGATCTACCCATATTGTAGGAAAGAGTATACCACCATGGGTGCTTGTTACAAAAAGATTGAGATAGTTGAGGGCATGTTCCATCTTCACAAGGCTGCGTAATATAATAAGAGGTCTCTCCTTCACTGGCAAAACTTATAAGCTCTTTTAGCTTCAATAAAGAGCCCAGTTGATCATTTAAATCTCGCTCTTGAGAAAGGTTTGATATTTCCTGGATTTTTTTATCATTTATTTCTTGGGGTTGTAATTTTAAGATTCTAAGTGTTTCAAGTTGGGGTTGTAATTTTTTGCTTATATGCTCTTCTAGATGATGTAGGCGAGAATTAAGTTGAAAGGCTGCATCTGGTTCTTTTAGTACACGTCTAAAACCTGCCGATAAAGTTTGAGCAAGCCTATTTTTCTTATTTTGAAGAAATTGAGTATATTTTGGCTGTCTTTTTGTAAAGAAGTTAGAACCTCTTGTGCAAGAAAGAATAGTTTCTTTAGAACTTTTGTAAGCTTCTCTAACAACATTAATATTCCAAAATACAGAAGCCATTATAAAAAGATCCATGATATAGGAATATTCAAAAAAGATATTTACAGGAGGAGTATAATAAACAGTTTCATTGTAAGTATCATTAAAGTGAATTTCAACGCTACGGTTTTCTGGAGCCTCAAACTCACCACCCACTTCAATAATATCCATAAGAGTAAATATAGGCTTAAAACCTAGACATAAAGCTACAAGAGTTGTCCAGAAAATTTTTGCATTTAAGTTTCCGGAAGAAAAAGATGAATAGTTTCCACCTTCTCTAAAGACCCATTCAAAAAACTCAAGGGAAGATTCATAGTTTTTACTAGAGGATAAAAATACCGTGGCGGTAAAAAGAAATATATCCATAGTTTGTATATTGAGGCCTTCTCTACAGTGGTATAGTCCAGGGTGTATGGAAAACACCTTATTATATTCATAAGAGAAGTTGTGGCCATTAACATTAGAGACCATATTCTGAGCAATTATTAAGCACCTATTATAGTTAAAACTTCTAGAAAAAAGAGGTAAGCTGCTCCTTTCTGTTTCTGTTCTTGAACTATAAAAAATATAATCAAAAGTAGTAATAAGACCTTCTACCGTGGAAATACAAGAAGCACTTAATGCAGAAAGAACTTTAATAAGTTTATATTTATTCTGAGTTATAGCATTATTATCTCTTTCTTCTTCCTCTATTGCACCAAGAGCTGTTAATAAATTATAAGGAATAACTTGGGATGTTGATTGTCTTAAAAGAAGGTCTTCAAAAGTTGTTTTTAATCTCTCCTCTCTCTCATTAACCTCTTCACCTAAGCTCTCATTATCAGAGTCTGCCATATTTGCTAAAGTAATAGCCCTTGAAGAAGAAAAAGAAGTAAGATCCACACCTCGCCCTTCTGGATGCAACGATTCTTCAAGATCTATATCAGTTACAGGTAAAGACCATCCATTCATTATAATAAATAAAGAAGAAAACATTGCTAAAAAAAATTTAATCATTTTTATTATTTTCAATAACCTACTTTTTTTGAAAAAGGATTATAAAAAGAGTACACTAATTAGGGCCCTGTTGCAAATACTAACTTCCCATGAGGCGTTATTGTATCTATTTGAGTCCCCTGCCCTGTTAAGACTTTAAATCCTATTTCTCTATTCTTTAGCTTTTCTATTGTGTTTACTAAATGTCTTAGATTTCTTCCTAGTCTATCTAGTTTCCAAACAACTAAAGTGTTGCCTGGTTGCAAAGACATTAAACAAGCCTCTACTGAATCGTCTTGTAGAGAATACTCCCCTTAAAGCTCTCTTCTTAAAAAAACATTTTAGGAGTTTCAAACAAGATGACGGTGATAAAAGGGACGGTATAATTAATGTAGAGTCAGTTTATGAGAACATAAATGTACATGTTATTTTTATATCAACAGATTATTTTGTTGCAAATGAACCATTAGAGTTATACGATAAACCACATTATATTTTTTCAAGGAGAAATTAAGTTATGAAATTTAAAATTTTTACTATATTGTTTTGCATAGTTTGTTTAACTCGTTATTCTTTTGCTCTAAATGACGAGGATAGAGAAAAGTATGTTAGTATTTCTAGATCTATAGCTGAAAAAATAAAAAAGGAAGAGCCTGATATAGACACTTCCTCATTACCAACAACTACAGAAGATATAGAACTCAGAGGGATACTTGAAGATATATTTTCAGACCTTGCCTCTTACTATTCTTATAGGTTTTATGATTTAAAAGAAAAAGACGCTATGCCTAAAGTTCTGCATTACCTTGATTTAAAAAATAAGAACGAAAGCTAAAAGAAACTATAGAATTTTCTAACTTTCTATATAATTAAGTTTGTATAACACATCCGTTGGGTCCTATCTCATAAAGTTACGTATCGCGAGATAGAATTTTGACACTATAGTCTGAGTTTTTGAATTACTTCAGGTGGAAAGTGTCTATAGAAAGTAGTTCTTCCTATATCAAGAGTTTTGATTATATCAGAGATAAAGGGATAGTTTTCCTTATCTTTAAGCATTGATTGGGCGTTACGTAGTTTCTGGTCGGTCATAAGAGGGGGTCTACCGCCAATACGGCCATTTTTTCTAGCGGACTTTAATCCAGCTCTTGTGTTTTCAACAATGATTTCTCTTTGAAACTGATCAAAGGCGGCATTCATGTGAAAAAACAACCTACCTTCTGGTGTTGAAGTATCAATATTCTGAGTAATGACTTTCAGACCTATGTTTCTTACCTCCAAATCTTTTACAGTATTAATGACGTGTGTTAGAGATCGGGCTAGACGTGATAGTTTCCAGACAACTAGTGTATCCCCTTCTCGCATATAATTAAGAGCTTCTTGTAATTGTGGACGCTGCTTAACAGTTCCGGAAATTTTTTCCGTAAATATATTTTTACATCCGGCTTCATTTAAGTCATCTATCTGATGTTGTGGATTTTTATCTAAAGTTGAAACTCGCGCGTATCCGATTAGCATATTATTGTTCCTAAAACGATTTTAGGTGATCCTAACAGAACAAACAATTAAGAACAAGGTTTTGGAACAGATTGTATTGTGTTTTATGTCAATTTTAAGTAGTAATGAATTCTATTCCAAAAACGATCGTTTTTAGAACAATTTAAAGTAGGTTTTTCCTTAATATGCCAAAAGCACAAGAAAAACAATCGTTTTTCGGACACACCTATATCCTTACTTTATACCTTTTATGGATTGTTTTATATTTTAATGAATATTATAGTTATTAGTAAGGATAAGATAAGAAGATACATCTATGCAAAAAGAGCTCTACTCTAAAATTACAAGTAAGGGGCAGGTAACAATTCCTTTCTCTATAAGAAAAAGTCTACAATTAGAAGTTGGTAGTAAGATTGAGTTTATTAACAAAGGAGATCACTTTGTTGTTTTTCCTCTTAATAAATCTGTTACCAGTCTAAAAGGAATTCTCCCTAAACCTGATAAAGCTCTTTCCTGTGATGAAATGAATAAAGTTATAAGGCAAAAATCATGATCGGACTGGATACAAATGTTCTTGTGAGATATTTAACCCAAGACGATAAAGAACAAGCTGGAAAGTTTCAGTCTCTTTTCATAAATAACGTTGTTCTTTGTGAACTTGTTTGGGTGCTAAGCAGAGGCTACAAATACAAGAAAGAAAATATCACTTATGTTCTTAGACATATCTTCTCAACAAAAGAATTTGCCTTTGAAAAAGGCAGCATCCTATGGGAAGCTCTGGATGAGTATGAACACAATGCTTTAGATTTCTCTGATGCTCTTATTTCCAGAATCAACCATAATAACAAATGTGAGACAAGCTACACTTTTGATAAATCAGCTAACCTAACTAAACAATTTTCTCTCCTGAAATATTCAGAAAAATAAGCTTTTCATCTTTT
The DNA here is from genome assembly GCA_024279475.1 of Alphaproteobacteria bacterium. GTDB lineage: Bacteria > Pseudomonadota > Alphaproteobacteria > 16-39-46 > JAJRRM01 > JAJRRM01. The sequence continues at coordinate 11,001 of JAJRRM010000056.1, read as the reverse complement.
ATTTTTTGCAACAGGGCCATATCTCTAACCCTTTTTATTAACTTGACGGTGCCATAAAAGGGTTAGATGCCTAAAATAATAATTAATTTTCTAAAGACCTAAGGTATGCTTTGTTTTCAAGAGGGCTAATTGTCCTAGTGAGGGAAGACCTTTTTCTTCTGCCTGTTCATAGCAAACCTTAGCCGCATGGTAATCTTTCTCACCACCTAGACCCTGTTCATAAAGTTCAGCCAATTTATGAAAAGCTAAAACATGCCCTTGATCTGCTGCTTTTTTATACAATCTTCTTGCCTCTATATAATCTTGATCACCACCTAAACCATCTGAATAAAGGCCCGCTTGATGTATCAGTGTAGAAGAACCCCCTCCTATCTCACTTTTCTTAAACCATTTTCTTGCCTTTCCATAATCTTTCGACACCCCCCAACCCCTATAGTATATCTCACCTAAGGCAGACTGAGATTCAGTATAACCACTTTCTGCAGCCCTTTTTAAAAATCTCTTTGCCTCTAAATAGTCTTGATCTACACCCACGCCATCACGGTACCAGATACCTAAATTATGATTAGCCATAAAATTTTCTTCTTTTGCTGGACCCTTCATCATTTTAACTGCTTCTTTATTATATCCTAGCTTACTGTACAAAAATCCAAGTTTTACCTCTGCTAACACGCTACCTTGTTTAATAGCTTCCTCATAATATTTTTTTGCTTGCATACAATTTGTAGGTACAATACCCCAATTAAGAGTGTGCTCCCAACCCAGCATCATACTAGCATGGGGATCTTTTTTATTTATGGATAAATCTTCCCATTTAAATCGCCTCTCTAACATGTCAATAACTCCTGTATGGTTATACTTATAACCATCCTCTAGAAGTAGCTTGAATTGTCTGCTAGCCAACATACCATCTTGTTCTACACCTTTACCCTCCTGCATCATAAGGGCTTGATTATAAAAAGCATCATTAAAAGAAAGAGATGCCGATTTACTGAAGTAGCCAAAGGCTTCCTCATAATCCTGAATGCCTCCTAAACCATCGCGATATAAAACACCCAGGTTATGTAATGCATATGGAAGCCCTTTCTCTGCAGATAAATCATACCAATACCTAGCTGTTCCATAATTTTTCTCTACACCACGACCAAAATAGTACATGTTCCCAAGATTATACTCTGCTGTTGGATGCCCCTGATCGGCAGCCATATCAAACCATCTTTTTGCTTCTTCGTAGTTAGGAACACTACCAAAAAAGTTTTCTTTGGCTCCTATTTTCCCATACGCGTATAGCTGTCCTAGATTGTTAGAACCTTCTGAAATACCAGAAAATGATTCTAAAATAGCTGCTTCTCCCGGTCCTATGTTTTTCTTAACATCAAAATCTAAGGGATTTTCTGCATTTTTTATTGATAACTCATACCATGTTTTGGCTTTTTTATAATCTTGATCAACTCCTCTACCCATCTCATAATAACCACCTAGTAAAACCTGGAAGAAATCCCGAGAAGGAGAAACTTCCTGTTCTGCTTTTCCCCTAATAAACTCTATAATTTGTGGCTCATAACTCTCATCAACATTCATTACCGTTTGCAGTATATGTAAAACCCCTAAACTATCCTCAAGGCCTTCTCTACCTCCTTCTACAGCTTTCTCAATCCAATATACTGCTTTTGAAAGGTTTTTATCCAGATCCAAACACCCACTTTGATAACAAGACCCCAAAGTAATTTGAGCCTCTGACTTTCCTTGCTCGGCAGCTTTCTCATACCAATATAGTGACTTTGTATTGTTTATTTCCAGCCCAAATCCTCCAGATTTATAAATATTCCCAAGTCTGTATTGTGAATCAACATATCCTCCTTCTGCAGCCTTCTCATACCATTCCAAGCTTTGTGATGGATCTTTCAATCCATACATATATGACTCTCCTATTTTGAACTTTGCTTCTAAAGAACCCTGTTCTGCAGCTTTTTTATACCATTTTCTTGCCTCTTCATATTGACTGCCAGTAAAAATAGAATAAAGAGAACCCATAAGTCCTTGCAAATGTCCTTGATAGTTTAAATCTCCCATTTTTATCTGAGATTCTACATGACCTTGATCGGCAGCTTCTTCAAACCATTTAGCAGCTTGATTATACTCTTGGTTAAGTAACAGATTTTCCCCCATTGTATATTTACTCTCCACAATAGAATCCGCACCTCTATCAGAGGCAAAACTAAGAACAGGTTTTGTCAACAAGCCCATTAAAAAAAGTAGTTTTTTATTTTTTCCCCCGCTTCTTCTGCTTGTACTCTCAGTTTTTTTAAAACCTACAGACTTATTCTGATATTTTTCCCAATCGCCCCTTTCTTCAGAAAAAATAGACCATCCAACTGCCAGTGAAGATACACCATATGATATGTTTAAGGACAAAGCCATCAGAACAATTCTATATTGTTTCATAGAAAAAACCTTCTTTATAAGATAAACAATTAATTATCCTCAATAAACAACAAATATTACTATAATACAACCCTCTGTTGCAAAAAATAAAATGATGTGGTGGAATTCTAGCATATGTTTGATATCTAGATGAGGAGTAGTTAAAGAAAGCTACTACTTTTAAGTAGAAAATTCTAAATCCAACAGGCATGTTCTTTTATAAGAGAGAAACATTTTAGGCATTAATTTTTTCCTATCTTTTTAAAGTAAATAACAAACATATTTTATAGGGAGGTTGTTATAATGAAAAAGTATAAAGTCCAAATTCTACTAGTTTTACTAATGAGTTTATTTCATATGTAATCAACTCTAACTTCCAACAAGAATGGTATGCCTCATATAGGAGAGAAGCCATCAATAAAAAGTTCTGCGGGAGTTAAAACAGGGCCATAAATCCTCCTAACTTTTTTCATAGATACTGTACAGTTACGAATTCTGAAAACAGGGTTATCCTCATAAAATATAGAGAAAATTATTTGAGTGAGGAGGGCAGGGAAGTAAAAATGGGATTCTGTTGTGGAAAATAAGATAATCTGATGAGGTGTGTGTCTTAGAGAATTATTTTAGGAAAAGTAGTATTATTTATCGTTATTTAACTGGTATAAATACCAAAATTTTGATTAATAAAACGTGCTTCTCTAATGACATTTTTTGAAACAGGGTTAAAGATTTATACCCCCCGATCTTACAACTCATTTATATGAATTTTTACAAGATCTTGAAGGACAGCTTGTAAGATTACAATCTTTACCACAAGGAGAAGAAAAATAAAAAATATTATTTTTATATCAAATTATCTAAATTTCAATTTTTCTCATTAAACTTTTTAGCAACACTTCAGCAATTTTATTACCTTGATCAGCTGCTTTTTTATACCATTTAGCAGCTTCTACATAATCTTGATCAACGCCTTTTCCACTACTATAATAGTCTCCTAAAAGTTTTTGAGCATCTGCCTGTCCCTGCTCTGCTGCTTTCTCAAACCATTTCAGTGCCTCCATAGAGTCTTGATCTACTCCCTGTCCCTTATCATAGAGAGTCCCCAGCACAAATTGAGCCGCTGCATTTCCCTGCTCTGCCGCTTTTTTGAACCACTTTCCAGCTTTTTTATAGTCTTTATCAACCCCTTCTCCATTATGATATAAAACTCCCAGTTTAGATTGAGCCTCTGCAACTCCATGATCTGCCGCTTTCTTGAACCACTTTCCAGCTTCCATAAAGTCTTGACCTACGCCTTTTCCTTCATAGTACAACCCTGCCAGATTATATTGAGCTTTTGCATGACCTTGCTCTGCCGCTTTAGTCCACAATCTAACAGATTTTTTATAGTCTTGCTCTATGCCTTTTCCAACATAGTATATATTCCCCAGCCTAATTTGAGCTTCTGCATATCCCTGATCTGCTGCTTTAGTCCACCACTTTATAGCTTCCGTGGAATCTTGACCTACTCCCTCTCCCTCATAGTACAAAGTTCCCAGATTATATTGAGCTTTTTCAACCCCTTGCTTTGCCGCTTTCTTTAACCATTTTCCAGCTTTTATATAATTTTTGCCAGTCCCTCTACCCCGTAAGTACAACTCTCCTAAATTAAATTGAGCATCTGCATGTCCTTGATCAGCTGCTTTCTTGAACCACTTTCCAGCTTTTTTATAGTCTTTCTCTACGCCTTTTCCTTTATAGTATAAATCTCCTAAATTATTTTGAGCCCCTGCAACTCCCTGCTCTGCCGCTTTCTTGAACCATTTAGCAGCTTTTTTATAGTCTTTCTCTACGCCTTTTCCAAAATAGTATAAATCTCCCAGCATAAATTGAGCATGAGCATGTCCCTGCTCTGCTGCTTTCTCAAACCACTTCAGAGCTTTCGTAGAATCCTGCTCTACGCCATTTCCAAAATAGTATAAACCTCCCAGCATAAGCTGAGCCTTTGCAACTCCCTGCTCTGCTGCTTTCTTATACCACTTTCCAGCTTTTTTATAGTCTTGCTTTATGCCTTCTCCATTATCGTACAAACTTCCCAGCTTAGTTTGAGCATCTGCAACTCCCTGCTCTGCCGCTTTCTTGTACCACTTTCCAGCTTTTTTATAGTTTTGCTCTACGCCTTCTCCTCTATGATATAAATCTCCTAAATTATTTTGAGCCTCTGCAACTCCTTGCTCTGCTGCTTTCTTGTACCACTTTCCAGCTTTTTTATAGTCTTGCTCTACGCCTTTTCCAAAATAGTATAAAAAACCCAGCGTAGTTTGAGATACTGCAACTCCCTGCTCTGCTGCTTTTTCAAGCCATTTAGCAGCTTCCGTAAAATCTTGATCTACACCTTCTCCCGAAAAGTATAAACCTCCCAGTTTACCTTGAGCCTCTGCAACTCCTTGCTCTGCCGCTTTCTTGAACCACTTTCCAGCTTTTTTATAGTCTTGCTCTACGCCTTTTCCAAAATAGTATAAAAGACCCAGCTTAGTTTGAGCTTCTGCAACTCCCTGCTCTGCTGCTTTTTCAAGCCATTTTGCAACTTTTTTATAGTCTTGAGCAACCCCTTCTCCTCTATGGTATAAATCTCCTAAATTAGTTTGAGCTTCTGCATGTCCCTGCTCTGCTGCTTTTCTATACCATTTAGCAGACTTTGCGTAATCTTGCTCTACACCTTCTCCAGAATGGTATGCCATTCCCAAAACAAATTGAGCACCTGCATGTCCCTGATCTGCTGCTTTTTCAAGCCATTTTGCAGCCTCTATGGAATCTTGATCAACTCCCTGCCCAAGACCATATAGCTCTACCAGCAGAAATTGAGCATCTGCATGTCCTTGATCCGCTGCTTTTCTATACCATTTAGCAGACTTTGCGTAATCTTGCTCTACACCTTCTCCAGCATAGTATATTCCCAAATTAAATTGAGCTTCTGCATTTCCTTGATCTGCTTCTTTTTCAAGCCGTTTTTCAGGCTCTACATAATCTTGATCTACCCCAAGACCATATACATACCGAAGTCCCAAATTAAACAGGTCTTCTTCATCCATAACTGTTGAATAATCTCCAGTACTAGAACTCGAAGCTCCTACATCCAATGGGTTTAATAACAAACCCACAAAGAAAAGTAGTTTTTTATATCCTCCTCTTACCTCTGATTTTCTACCCAATATAACAGGGGTACTATTTTTCCGTTGCACATCCTTAAGAGAACTTTTCTCTCTTTCTTCTAAATTTTCTCTGAGATCAGGAGAAAATCCTGATGAGCCAGTAGCTACTGATACATCAACGTATAGAAAGCTCAATATTAATGAAAGGATTATAAAATATGTATTTTTGTGCTTCACAGTACTTGCCCTTTTTCTTAAGTTACTTATTTCTATAAAAAGTAGAGTTTAAATATTAAAATAAATCAACCCCCCCTACTTTTATTTATTTTGCAACAGGGTCTGATTCTGACAAGCATAGATCCTATCTTGTTGCAAATAATAATCTTCCTGTTATTTCAGGAAGGGAAAATAGAAAGAAGCCTATTATGGACTCTGTTACAGAAAATATAAAAATCTGATGAGATAATTTCCCGGATACTTAAATTAGGGAGATTTTCCTGTGAATGATTTTAAAGGGAAGCATTATCAAGGAGAAATTATCTTAGGATGTGTTCGTTGGTATTGTAAGTACGGCATTAGCTATCGTGATCTGGAAGAAATGATGCTTGAAAGAGGCGTTGAAGTATATCATACAACCCTCTATCGTTGGATTCAACAGTATGCTCCAGAAATAGAGAAACGACTACGTTATTATTGGAAACCTGCCATGGGATATAGCTGGAGAGTGGATAAAACCTATGTAAAGGTTAGGGGAAATGGGCGTATCTATACAGAGCAGTTGATAGTCAAGGACATACTGTTGACTTCTTTCTATCGGCTACACGGAACTCTAAAGCTGCTAAGCGTTTCTTGGGTAAATCCCTTAAGAGTATGAAGTCATGGGATCACCCTTCTTCTATCAACACAGATAAATCACCTACTTATCTATGGGACTGTTAACAAAATAAGTTATATATTTTAGCAAGAGCTAAAGTAATAAGACTGAGAAAGATACAGTCCCATCTATAAGAATATATGCGTCACATATTTAAACTTTCTAGACTAAAATGGGATTATGTAACATACTGAATCACTATTTAGCCCCTTAATTTATGAGCAACTCTGTAATATTAAAAAATATGAGTAAGACAACAAGTTCTGATAATAATCAGAAAAAACACAAAGAAACTAAAACGCACAACAGTCATGAAAAGTCCAACATGGCAAGACATGATGCTTTTGTTAAAAAAGTCCTAGAAAATCCTATTGCCGCTTGTGAGTTTTTAGATGAATTCTTACCTGCTGAATTTAGAAATATACTTGACCTTAACACCCTTAAAATAGAAAAAGAATCTTATGTTGAGGACTCTCTTAAAACTAAATTAAGTGACATTATCTACTCTGCAAAAACTAAGCCCAATGCCGGTGCTGCATCTGAAAATGCTTTTGTATATTGTATAATAGAACATGTGCGACACGAAGTCGCTCATATAAAGTCCGTCACAGGCGGCTAGGTTGCATCTAGACCTATGTTACCACTGTTTCGGTGTGATACTGGCAACGGTATGATGCTAAGCGAGACAGAACGCCTAACTAAAATACTAAACTGGATAGGAAATAGGGGCAAGGTAAAGTTAAACTTGGTTAAACGAAAGTGAACCTCTGTTTGGAAAATATCGTCACGATGAAAAGCAGATACGTCAGTTATTATCTGTTATAGGGGATGTGTTGAAAAGCACGACTGTCAGAGATATATGTTCAATCTCTGTAAAGATGCCATTCCCCCGGTATAGAGGAGGTAACCAACTTAACGCGTCTTTAATGAGTGGAACGTGGTAAGCCTATCATTGTTAAGATAGCAATCAGTGGTAGGTAAGAGATGTCTTAAAAAGCAAATGGCGCTAGATCGAAAGATCACAGGAATAAATAACTGGGCGAATAGGTACGATTGTACTAACCAGAAATGGTGCTGACTTGAGACAGGTGGTTTGCCCGTAGAGCGGCTAAAGAGTTATGAATGATATTGGAAAAGTTAGATGCTAAACGCAAATGTAACAAAATCAGCTTGCCCTAAGAAATTAGTGATCTGGCAGTCAGTTGACTGGAAGAAAGCTAATAAGCAAGTGAATAATCTCCGGAAACGAATCTATAGGGCATCTGCGAATGGGAACATGAAATTGGTGAGGAATCTACAGAAACTGATGATCCTATCAAGGTCTAATAGATTGCTTGCTATACGCCGTGTCACCCAAATCAACAAAGGACGTAAAAGTCCAGGAGTTGATAAAGTTGTTATCAATACAGATCGGGATCGAAGTTTACTAATGGAGACATTAGAAAAGGACGATTTTACCTCCGTGCAACCGATCAAACGAACCTACATCCCTAAGAAAGATGGTAGATCTAGACCTTTAGGAATACCAACTATCTTGGATAGATGTAGGCAAGCCGTTGTTAAATCTGCCTTAGAGCCCTACTGGGAAGCTAAATTCGAAGGAAGTAGCTACGGATTTAGACCTGGCCGCAGTGCTCAGGATGCAATCCAGAAAATATTCTGTATTGTCCGTCCTGGGAAAAGCAGGAAATGGGTTCTTGATGCAGATATTAAAGGAGCCTTTGATAACATTGATCATGATTTTCTGATGAAAATCATTGGTAATTTTCCAGGACGCAAGTGGATTAAAGCATGGCTTAAATCCGGAGTTATGGTAAATTGTCAGCTGATTCCAACAACGGCTGGTACGCCTCAAGGGGGAATTATAAGCCCTCTTCTTTCCAATATCGCCTTACATGATATGGAGAAGCTATTCAACATATCATACAACAAAAATGGAACCATCAAGGGCAAAACTGAGTATGCCTTTGTGAGGTATGCTGATGATTTTGTTGTGTTCTGTAAGTCTGAGGCATCTTGTCTGAAAGCAAAGGAAATGTTAGTCCCTTGGTTATCAGATAGAGGATTGAAACTATCAGAAAAGAAGACCTCTATACGCTCTATTGAGGAAGGGTTTTGTTTTCTAGGATTCAATATCAGACATTACAAAACAGCATCCAAGAAGAAGGGTGTTACGATATTATGCATACCATCCAAAGAGAGCATAAAATCATTCAAGAAAATGATCATTCGCGAATGGAATAACTCTCTATCCTGGACGACAGAAAGAGCCATTGGTAACCTTAACCCTAAAATTAAAGGGTGGAGTATCTACTTTAAAGGTGGGGCCTCCAAAAGGACTTTCAGTGAACTCGATCATTGGATGTGGAACAGGCAAGCACGATTTGTTTGTAGAAGACATCCAAATAAGTCTTGGAAATGGCGAAAATCTAAATATTGGGGAAAGATAAAAGGGCGTAACGATCATTGGGTTTTTATGGATAAAACAAAGGATAAGGAGCTCTTTCTATGGAAACTATCGTGGACACATATCAAAAGACATACTTTGGTTAAGGGGCTTTCATCACCGGATGATCCGGAGCTTAGGGAGTATTGGCGGAAACGCCAAACATATACCTCTAAATACTTGTTTAAAGCCAGACAAATTATATGGCGTAGGCAAGAAGGGAAATGCCCAGTCTGCATGGATAACATAGACAATGGAGAATCTATCCATTTACACCATAAATTACCCAAGAAGTTAGGAGGTAGTGATCAGATTGATAACCTATCCTTGCTGTACGAGAACTGTCATCAGCAAGTACACAGTAAATGTGGGCAAGGATTAGCAGATGTTCGCAAACTGCTTGAGCCGTATGCGGGGTAACTCGCTTGTACGGTTCTGAGGGGGGAAGGCGCTTCTCGCGCCGACCTACCCGATCAGTCATCACCTGATTACTGGATAGCTCTTAGACTCTGGAAATACACCCTACTCCTCTTAGAGCGTCATGCTAGAAAAAAGAGAAACTTCCTGTCGTTATACCTCTCGTACTCTACAATGGTAAAAGGAAGTATACTGCTCCAAAAACTTTATGGGAGCTCTTTAATTTCCCAGAGTTAGCTAAAAAGGCTATGGCTGGGGAGTATAACCTCATAGATCTTAATGCTTTGTCTGATGACGATATTAATTATGAAAAGCATCTAAGTTTTGTTCTCTACACCTTAAAACACATTCATGATAGAGACACACTAAAGATGCTCAGAGAAGCCATGTACAGGTGTACGAAAGCTTTAATTATTGACAAAGGAAAGGATTATGTTCATACTAAGTTGATCCTATGGTACAGTGATTCCAAGATACCTGCAGAAAACAAACAACTGTTAGAACAGTTAATAGTGGATAATTTACCTAAAGAAGATACCGGGCATATTATGAAAACAATCGCTGATACTTACATCGAAGAAGGCTTAAATAAAGGCATTGCCATTGGCAAGAGTGAAGGCATTGCTCTTGGTAAGATAAAAATAGCTCGTCGCATGCTACGCGAGAATACAGACGTTAAATTCATTTCCTCTGTAACGGGTCTTTCTATAGCTGATATTTCTAAACTTCTGAATTAACCAAAATACTTAATCTCCACCTGGTAGCCAATGTCACTCAATCATTTCAGATGCTGATCAAAATCAAAAAACCCTAAAATTTTCTCTTTCTCCTCTATTTTTAGATTTTACGAATATTATTCATTGATCTCCAATCTGTTAAAGTGCCAGTTGCCTACATGTAACAAAAATAGAATATTATAAGCAGTCATCTCTTCTTGATTAATGTAGTATTCATGTTCTATTGTGCCTTCTTGATGTACTATTATTTGATCTTTTATTCACTATAAATTGACACGTATTTAATTTTAATGGTAAAATAGTAATAATACAATAGGAGTAAAATATCATGAAAAAACTAACACTTACATCTATAGGCGTTTTTACAGCAGCAGTTATATGTCTCATCTAATATAACTATGAGTCATGCAGAAGCTTACAAGCTATGTGGCATGGGTAAAAACTCTAAATGTTATCCTATATCTCATACAAAAGGTAAAAGAAATTGCGCAGAAATGGGAACAAGTAAATCGATGTGTGAGTTTGCTTTGAAGAATAGACTTAAAAGATATTAAATACTATTTAAACTCTGCTTCAAAAAAGAGTGTCATAGGATAAAAATATTTATTATTTAGTACGGCTTAACTGGTATAAATACCGGAAATTTAGTTAATAAGATGTACTTTCCCATGACATTCTTTTCATTCATCCATGCCAAGAGTTGAGCTTTTTAAACATATGTATAATTAAAATTATTCTGTTTCTTCTCTTTGTGACAGACTTTGCAATCTTACAAGCTGTCCTTCAAGATCTTGTCCTAAAAATTCATATAGACGATCTATGAGATCCGGGTACAAATCTTTAACCCATTTATCCGCATTCTTATACAAAGGAACCAGTCTTTGTTGTTGAGCATAGACAGAGTTTTTACGCGTGCATGGCAGCTTTGTTATAGCTCCTTGAAAATCTCCCTCTGATCCATTACGTGCTACT
>JAJRRM010000055.1 GCA_024279475.1 Alphaproteobacteria bacterium | reverse complement strand
GCCCTGATAAAGACGCTAATGTAGAAACCCTATCTGGTGGTGAACGTAGACGTGTTGCCTTGTGTAAGCTCCTTTTAGAAAAACCTGACATTTTACTACTAGATGAACCAACAAACCACCTGGATGCTACATCCGTATCCTGGTTAGAACGTCATCTGCAAGACTATACTGGAACCGTTGTTCTGGTCACTCACGATCGCTATTTCTTGGATACTGTTGTAAGTTGGATTTTAGAACTAGATCGTGCACAATGTATCCCTTTTGAAGGCAATTACTCCGCTTGGCTAGAAGCAAAGCAAAAGCGTCTCTCTACGGAGTCTTCTCAAGAAAAAGCTCGTCAAAAATCTTTAAATGAAGAGCTTGACTGGCTTCGTCAAAGCCCCAAAGGTAGGCAAGCAAAAAGCAAAGCTCGTATTAAAAATTATGAGGAACTTCTTAATCCTATATCAGAAAAGGAGGGCTCTACACAATCTATCACTATTCCTCCCGGTCCCCGCCTTGGTGATAATGTTATTAAAGTTAACAGTCTTAAAAAAATATTTGGCGATCGTGTTTTAATAGATGAACTTTCTTTTGATGTGCCACCAGGTGCTATTGTTGGTATTATTGGGCCAAATGGTATGGGTAAATCTACTTTATGTAAAATGATCACTGGACATGAGAAACCAACTGCTGGGTTTATAAGTATCGGAGATACCGTTGAGTTAAGTTATGTTGATCAAAGCCGTGACACACTTAATTCTGACAAAACTGTTTGGGAAGAAATTTCTAATGGACAAGATATTATCTCTCTTGGAAAAAAAGAGGTCTCCAGTAGAGCTTATTGTTCTTGGTTTAACTTTAGAGGAACAGATCAGCAAAAACGTGTAGGACAATTATCTGGCGGTGAACGTAACCGTGTTCATCTTGCAAAAATCCTTAAGAGTGGTGCCAATGTTCTTATCCTCGATGAACCTACCAACGATTTAGATATAGAAACACTACGAGCATTAGAAGAAGCCCTTCTAAATTTTGCTGGAACAGCTATTGTTATCAGTCATGATCGTTTTTTCCTCGATCGTATTGCCACACATATTTTAGCTTTTGAAGGAAACGCTAATGTAGAGTGGGTTGAAGGAAATTTTGAAACATATGCTCAAGACTTCTATCGTCGGAAGAATATAGATCCTAGAAATCCTCCAAAAGTTAAATATAAAAAACTAGCAGGTTAAGATCTCTTCTGGAGAGCTCTAAATTGAGCACTTGTTAGTTCTAGACCTTCTGGCAAATTCTGTGTGCCTCTAAAAACATCTGTCGGTTTATACAACTTTGTTCTAAATGAGAAAGTCCGTTGAGCGCTCTGTCGCTTTAGATAAGCATGCCATGTTAAATAAACACGATTCTTATACGGGACATAGTACTCCTGCTTTTTTGAGTGATATAAACCAATTACATCCTGCCATACATTTCTCCGTGTTTTTAAAGAATGTATAAACTGTGCTGCATACGCTATATTCTTACGAGGATCAAAAGCCTCTTCTAAATTTTCAAATGCTTTTGGATGGGCTTTTAAATTAATTTGCATACACCCCACATCTATATTTTTTATACCTTGAGACTGAAGTCTCTTAACTAATAGAATTGCTTCTGCCTTAGAGTTTGGATGGTATCCTCTTTTTAAAGTACCTATAGCCCACGGCCATGGTTGATACGTATCTTTTTTTGCTGATTCAACAATACCTATAGCATTTAGAAGTCCTCGGGGGAAACTGTATGCCTCTTCAGCTTCATACATTTCCTGCTCACAAGAACTAGGGTTATAAGAAAAAACAACAGCCTGTGAATTATAAATCCACAAGCCCATTGTAACGCTTAATAAAAATATTTTTAATTTTAAAGTACTCAACACATACCTTATTCCTTAACAACTGCTCCTTTTTCTAAGCTAAAGGCACCAGACACAACACCCGCAGCGGTACCATCTACCTTCAAAGGATTATAAGTCAGTTCAATAGCTGAAAAACCAAAAGAAAAAAGAGTTTCTTCCCCCACTTTTACCATTGTTACACGACACTTTGTAAACTTTATCTCTGCAGTAACCTTGTTTTGAGTTGTTGCACTCGCATTACGCAGAATTACGATAGCGATCTCTCCTACATTACTTCCCTTGTCACAAGCATCTACCAAAAGTTCTACAATAGGACTATCTGGTGTCATACAAAAACAGTTATGTAACCTAACAGGAGTACTGATTCGTAAACTACCTGTACGCCCAACTATTGCGCCATGATTGCCTCCAATCTCAAACCCCTTGAGCTGAAGAGCGTCTGAATAGCCTGCTATATTTTCTACAGGACCCTTAAGCTTCTCAATGTGCATTAATATCTCTGCCGTTCTGTTTTCATCATTAATACTAAAATTAAGACTTTCTAATTCATGAGATCCTGGCATTAAGTCCTCTACTCTATTGCCCTCTATATCTTTTATGTAATTTTCTGGTGCTCGTATAACTGCCATCCAAAATCTCCTCAGTTTTTATTTATTCTTACGTAGTTTTATTATGCGCTGTTTTTAAAACAAACGCAAATACTTATTGTATATCTATATAACCTAAAAACTTATGGGGAAAAAGAACCTATTTCTTACTCTTTGAAGGTTTTTCTCCTACCCTATTTCTTAAAATGCTCCCTGAGTTTACTTCGCCCAATGTCTTAAATACAAGAGTAAGAAGGACACCTGAATCTGGCTTTATATCTCTGTTTTGGAAAAATGTTTGAGTAAATGCTAACCTTGTCTTAAAACACTCATCTTCATAAGAAATCCCTATACCACGCGCAAGATTCTTCCCCTTCTTTCCAAGATCTCTTGTAAGGTTCATGTCTGCTGTCCAAAACTTAGTAAAATTAGAGGACAGGACTCCGTTAATCTGCTCTTTTCCATTAAAAGCTCTATTTGTTCCATTTTTATCAAAATAAAGATAATTACCTGATACTTTAAAAATAGGTTCCCCTAGAGAAAAACCAGCTTGACTGCGCCGAGCACGCATATCTTTATGATTAAAAAGGTAGCGGTATCGTACTTTAAAGTAGCTCGTTGGAGCAAAATCTAAAATGCCCACAATATCTGAAAATCCCTTACTTACGCCAGACCCTCCCGGTATAGCCTTATTTTTGTTAAGTGCGTAACTTTGCCCAATAAATACTTTAGCTAACTGCCAGTTCTTTGGATGCAATTCTAAAACAACACCATAATTAACACGACTCCCAGAATCAAGTCTATCTAAACCTGTGAATCTATTAAAAGATAAAAGACTCACTTCATCTAGCTCTATACCACCAAGGCTATCTTCATTCGGTATTGTATTTTTTACACCCATTAATGGAGCTCCTATAACACTAACAACCGGAGAAACAACTACTGGAACAACAAAATTTTCAGTCATTAATGGCCTATTCCACTCAAGTTTAACTTGCGGAAAAGCACGCGCCGTAGAAATGTCTAAAGCTTTTGTCTTACCCCCTGGTATAAAGTGTGACGCATGATATCCATCTATTCTCGCTTGCGCTGTGAAAGTAAATAAATCCCCCTGGTCCGTATAAAAAGGTATTTCCCAACCACCACGTGTGGTAAGACGTTGCACATCTGCACCAGACTTCCTAACAACGCTTAGCATACCTACATCTCCATAAAAATGTGAACCCCAAGTTTCACTTGGATCAGTTACAAAGGAATATGCCGCTCGTGGTAAAATATAGGGTAATTTTCTTTGAGAAACACCTACTCCCGTCGTTTGAAATGCATGCATCTTAATAGTCGTATAATTTTTCCCATTAAAACCTTCCGCCTGTAGATCACTTTGAAAGTAACTTGGCAGAATCATTTGACCTTCTTCGACTCTAAGCTTGTTAATATAGGTTATATCACCTGCTCGACGATACTTCATAGAAAGACGCCATGTATCACTCAAATCTACTTCAGCTGTAGAATTTGTGCTCCATGGCATAAAACTTCCCTTTTTAACTGAAGTATTATCTTTACCACTTAAATGATTTGATTGTGTAACACTTCCCGATAAATTCATTTCTGCTCGTCTAAATCTATGGCGGTACGTTGCCTGTAAGATAGGCTTTTCTTTAGAAGAAATAATCGGATTAAAAATAACATCACTGTTTGGTGCAAAAGTATAATAATATTTTGGTATAATAGATATTCCGTTTCTCTTTGAGCTTGCTACTTTTATACCAATAAGACCACTGCGACGTTTTACAGAAGGGTCTGGTTGACTAAGCCGTGGCAGATAAAAAACAGGTGTCCCCCAAAGTTCTAACCAAGCATCTTTGTAGATAATATCTTGATCCTCTTCATCATGGATAATTTCTCTAGCTCTAATTTGCCACAAAGGCTTCTCAGACTTTTCTTTGCAAGAGATACACGGTGTATAAACCCCTTTCTCTAACCTTGTCTTGTTACCATCTTTATATCCTGCAATTGCTATTATTCGACGATTATCCTGAGTTATAGCAGCAGGCCTTTCTATTTTAGCTTCCCGAAAATTAGGAGAACCTGAAACCTGTTTAGCAAAAATGACTTCTCCTTTACCATTGTGGATAATAACATTCCCTCGTGCATCTAGTTGGTTTGTCGCAGACCTATAATCAACTTCATCAGCTAACAGCACATATCCATCTGAATGATATATCTCTACATTTCCCCTTGCTTGAGTTACATCTTTATCTTGATTGTAATAAATTTTATCCGCACGTAAATATAAAGGCGTGGTTTCTTCTGATTTTTTACCACTATAGGACTCAGTACTGATTAAAAGAATTATAAAGGCTAGTATTTTTTTTAAGTTATTCATTTTATCGTTCTTGTAAATGCAATAGAAAGCTACAGCCAGAGAAAAAAATCAGACCAACTGATAAAATCACCGACCACCCAGGAGATAAAGCCCCTGAAAGACCCAGGGAACGCATCACCTCACTGAGAATATAAAGAGAAAATACAGCTATGCAAGAAAATCCTATTTCTTTTATTGCTTTTTCTTGCCGCTGCCATCTTAGCGAAAAAAAAGATGCCCATAAAACCATTGCTAAATATAAGAAAGGCGACCCTAAAAGACGGTACCAGTGTACCCGATGAGCAATAACAGAAAATCCCATTTCTTCCATTGAATTTATAAACTGTGGGAGTTTATAAAAAGGAATTGACTTAGGAGATTTAACATTCTTTTCAAGAGAAAGTAGCGATAAAGCTATCGTTAAAGTTTTATCTTTCTGTTCTTGCTCTGACCATTGTTTATTCTTTGCTATCCACGGCTTTTTTAAAATTAATTTATTTTCTTTTATAAAAGCTTCTGGTGAATCAAGACGTTTTGAAAATTTATTATCTTTATCAAAGAAATAAAGGGTTATATCTTTCAGCGCAAGCGTTTCTTTTAAAGCTTTTTTGCTGTGAATAATAACTTGCCCTTTATCATATTTTTTTTTGAACCATAATCCTGACTTTACAATAGAAAGTGTATCTTGCTGCGGTTTAAATAACTTATTTTCTAAATGCTCAAATCTGCTAAACATACTGCTTGCTAGAGGGTTAAGAATTAATAAGTACAACGCTGAAAATGCAACTATAACCCCTAAAAATGGTAAAACTATTTGGATCATAGACAGCCCACTAGCACGAATAGTTACAAGTTCTAATTTTTGATTTAAAGACCTGAAACACAAGAAGCAAGAAAAAAATATTATTAAAGGAAAAATTTGCTCCATTACTACCGGCAGCTTTAGAAAAACCATCTTCAAAATAAGGATAAAACTTATATAAGATTTTCCCGATCCCCGACGAAAAAGCTCTACAATCTCAAAAACACTTACAATTGAGCTTAGAACAATAGATACACTCAAAAACCAAGATATAAAGTTTTTAGCTAGATACTTCCATATGACCCAGGGATATGTAGTCATAAGCTTCCCTTGAACTTATTAATTTGATAAAAAATAAACCCTGTAATACCTGCTAATACAAAATAAACTAGGTAGAATATAGAAGTTATATGGCTATTTATAGAAATTAAGGTGAAAGCCTGAAGGCCCATAATAATTGAAACTGCAAGTATAGCACGCTTAGCGTATCCTCGACGCTGATACTTTTGCCTAATTAAAATAAAAAAGGCAAGTACTGGAAATAAAAAAGAGAGATAGGGGGATATAAAACGTTGATGTGCTTCTGCCTTTAGCTTTCTAACAAGCATTTTATTTTTTAGCGTTATATCGTCAAAAGAAAATAATTCCCATAAAAAATATTCTGAGGGTTTTTTATAATCATTAATATTTTTTTTTGAAGTCGTACCTATTTCCACAATAGACCTGTCGAAATGCAGCATAGAAATTTTTCCTCCATTTTCAGGTTTTCTTTCCTGCCTCACACCATTTTCCAATACAAGTTTGGGCGTAATTTCTTCTTTTAAGATAGCTCCCTTTTCTGCAATGATTGTATAAGGGTTCTCACCATGAGGTTCTACATAAGCCACTATATTGAAAAGGTTATCTTTTCTTTTATGCTTAACATATAATGTAATATCACCAAACTCTTGGAAAGCATTCGCTTCTATAAAAGATAGTGTAACATTTTGACGAACCGAACGTTCTAGCTGCCTAAATTTATTCATAAATAATGGCGATACATATGCTTGAAGAACAAAAGAAAAGATAAAAGACAAAAATCCTATACCAACTATAATATTTAACATCTTATTTGTAGACACACCGCCTGCCCATAAAGCTAAAATTTCTCTATCTTCTAATAATTTATATAAAGTAAATAAGCATCCTATAGCTAACCCTACGGGCAGCAAAACAACAACAAGATTAGGAAGCATATACAAAGACAATTTTATAAGCACAAACAGAGCATTAGTATCTATTTTTCTAGATACTGCTTCAACAAAACGTAATGTCTGTGTAATCCAAACAATACTTACCAGTATGCCTGTTACAATAAGACAGGACGATATAAAATTTTTTAAAAAATATTTCTGAAAAATTAACATTAATTTTTTTAACTTAGAGCTTCATTATCTTGCCTAAGAGTGGTATAGACAAAAGTCAATGTAAGGTTTTTTTAAAAAATGTGCAAGTTCATAAAGTATATAATCATTAGCTTTTGTTGTTTTATCTATACAACACTCCCTTTTTCAAAAGCTGCTTTGAGTGTACCTTCTAAAAAAGGCGTTTCCTCAATCATAAAAGCAGTCGTAAATCAAAATGTTATCACATCCACAGATCTTGAAAATCGTCTTAAAATGATAACTTCCCTTTTTCATGTGCCCATTATACCTGCTACTAAAAAACTTTTTGAAAAACAAATATTACGTTCTATGATTGACGAACAATTACAAATTCAAGAAGCTGAAAAACTTAATATTAGCGTTGATAAACAATCTATAAAAGATGCTATAGAGCGTATTGAAAAATCGAAAAACATGGTTTCAGGGGAAATAAAAGAGAAATTTGAAAAGATTGGTATTCCTTACTCTACTCTAAAAGACCAAATATACGCTAATCTCATGTGGGTTGAGCTCGTGCGCTATAAATTTAAACCCCTAGTTCATATTACAGACTATGAGATAAAAACTCATATATCTAATCAAGAAAAACAAGCCTCTAAACTACACTATAGTGTGCAAGAAATATTTCTACTTACCCATGCACAAGCTCCTATTGACCAAGCAGTTAGATTTGCAAAAAACTTAAAACAACAAGTTGAAAAAGGAGCTGACTTCAACGCTCTAGCACAACAATTCTCAGATGCACGATCAGCTGCAAAAGGCGGATCCCTGGGTTGGATCGGAGAAGGAGAACTGGATGACCAGTTAAACCAGGCTATAGTATCTCTTAAAATAGGAGAGGTTAGTAATCCTATTTTAGCTAATGGAGGCGTTTATATTCTACGCTTAAAGGATAAAAAAAATCCCCAGTATGATATGACGCATATACTAGATTATGCTGAAATGTTTGTTCCTTTATTCTTTATACCCAATGAAAAAGCCTTGAATAATAAAATCATAGAAGTCCAAACAGCTGCTAAAGACGTACATTCTATTCAAGGACTAGAGGAAGTTTCTAAAAAATTAGGCGCAAACTTTGATAAATATAGCCAAAAAAATATAGCTGAACTTTCTGCCGATTTACAACAACGCCTTTCAAACCTACCCCTAAAAATACCTAGCTCAGCTTATAGAAGTAAAAAAGGATTGCATGTTTTCTTAATTGAACAACGCAAAAAAAAGAAACTCCTACTGGGCGTAGAAAACTCCCAAGAAGCACACTCTTCCTTAGTGAATAAAAAACTTGAAGATTATGCTAACATTT
>JAJRRM010000054.1 GCA_024279475.1 Alphaproteobacteria bacterium | reverse complement strand
ATTTGAGGAGAGAATGTCTCTAAAGCAAGGAGCATGGCATAACTTGCTGCATTAGACCCCACAGTACGAAGAGCCCTAACAAGTTCTTGAGCACTAATGAAAGACATAGCTCCCAAATGCATATCAATTCCTCCACACCCCGCTCTATAACCAGGCGTTTTAATAGAAGCTAAGTTGGCATTGTGAACTGTATTTCGTACAAAGAGATTTCCGCCTGTATAAAAACCTGCTGATTGATCCTTATAAGCTCCCCCACTACTAATATTGGCAGAACCTCCCATATTCTTAAAGAAATGCATCATATCATCGCTAACACCTGCATATGAGGTAGCTGTTACACTTAAAATAAGTGTTACTGCAAATAAAATCCTAAAGGCTATATGCTTCTTATATTTACAAATTCTTATACTAGTTTCATTTAGCATTACATCTCTCCACTTTGCATAAGGACATCCAGGCGTTTTTCAATCTGATCAAAGGCTGTCATCCCTGCACTTAAAAGAATCGTCTTGCCTGTTTTTGGACAGACAGCTATGAGAGTTGGGAGTGATTTAATATTTAAGGTTTTTGCAATCCCATTATCCCTCTGTGCATTGGGGTATTCTTTTATGGAGCCTCCATCTAAGCTTATAGCCAGAACGTTCCATCCATATTTTTGAGAGAACTGCTGAACAATGGGTGCAAAACCATGACAATAAGAACAAGATCCTGCAAAGAAGAAAAACAAACCATATTCCTCAGATAGAGCTTTAATTCTATCTTCTCTTTGTTTTTTTTCTTCATCAATAGCAATGTGACGCGCCGCCTGCATCGTTGGATGTTTAACGGTATAATCAAGTTCTTCAGGATTTGTATATAAAACTTCAAGCCATTTTTTTGAAAACAACTCTGATCTGTCCATTACCTGCTTTTGTGCCTGCATGTAGCTATAGATAGTTTTAGAAGTAGGGTTCGCTAAAGCTACAGCTTTCTTATCTTCTAGCTCTTGTTTAATCTTTTCTATGTAACTCTTTGCTCTCTCAGTAGGGGATTTAAACTCTTCCTCTTCTTTTAATCTAGGGTCTTCATACCAAAACCAGCCTCTAGCCTTATCCGCATAAAAAGCAGCTTTGCTCTCTACAGAAATTGAAAGAAAACTCATTAAAATAAGAAATATATATTTCATATGCTTTGCTCCCCTGCTTTAAAAGGCGCTGTCATACTTTGAACACGCGTTCCGAGTCTTTGTTGAAGAGCGCCTGGATCTACAGCTTTTACGCGCTTTGAAATATCATTTAATATCTCTGAGAGATCTAGCTTATCAAAATCTATATGAGCGAGTTCTGCTACACTAAAGCCTCTACAATTTGGTCTTTCTGGACTTCCCCATCCTATGCCCAATTGAGCTCTTCCTTGAAGGTGAACGAGACGCGATAATCTACTTGAAAAACAACAGTACGATTTCTTCTTTTTAATGCAGCCAATAAGAGGGAGTTTTTCTGCGCAATAGGTACCAATCTCTACACACAATTCTCTCTCTCTTTTCTGTGCAAGAGCTTTTTCTTCTCCCTTACACCCAGCCAGGTTCATGCTCACACCCCACCCTTTTTGTTTAAAGCAACAGTTCTTAAAGTTCCCAAAAGCGATGACACACTTATCTGTTCCCCCTTTAAAGATGCTTGGTAAACTATTGGTTTGCCCTGCCCTTATATCATCTTGAACTTCTTTTAAGATTTGAAGTTTTGCAACAGCATCTGCCATTCCGTTGTTGGAGGCGTAAGGTGAAATCTCATTCTTAGTCAGAGGGATATCACTTTGAAGTTTTTGCACGACATTCTTTTTTTTGGAAGGACATCTATACGTTTGCTGCCAAAGAACACAGGTATCTCCTTGCTTGTTTTTACACGTTGATCCAACCTGGTAGCAGCCTCTTCCTTGAAGTGGTTTACATGCAGAGGGACTTCCACACTCAAACGTTAATCTACGTCTATTCTTATCAGGCAAAGCAGCTGTAGCTACAAGCCGGCACTGACCTTTTTTAACTTTCTCATGTAAGTGTTTACATCCATTTCCAGCGCCTATCTTAATACGGCTTACAAGCTTTGGGGCGTACGTAACTTCTATATCAACCTGAAGGTTGACAAATCCTTTTGAATTGAATTCAAGAACATATCCTTTTAAATAAATATTATGAGCGAAAAGCGCAGCCCACCTAGGCACTTTGGCTCTCCTCCCAGAAAAATTAACAATTCTCATGCTTTTAACGAGAGGCGCTATTTCTTTTGGCAGGGGCTTGGGAAGAGTTATATGAGCTGCCCAGTTTCCACCAGGAATAACGTGATAGGGATCAAGTTTTTTCCCAGAAAGGAGATCTGTTCTAAAAAGTCCTCCGTGAGAGCCATATATAGCAGCTTTGATAGCTGTTTTCTCATCAGCCGGTTGATAAGTTTCTATGATTGGCTCTTCTATACAAATCGTTTTTGCAAGTCCCCTACCCTCTTCACAAATAACTTCCTCTTCTTCTAAAATATCTTCTGATACAAATACGCCTGCTTTTAGGAAAGCTTCTGGATCTTGGAGAGCACCCTGGGCGCCTTGAACAAAAGGATCTTTATGTCCTATCGTAAAGTAAGGCCTGTCTTTGGTTGTCTCATTCATAAATTGAACAGCAGGATCATCGGCTCCTAGTTTAGCTTGAACAGAACCCTCTAGGTTAGAACTTCCAGACAAAGAAGCTTCTGTAGGAGATCCCTGCCTAATTCCTGCAAGATTTTTCAAGTCTGTTGATTGGATGCTTGAGACATGACTTGAATACGCTTTCTTAAAGCTTGATATATCTTCTCCAAAGCTTACAGTGGGTACACTTATAAAAAATATAATAAGGAAGAGGGAAGAATATGACCATCTACCATATAGACCCAGAGATAGACAAAACTTTAAAAACGCTCTCAAAGATAACCAACAAGTCAACATCTTGGCTTTTAAGAGAAGCTTTAGAGGACTACATGAAAAAGCATAGAAAGAAAATAGAGTCATCTTTTATTACTCCTTAATTTAAGAAGGAGTTCTTGTGCTTTAACACTCTCTTTAGAGATTTTCTCAAGAGCAAAATCCAGACTAACATTTCCTGAAAGCTTCTCGTGTTTAACGACTAATCCTTGCACAAAGGGCTTTTCTAAAACCACAAATGTTGGCACTTGTACGATATTAAAAGCTTTAAAAAGCGTTGGATCTATCCAAAGTCCTGCTTTAAGCTCTTTCATATAGGCAGCAGTCTCTTTAAAAGAATTATTTATAAGCCCTCTCATTACCAAAACACCCCCTACTTTATCTACTTGGATTAAAAGATGCTCTATAGACAATTTAGGCATAGAGGTACTTATAAATACCAGCAGTGTTGGGGCTGTTACTTTATTGGAAATCCCTTTGTGAGAAGCTGAAGAACGGCAGCTACTTTTTACATTTCCTTCAATAAAAGAACGTACTTGGCATGTTTGATCTTCATCAGCCCTTGCCTCTTGATCAAAAATCCCAAAAGAATATACTACACAAGAAAGAGCTATAATTTTTTTTATAAAATGAGGTCTTTGAAATGATATATGTTCATTTAGATAAAGAAATGGAAGATAAATTAAACGCCATTGCCAAAAAGACAGATAAAACCTGCCTTTTTCATATAAAAAAGGCCATTGGTGAATATATAAGAGATCACGAGAACGTTCAAAGAGATTTATTTTCTGATTTGTGAGAGATTTTTGATTTAAAAGGCCCAACAGAAAAGTCTCTAGAAACTCAGAAATCTGAGTCAATAACTTAATAAAAATAGATACTTTAAAAATACTCATATCCTCTCTCCTATAGTCGGGTAACAAAGAAGAAGTTTTCTTCTTCTCCGTCCCCTAAGAACCGTACGTGACAGTTTCCCGTCATACGGCTCAAGCCTCTTAAAGGCTCTTTTTATATAAGAACCCAGTTTCACAGTTTATCTCCTTTAGTTGCATGAACTTGTCTGTGACAGTTTAAATGAAGCATTATCAAGTTATTTAGACTACTGTTACCGCCTTCTGACTTGGGTTTAACATGGTGAATATCCCAAGCAACTTCCATTGATATGGACTGGTTGCAGACAGGGCATACTCCCTTTTGTTTCTTCCAGATTTGATCCTGTTTTCTTCTCTTAAGGTCTCTTATTATTTTATAATAAGATCTTTTCTCAAGATAGTTTCTCCAGGATGGATCATAGGGGTTACAGTCATATTTTATCTTGATATGACGTCTAATTGGGACCTTAGATGGATCATAAAGAGTCGCTCTTCTTTTCTCTCCAGTTTTAGGATCTTTAACCCAACATCCAAAACTCCAATCGCGATTTCCATTACGCAGGAAATACTTATCTTTCACCCATTGTGCTCCTTTGTTTGGGTGACGAGAACGTCCCCAATGCCAAAGAATCTTCCAAAGCTCATGCCTTACATCACTAAAGGTTTTTGAACTTACAACATATCGATGATATTGACACCACCCCCGAATCTTACGATTTAGATTCTCTATTAGGGGATGTTGCACCATCATCTTATGTTTCTTAGTAAACACTCTAATTGTTTTCAAGAACTGTTTAACGCTTGCCTTTGAGGGCTGTATAAGTAGTTTCCCATTATACTTGCGTATATTCTGCCCTAGAAAATCAAAACCTTCATCAATATGCGTAATGCAAGTCTTAGACTTTGATAGTCTAAGTCCTCGTTCTTTCAGAAAGTTTTCAACTATTGGGAGAATTTCTTCTTCCAATACCTCTTTTGTTCTTCCTGTAATAAGAAAATCATCCGCATATCTGATAAAGTTTACTTTATGGGCTGGTTTTCGTGAGGATATCTTCATCGGATACTTATCCGATAATATCTTCCACAGACCATCTAGCGTAAGGTTAGCTAAGAGAGGAGATATAACACTCCCCTGGGGAGTTCCCCAAGAGGTGGCTGGGATAACAACTTCCTTTTTCATATATCCAGCTTTTAACCATTCCTTGAGAACATTCTTGTCCATAGGAATATGCTTTAATAACCAGTCATGATTTATATTGTCAAAACATCCTTCAATGTCTGCCTCGAGAATCCATTGAGCTCCACACTGTCTTGATAGTACAGTATAACATTGCTCTATAGCGTCAGCTGTTGATCTATTTTTCCTAAAACCATAGGAATGACGATCTCCTGTAGTTTCAGCTATTGGATCAAGGCTAAAGCTATAGAGAGCCTGCATGGCTCGATCTTTCATTGTTGGAATGCTTAACGGACGTTGTTTTCCATTTGCCTTAGGTATCATTACTCTTCTAAGTGGAGAGGCTTTATAGCCTCTTTTCCTTAAGCTTTGTGCAGCTTGATGTTTGCACTTGGGTGTTGACCAGAGTTTCTGGTCTACGCCTGGTGTTTTCTTGCCTCTGTTCTCTGTCACTCGTCTTACGGCAAGAACTTTTCCACTATACGAGTGTGTGAGAAGATGTTGTAAGGATTTTACCTTATTCCATTTCTTCTCCTGTGTTGCTTTAACGATACGCGCTTGCAGCCTTTGAACGACTTTGTAGCACGGCTTCCAGTCTATACTGTGCCATCCTCCAACTTCGTTAGGAAGTGCACCCGCTTCTTCTATAGAATTCACTATCATCTGCTTTCCTCCTTTAAAAGGTTATTCAAACTATCTCGTCATAAGAGACCTTGGATAAGTGGGCCCGCTTTCGCGTGAAATAATATTTCAATTTCTATCTCCTTCATTACAAAGAAGCCTTCGCTTTTTATCCGTTCCTCTACCTGCTATCTCAACAAAGAATTCTTACGAGTTCTTCTGCCTTACGGCAAGATAACAGGCTTACTGTGTTCCCCTTGTGGGATAAATGAGTGACTTAGGTGCTGTCTTTTCACCGGGGATTCTTTATCTACGCACTGAATGCCTATACTTCAGTGCCCCTATCACATACCTTTTGGTAAAGCCTATCAGCATCTTTGGCTTTTCAATTGTAACGATGATTACGACAATTCACATATGTTCACCCTATCACTCTACATCTTGCCCTCCAGCTGCGTTGATGCTAGCAGCTAGGTCACTCCTTCACAGGGGTTGACTTTCCTTTTGAGAAGAGGTCGTTACGAGTCGCTTCACACCAGAGGATTACTCCTTTCGCATGGACTCGTTGATACAGTTGGTAGAACAACTGGTTCAATCCCATTTTATTACATTTCTTTCCCCTCCTTCCATTCTGGGTTGAACAACCCACACAAGAGACTTCACATCGCACGAAGGCAGCAATTGCGTTTGCGCCAAATTAAATACCCAAAGTCTTCCCCTTTGTGTGGAATGCTTTTACCAATAGACCAAAGCTGGTCACTTCTTCCCAAGGGATGACATCCGCGCCCTGTATTCGTTGGCACGGGATATGTCATCTGGGTTTTGTACTGAGACTTTTTAATAATAGGCATAGGATACTTGCCACAAAGACCTGCTTTTCCAGCATATCCCATAAGAAGCCCTTCTCTATGAAGCTTTGCTATGAATTTCTCTGTAGCAAGCAAGCTTGCCTGTATGCCACTACTATGTGCAGGAATTGATCCTGTAAAAGGATAAATACTTCCCTGGCATCCTCCACACCAAAAGAACGCATCATTTCCAAAACCTGCAGAGGCCATTCCACAATCTAAAGCACAGGCAGATTGAGCAATTGGATTACCAAACAGAACAGACTCTGGATTTAGTATAAAACTAAGCTCATCATCTCCCCACAAAGGATCAAGCTCCGTTATATAAGCCACGTCAAAAGAAGATCTCTCTAAACAAGAAAAGTCCATTAGAAGCTCTAACCAGTAAAGGATTGGGGATATATACCAATGAACTTGGTAATAACTATGGCGCATATTTCCTTTGTTCGTATGGCCAACAGTTCCATGACCCCTAACTTGATGACTGGGGCCCATATAAATACCGCCTAGATTAACCATGCAATATGGCTCTCTTGTTACATCTACAAGCCTTGCTGGTTCCCAAAAAGAGATCGGCAACCCAATACGTGGTATTGGATTAGTGCAGTAACAAACAGGCAGTCTGGGGTTAGGTGTATCTTCCCCACTTGCAACCCTAATACCACTAATGGTTATAGGGAAAATACAAGACCAGCATATGTCCGTTATCGGGTTGACGAATCTACCTACACAGTTGCCAAAAGAGTGCGTGGAGATGCATAGAAAAATAGCTACTAAAATAGTTTTAATAGTAGTTCTACTGTATCTATTTTTATCTTGCTTTCTTCTTGGGTGAGAAGTGTTACCACCTGGAGAATATAGAGTTTTCATGGCAGCCCCACTGTCTCTATTTTTAGTTTATATCCTTCTTGGCTAACAATAGTTGGCACTTGGCGGATGGAGAGTTTTTTAATTAAAACCCCTGCCTGATCAAAATAGACAGGCTGTCTTAACGCATCTTCCAGTTCTATAGGATTACCTTCAACAAGAATGATCTTTAACGGTTTAATGTTTTCCTTTATAAATCCTTCTAACCATGCTCGCTGCTTCTTATCATTAGCATTCAAGAATAAGAGTTTTGAAGAAAGAGAGACTCTCTTTAAGGGAGTTATTGTTGTTCCTTTTTTTGCAAATACTCTCCTTTTTTCATCAAACAGATCTCTTCCAAGAATGTACGTTGGATCATAATAACGAACAGACGTTCTTATTGCTCTTGGAAGAGAGAATCCTGACTTAGGGGCCTGAATACTCTTTTTAACCTTTAAGATTTGATCTTCTTGGAGTTTCTTTAAATTACCTCCTTGTAAACGCTTTTGTGCCCTTTTTAATATAACTTCTTGTAAGTCTTCCTCTAAGATTGGGAATGTCGTTCCCCATACACCAAAATCCTTTGAATAGGCATTTGAAGAGTTTACGCAGCAGCTTGCTGCGCAAATACTCATAAAAAGACTTAAGGTTATCTTCTTTAGAGTATGTCTTTTGAATTTTTTCCCAGGAAAATTCCGAGTGATAAGGGTAAGAATCATCATAGGAGAACAAAGCTCCTACCAATGATTGAAGATACTGGGAGCAATCCAAACCCTTCATATCGACTGTCATAAGAATAAGGATGCACTCCTCTAACAAAAACGTATCCTTTAGGAACACTCCGCTCTTCCAAAGGGTCCAACTTGTAGGATACACCGTTCTTCTTATAGGTATCTTTCAGGCCTAAAGGAAGGCCCTTTATGAGCAAAATATTGTTATAAACTTCTATAGATGATCCTTCTTTAGCCGTTAGTATTTTTGTGTAAAAGGCTTCTCCTAAGTGCTCTGTTTTGTAATAAACCGTAATAATGTCGCCAACTTTTACTGGATATCCTTTAAGAGTAAGATACAGCTTATGATCTCCCAGGCTCTTAGATTTAACCCAATGAATCTGTGTTACTTGAGTAAGACCAATAACAATCAAGGCAACGAAAGATGTAAGGATCCATTTTTTCATCCGTATATCCTTTTTGCTACCTGATCTACAGCCTTTCCAAGATCTACTCCCTGGTTTATAAGGTTCTGTACAGCTGCATATTCATCTGGTTTTGTAGAATATAGAACTTTAGAAAAACTATCTAAAACAAGCCTGCCTACAGCATATCCATGGGGGCCATTGATCATGATTTCTGCATATTTTCCTTGATCCGTTTTTACTGACCGAAGAAGTGTTTCCATGTAAGAATCCATAGATAGTCTCTTTGAAAGTTTTAACTGCTCTATAGATTCCTTCTTCTGTGAAAGTAAACATAGCCAATCTGAGTTATCAAAAGCTGCTTGTGCGCCTGGATTTACATAAAGGTCATTAACAGTCTGAGTCCCTATAACGAGCGCTCCATAGTACTTACGAAGACGCCGAGCTGCTGTTTCTATAAACTCTCCTGATTGTTTTGATCTCAGCATATCCCATGCTTCATCCAATATTAAAGCCGCCGGGGTTTGACGATCCCCTAAGTACAGCTGATTGGTGATTTGCATAATCATCATCTGTACAATAACAGCTTGCAAATCTTTCTTTTCTTTAAGCTCTTCTAACTCTATAACGACAAGGTTTGATGTTAAATCAACGTTAGCTTTTCCTTCAAAAAACCTGCCATAAATCCCATTTTTTGTGTAAGGATAAAGCTTCCTTGCTAAAGTTTTTGCTATAGCATCATCTTGAACTTCTAATGCAGCTACAACATCTGAAATAGTTGTATCATTTCCTTTGTTTTCCCATGCTTCATAAATCGCTTTTTCAATCTGAGAGTTCTCTAAATCAGTTGTTCCTTCCACAGGACTTGCCATTAAACTTAAGACAGGCTTTAGCATACTTAAGTTATCTATAAACTCCTCCCCTTTTGGAATAAAAGTGAAAGGATTAATACATACAGGAGATTTAATAGAAAATTCTACGTAAGTTCCTCCATATAACTTTACTGTTTTTTCAAAACTCCTACCCACATCCAATACAAAGGCCCTGCCCCCATTTCCTAATATAGTCGTAAGCATCTCTTGCATAAAAACAGACTTACCAGATCCAGATCTTCCAACGACACATGTATTATAGTTTCCAGCCTTGTTATCAAAAGGATTCCAAGTAAACATCTGACCACGTCTTCCCTGTAAAAGAACGCCTTCACCTCCCGTTCCTTTCCACTCTCCTTGCATAGGAAGTAAGTTTGCAGACTCTGAGCTAATAGTTGTTTTTACTCTTTGAAGATCTTGTAGCGGTTTCATATAACCATCCCCTAAGCAAAGCGGTAAAGAGCTTATAAAGATAGGCGCATGAATATATCTCTCCGCTATCAAACCCCATTCCTTTGATCGAAAGAGGCTCTTTAAAACCTGTTCATCTTCGTAAGTTTTTAACGGTTTAGAAAATAACACGACATTAAACGTACTCTTCACAAACCGCTCACCTTGACTAAGCTGCTCTGTTAAAAAAGATAGTTCTTTAGACTGTTTAACAACAATAGGTATTTTCTTGCCAATCTTCGATCTAGCTTGAGCCTCTACCCAATCTTCTTTTGTTTGTACTCTTGCTTTTGTTACATCTTGAGATGGAATAGTCACCCCATAGTGCATCATAAAAGGACATCTAATTTGCATGAGATCTCTAAACTGATCGCCTATAAGCTCTCCCATAGCATACAAAGACCAAAGGTCCGGTTCATAATCAACGCCAAAACATCGGATAGCTGTATTATTAAGCATAAGACCATCATGCGTCACTTGAACAGCTTCTCCTGGAAACTTTATTTGTTCTTTCAGCGACTGATACTTGTTCCATTTTTGCTTCCTATATCCCTCCGTATAGATATCAAACATGCCTCTTAGAAAAGATAAAAGATCTACGGCCTTCCATATACTTACATTTACAGCAAGTATTTTAAGCGCTGACTCAATTTGATCTCTTATATTTTGAATTCTTTTTTCATCTACAGGTGATAAAGTTCCTCGGCATTTTTCACTATAGGAAATAATGACTCTATAATTTCTAGGAGGTAGGCCCTTTACAGGTTTTTTCCAAAACTCTTTTCTGTGAGAGGCAAGATCCTTTATTACATTAGACGCATTCTTTTTAGCTCCTTCCCATGTATCGAGAATATTATCTATATGCGGATCAGCCCAAAGTAAAACCTGAAGCGTGCTTCCCTCTTCCAATATCGTTTGGAAAATACCTTGAAGTTCTCTTTGCATCTCTTCCGTAGAGCCAACAAGTGGCACAGTTTCTAAGACAAAACCCACAGAGTTTGTATTGTAAAAAAGATTAGATTTTTCATCAAACTGCTCGTAGGGAAACAAAGAACTTAGACTGTTATCTTTAAAGAAAGACTCAAACTGATTGCGACTCGTAGAATCTATACCCAGACCAAAGTCTGTCCTTTCGCCAAGCCAGCTTGCAATCGTTTCTCCAAAACCTGTAAGGATTCTTCTCATAGGGAGTCCTCCTTTTTATAACAAAAAGGAATGTTTTTTCTGTAGATAGCTTTATGAATAGTTTGCAGTATTAATTTTTTGAGATTATATATCATAGGTTATCTCCTTTAGAGTCCACTTTTGGAGCCCAATGTGATTTTTGCGTAACCGTATAGATGTACTTGGGGCCATGATATGTCCCCTCACTATCTTCATACCCTGCAAGCCAAATTCTTTGGATACTTTCAGGCGTACGCATCATACTTCCTTTAAAGAAAGGTAAATTAGAAGCTTCTAAACTAGGTGTTTCATCAAAAAACTCTTTATCACCTAGCTTTCCCTGCTCATAAAGCTCATTTATCTGGCTTAAAGACTTGCAAGAAACGCCAGAGACAGGATCACACTCAAACTCTGTCTTATAAACGCTGCAAGCACTTAGAATGGATCCACATAGACAAAGGGTCGTAAAGCTCGTTAAATTCATCTCATCTCTCCTATAAACTTGGCATGTTGTTTTGTTCTGTAAATTGAAGCTGCTCTACCACCTGCTCTCGCTTAGCATCTCTCACTTTTTCTAAAGTCTCTCGAACACGCGTATCTCCAAAATCCGTTCCTTCTGTAAATACAATGTCTACATTCCTTCCTGCAGATACTTGAATAACTGGCTGAAGCTGTTCTGCTCGCTTAATGTAAAACTCAGACATCCGATCCATAGCTTTTCCAGTGCCAGTCGCTGCGCTAGCTCCTACCATGTTTTTTGCAGACAGAGCATTTGTTTGTCCAAACGGGGATACAGGGAATACAGATTTTGTTTCCTGTGCCCCTAAAAAGCTAGAAGCTCCACTAAGAAATCCACTAAAGAAGGCGTTCTTCATCATCTCAGGAGATTTATCTGCCACAATGCCTCTAATGCCTGCTTTTCCATCTTCTCCAGATACATAACCAGCTACTTGTGTTTCAATAATCTCCCCTGTTTCTTTTTCTGTACAAGTAAGCTTCTCTATACGTACAAATACGCGCTCTGATGGTAAATCACCCACTGCAGCTCCGATTATATGACACCCTTTTAGATCCATTTTAAACGAACGTGGTAGCGTTCCTTTATCTGTTATCTTTAAAAGGACAGGCCTTGGGTCAGAAGAAGCTTGAATAGAGGTAGAAGCATCTACACCACTAAGAAGGATAGCTTTTGCAAAAGAACCTCCTGGCACTCTATTATCTGCCGTTTTAATCTTTACTTTCTTACCTTTTAAGACAGGTAATGGCTTTAAGCTAAGCTGAATTTTACTGATTTTCCGATCCATTTGAGGGGTTTGAGAAACCGTAGAGGCAGATCCCCCTAGAGCTTGAGTAAAAGTTTTATCTGATATGGAAAATTCTGATTTTCTTACAGCAGCTAGTTGTGGAACAATTTCTTGAGGTTTTATCTCGCTATTTAAAGGGGGGTTATTTTCAAAAGCAGTTTTTCTAACTTCTTTTTCCTTAAGACCTTCTTCTAAAACTTTCTCTAGCATATCTATTTTTTTAGAAAGTAAGGAGTTCTCACTTTCCATACGTTCAATCCATATTTCATGAGGCTTTAAGTGCTTTCCCACTGTGCGTATATTCGTCTCTTTTATAAAATCCTTTTCTTTAACAATTGGCTGATATTCTACTTCTGTAAAAATCTGGGTCATTAACCAAATAAACGCTCCTGTGCCAAGAGCTCCTGCTATACTTGCTAAGACTATTTGTTTTTTCTGAGGAGAGAGGTTTTTTAAATATTTCATACCTGCCCCACCCTGCATACACGGCCAACTTCACCGGGCTTTAAAACATAGGCACTAACAGCTATAGCTTGAACACCCGGCGTTACAAACCTACTCTCATGAAAAAAAACAGACTCTTTGGTATCATTCTTTACAAGAAGTACCTGGGCTTTTAAGTTTTTATGTAAATATGTTTTAGCACTTAGATGTCTAAATGTTTTTGTGTTTATATGCTTAGATGTTTTTGTTTCTATGTTTTTATGTGTTTTTGTTTTTATGTTATTAGATGTCTGAACATCTGAAGGATCTAGAGACTCTCGTACTAGAGGTTGCACTGTTTCTTCTGAAAATCCTTTAGGCGTTTTTCCTTGTAAAAGCGCACTCATTATTGTTTTTAGCTTGGCATCATAGCTGCTTCCTAAATAAATATCCAAACCCTCTACAATCTTGGGCATATCTTCAATCTTTAACATTAGGCTTTTGTTATCTGTTTCTGACGGTGTTAAACGAAGATCAATGCTTTTCCCTTTTTCACTTACAAGTGTTATTTGAAAAGGCTCTTTCTCTCGAGGCTTGATGAAAATCTGACCCAACTGAGATTCTTGCTCTAGAATATACAAATCCTCCTCCCCATAAACAGACGCTATACGATCTTTTAAAAGACCAATGCGTGTAACCCCTTTTCTAGAGATTCTTACTTTAGAAAGAGCATTGTTTTTTACTGTTATATTATCTGAAGCATGAATCTCAACACTTGCAAGCAGACACATTGCACAAAATATAATGGTGTTAATCTGTTTCATCTTTACCTTCCCTACTAAGTTCATCTAAATACACACGCCCTTTGATTATCTTTACCTTCAAAACAAAGGTTTTACTCTCTTCTGAAATCCGCTTATTCCCTACAAAAGTAGCTAAACTCCCTTCAACTTTTACAGTCTTCCCATCCTTCATAACCTTAAGGATCCTTGGGCTAAACAACGTACTTACATTGTCTTTTTTAAGACGTTCTGCTTCTTTCATTAACTGTATTTTTAAAGAGCCGTATTTATCAGGAGAGGCATGCTTTAATAAAGTTTTATGCTGATATCCCGCATTCATTGGGCTTGTATCTAAAGCCAAATGTAAAAAATAAGAGGCCATTTCTTCTAAATAAGTAGGATCTACCTGATTGCTCTCAATCCAAATACTCTCTTTAAGCCCCGGTGGTATGACAATTACTTTTTCCTGCTTAAATATAAGACTTAAGGATAAAAGAATATTGCTAAGCAATAACACGGCACTTAGACCAATCCACATAGACCTTGATTTTGTTAAAAAGCCATATCTTTTATCAAATAGAGATTTTTTCATCCGAAATACTCCCTAATATAAGATAAAGGCAGTCTCTTAAAACGTTTCGTTGGCGGAAAATACCAGTATAAAAGAGGTTGAAGTACTTTTTTCCCAAAGCGTTTTTTAACCTCTCTTAGAATCCAATAGCTTCCCACGCCCACAATAATTGCAACAAAAGGACGCCCAAAACCACCACCTAAGACAAGAGAAGGAACTAACAAAGCAAAAGCCTCATCAATAGTCCATTTTAAAATACGCAAAGGGTCATCAAGATGATGCAATAACCTATGTTTGTCCATTGAAGTACTCATGGTCTATACACCAACCAAAGCGCCAAAGGTTCCTTTAATCCAGGTAGACATCATGTTCACCATAAGTCCGCCAGCAATAGCTATAATAAAGCCCATAAAGTTTTGTCTAAAAATTGAAATGGCTGCTGATAGACCACATACTGCCAATAAGCCAACACGCAGTAAGCCACCCGTAACGAGTGATTCAATCTCTCCGATCTGATCTCCAAAGACTTGAACCTCTCCAGCAAATGCTAATTCAGGTGCCACTATACCTATGGATGTGAAGAGCAGAGCTTTTGTTGATACTTCTTTTATAGTTGATAATTTTAACATTTAGTCCTCCTGTTTTCTCTCTGGTGGGGGAAAGGGGGACAAATCCCCCCACCCTCTCCTTAGAGAGATTTCTTTAAGCAATATCCCGTAAATACCCCTGTATTTACGTTTTGCTTAAAACTCTTGCTTTGGGGGACTAAATAACCTAAACTTTAGTTCTGGTTAGGGTTGGGCTTTTTAGTCCGCCCTTTTTTTATCTCTTTAAAATGTAAACCTCATAGAAACTTTCACATTCTCTACTTTATGTTTGGATTGCCTTACGGCAAAAGTTACGTTCTCATTAAAATCAATTGAAAATCCTTTTGCTAACTTAGTGTTCTTTAAGGAGCTCCCTCCTTCCTCTTTGGAGGTAACTCTAAAATCAGGTTTTATTAGAAAGGGCCAAGCTATTTTTTTGGTTTTTTCAGAGTTCTCTATAGAAAAAGCTAGCTCAGGCAATAATATGCCTATAAATGTGAAGAGCAGAACTCTTGGTAATATTTCTTTTATAATCGATAGCTTTAACATTTAATCCTCCTCTCTATTTATATCTGGTGCAGAGTTCTCTTTAAATAACATCCCGTAAATACCTTTTACGTTTTGCTTAAAACTCTTATTTTGAGGGACTAAATAACCTAAACTTTAATTCTGGTTAGGGTTGGGCTTTTTAGTCCGATCTTTTTTAAGCGCTTTCTTCTACCTTTTTAGCCTCTTTTATTTTTTTCTTAAGTTTATTGTATTCTAGATACTTTAAAATAAACCTTCCTCTATCTATGATGCTATCAAGTTTAGCTAAACCTTTAAATATTTCATCCACGGTGTGGAAAGAACTATTTTCATTTTTATAAATTGAATCAACTATGCTTGGTTGAGCATCATACCATTTCTTGGCTTTAGAATCTTTTTTACCAGCCCTTTCAGCCTTTTCAATCCAACCTATTTCTCTTTCATATAAAGAAATATCTAAATCAGACAAGATTTCTTCATAAAATATGTCTAAATCATTCTCTTTGTCCTTTAGGTTTTTATATATTTTATGGTTAAGAAGAGTTCTTAAATTTTTAAATAGAAGATCTCTAGATGTTTCTAAAGACCTTATGCACAAAGAAAGAACTTCATAAGGATCAATAGGTTTTAAATTCTTATTTTTGAATTTATCAAAATTTATTATATTTCCCATTTGTTTTCCTCTTTAATTATTTATTTTAACTAAACTACCCTGAAAATATGTTTCCGTCAAGAAAAAAAATCTCTATTATTATTTATAATAGTAGTTGTTATTCTAAATGTCAAAAAGAATATTACTAATATAGTAATAAGATATTTTATGTTATGTAATCTTAGTTTTTAAAAGTATTGTATTTTTATTATTTTTGAAATAAACTATTAAAATAGTTACACAAAAAAGGATGTTATATAATGGAAACCAAAAAACTCAAAGCTTTCTGTGCTGTTGCTGAACACCTCTCTTACACAAAGGCAGCTGATGCTATTTTTGAAAATTATGGAACAGTTAGAAAATGGCTAATTAGCCTTGAAAAAGAATTAAAAACACATCTTTTTAATATAAGTGATAAGAAATTTGTATTAACTGAATCTGGTGAACAATTTCTACCACATGCTCAAAAAATTATTGAATCTGTTGAAAATGAAATTGCCTGCTTTGAAGATAAATCTAAAGAAGTGGAAGGAGATTTTATAATTGCAACAACTAATTCTATAGCCAATTTTTGGATTATTAATTACGTAAAGGAATTCATTAAAGATAACCCTCTACTTAATGTTAAAATAAAGGCCTCTGATGGTGATTTAAGTCTTGTTCACAGAGAAGCAGATGTAGCCATTACTGTAAAAGCATTTAATAGGGAAGATGTTAAACAAATTTTGATTAATACATTTCATATGAACCTGTATGCTAGCGAAGAATATATAAAGAATAAAGGGATGCCTAAAACTATTAAAGATCTTAAAAATCATGATATAATAAGTTATGGAAGTGATATACCCTACCCTTATGAACAAATAAACTGGCACTTAGATTATCTTCCTGAAGAT
The DNA here is from genome assembly GCA_024279475.1 of Alphaproteobacteria bacterium. Taxonomy (GTDB): domain Bacteria; phylum Pseudomonadota; class Alphaproteobacteria; order 16-39-46; family JAJRRM01; genus JAJRRM01. Next base: position 1,611 of record JAJRRM010000054.1, on the reverse strand, counting down.
AAAAATCCTCATATTTGTATAAATTCAGGAGCAGGAGTTTTAAAATTTATTGAGGAAGGAATGGGTATAGGATCTATATCCAAAGAAGGAGCTCAAAGTAGTAAAATTAATCTTATTAAAATACTCCCTGATGCTCTACAAGGACCAGATATTAACCTTTTCCTGAGATTTCCAAAAACTAGAGCAAATTCTATAAAAATTAAAATGTTTTATGAATATATTAAAAAAAGTATTGGGGGAGATATCTAATAAAATTAATTAGCCTTTTTAAAAAATACACTGCTGTTTTTCTCATCTCTTTAATAACAGGCTTAACTTCATGAGGAATAGTAGATTTAGTAAATATAATAATTCTTAATGGATCTTTATGAGATTTCATTCTTGGACCCTATACAAGAAATTCTCCCCCCCCCCTCATATTGGTCATTAACGACAAAGGAAACACTATATTCATAGTCTAATCCATCATACATTTTTTCTAGATCTGACCTCTCTTTCGGTGAAAGAGGAGAATCCTGTTGGTTGATGACAACTGTTCCTGTATTTTCTAGAGTATTTTTATAGTTCATTTAAAACCTCCGCTATTTACTTACTTCATATCTTAAAAAGGCACCGTCAACTTAATAGAAAAAATGTTTTCCAAACTAAAGGAAAACAAAAGGATTGCTAGGCTTCCTCTAATTTTCTAAAATCTAATCAAACAATCATATCTCCAGAAAATCATATAGAACCTTGTTTGGATGCCTTTGGACAAGCTAGAAACTATTGATTTTAGACCTAAACCCTTATCTAAATTAGCTTCTCAGGGGTTGAATAATGATGAAAGCACTGTATTTAAGAGTCAAATGATTTGAAGTTCTATCCAAATTCGTGAGAAACAACTTTCAGGCAAGGGTGTGGGGCTGATTAATTTTACTGAACAAAATAGATTTTTCAAGGTATTGTTAAACAGCGAGTCCTCATGTAAAGGAAAAAATTCTAGCTTATTAGTAAGAAGGTAAAATCAAACCCCACACCCTTTTATACTACTTTCAAAGTAAATATCCAGTATTTAATTTAAAATCAAAGTATTTATTAAAACATACAGTTTTTAAAATACATTTCATTATTTTTCTTTTTAAGAGATTTGGATTCATAGCCACTTCTATCCAGTTTATCTACTATCTTCAAGGGACTCTTTTTAAACCGACGTTCCACTTTTAGCATTAAAAAACTCATGAGAGTTCCTCTCTTTTTATTTTTTTAAGCCTAAGTTTAACACTTCCTTTTTACTTAAAGGAGAATTTAGATGTTTTTTAGAGGAGATATTGTATTCTTTTTTTTGATAAAGTTAAATAATGCCATCTGTTTTTATGTAAAAATTACGTACGTTTATGTAAAAAAAAGAGTACGTATTATTTAACACTAACATATCCATCTATTGTTCTATTTAAATATAAATGAAAAACGAAAGATTAAAGATGTTAATAGAGAAATATTATAACCGAATAAAGTTTATTAAAAGTTTAAAACTTAGAAAATTCTTACTGATGTTAATTTATAAATATAAAGAATTTTCAAGACCTGAAAAAGATACTTGGAGAAAATACTAGTTCCTATCTTTATACGTTT
>JAJRRM010000002.1 GCA_024279475.1 Alphaproteobacteria bacterium | reverse complement strand
CCAGTGCATCTGCAAAACTTATCATCTCGTTTTCCTTGTAATAATAACGATATATTACAAATCAACTCTCTCAATATCAATGAGTTAAAGGAAAATATGCTGTAATTCTTTATGCAGAGGTCTCAAGGGGTTATAAAATGGTGTGTGGAGGTCTGGTTTTATCTTCATTGCTAATAAAGTAGGATAGCTTCCTTTATCTTATAACCTTACTTCACACTAGATATTGGCAAGTGCTACTTTTGTTCAATGAAATTTAATCAGACCCACACCATTAATTTGGCCTTTTAAGAGTCTGTTCTAAGCGAGCTTCTTCTCCCTTATCTAACGCCTGTTTAATATCTTCATTCATACTTGAATACAACTTTTGTTGTCTGTGTATTTTTCTGGAGCAGGGGAGAGGAATATAAGATAATAAAAAAAGAGAGGATAAAAGTATAGAAGTTTTTCATTAAGTCTCCAGTTAAGAGAAAGTTAATTAATGCCACCATCATCGGTTCTAGCGCCATCATTATCGTATACTACAGTTCGCATGAGATCCTCATCATCACTGCTGTCGCTAGAGCCAAAGTAATAACCGTCACCGCCACCGCCATATTCTTCCTCGTCTACTTGTTCCTCTTCTCCCTCATCTTCATCAGAATCACGCGTAACATTGCTGTAAACAGGCATATCTTCCTCATTGTAATAAATACTTGATGCTGCACTTCTACCACCAAGTATAGGAATCTTTCTCCAAAGCTTCTTTAGGGAAGCAAGAACGCCGCCACGCAAACGCTCTATCTTACCTTTTACATAACCATTAAATTTACAAGCTTCTGCTGAGCAGCTTTCTTTTCTAAAATCTCTTGTTCAGTATATTATATCTTCTATTTTATTTTGTGCGTGCGTTTGTCGGGCAGGCGCTTGTACAAGCTCTGCTTTATAACCTGCGACCACGTCTATAAGGAAAGATCCAGAAGACTTCCCAAAAGAAATAGATACATCAGAGGTAAAAAAGAAGATATCAGAGGATATACTTACTAAAACTGAAGAGGGAAAATAGGACTTTAATAAAATTATTATATTAAAAAGTGTTGTTGGACATCATAAGAAGGTTTTATTTTTTCCAGCTAATAGAGAGATGAAAAGGGGTAAAAACTTTTTAATATGCGAGCCCCTTTCTTCTATAGATATAGCAAATGAATTGGGAGAAAATAATAAATATATTAATAGTGTGCTTGCTAGGCTTAAGAAAATGGAATTGATAAAAGCGTTTCAAACAAAAAAAGGACCTGGAGGATATTCAGTTCATGGAATTCCAATGCTTGTCGTTACAGAAATAGAAAAGGCTAAAGGAAATATATAGTTTATTAAAAATGCTTGAACCTTTTTATGGATATAATATTTTTCTGCCGTTACATGAAAAAAAGAACATATTAAATTTTGTTATGTATGCTATGTAACTCGGACGATTGCAAACAGATATACCCATGGAAAATGTGGAGAGGAATATTTGAACGAGATACAGTAGGGCAGGGTGTTCTCAGAAAGTATACTTTCAGATTGTGAATACTACCAGATGGAAACTAGAAAGAAAGAAGACTGAATATAATCAACCTAGGGATATTCTAAAAACGGCCCTGTTGCAAGAAAATCATCTGTTTATATGCGGTTTAAAAAAGTTTTTAAAAAATCCTCTAGAATTGCAACGTATAAAATTCTAACATACTAGATACATGTATAATTGGTCACGCCAGCAAGTTACTAGTGATAGATATTGTTGGTACTGTTGAGGTGCTAGATCGTGATGCTACTAGAACTGATTACAAAAAATTAGTTAGTTGCTACTTACTACCCTTTTCCGGAATTAATCATCATCATCACTGCTGCTAGAGGACAAGTAATTGAAGTCGTCTGTAACAAAATCTTCTTCCTCTTCAACTTCTTCTCCTTCTCCAATAGGATGAGTAGAGTAGGGATCAGAAGGTTCCTCATCAGAGAAAGCAATACTGGCTGTTGTACTTCTACCAAGTTTTGGAATCTTTCTCCAAAGCTGCTTTAGGGAAGTAAGAACTCCTCCACGCAAACGCTCTATCTTACCCTTTACATAAACCATTAAGTTTACAAGTTTCTGCTGAGCATCTTTCTTTTCTAAAGTCTCTTGTTCTTCAAGTATCTCTTCTATTCTCTCTCTTGCGCGCGTTTCTCTGGCAAGAGCTTGTACAAGCTCAGCGTTATACCCTGTGTTCATGAGGTTTTGAGCACTACCAGCGATAGGAACTCCATCTTCTTCATAAGCTCCGACATGGTCCTGTTTTGCAGTTATCTGCCGTATTTCTTCTCCAGCCTGTGCTTGTTTTTTTCTTTGTTTAGGAATCTCAGCATGTAAAGTACGGAGCCTATTTACAGAATGAGAGCGCGCAAGATTGCTTATAATCTTTTGATAAGCTCCCTCTAGTAAATTATATTCTAGAGCGCCCCAAACAATCATAGCAGGTATATGTGTTGTAAGCTGAATTTCAAAAGGGGAAACTACAGGAAACCAGCGACCGACTCCTTCTTCCATCCCTTTTCCTCCAACAGTAGAAAAGGGCCACATAACTAGAATACTTTGTGCAAACACTCCTACAGAAACAAACCCACGAAGAATTTTATAGTTAACGCCTATATAGTCTTTCTCTGTATAATCATAGCCAGCAAGCCTATTGGAAAAAGTAGAAAAAGCTTGTCTTGCTTGATTTGCAAGATACAGCGTGTAGTAAGCACCCAGAGCCAATCCTGCCCCAAAGAACACATTTTCAGCAGCGTAGAGTTCTGTCGTGTTGTCAAGGGGTAGGGTAGAAGAGTTCCCATAACCATATAATACTTCTTTCGTTATTTCTCCTGCTTGATAGTAAAGAGAAACACCAGCCATACCCCCTACCACCACACCAAGTGTTCTAAGCACCTGGTTAAAAGCGGGTTGATCATCACAGCAGGCTTGCAAGCATTTCTTTCCAGAAGAGGATTTAAGGAAAGGCTTTTTAATATAATATGCTTTTTTTTCTTCTGGATCTTTCATGTTCATTAAATTAAAGACTCTGCTTAAGATAGCTCTAGCTGTTCTTTGCTCTAGGTAGGATACATCATTTTTTGTCTCTAATAGATTTTCTGCGGTTCTTTCAGTAGCAGCAGTAGATTCTTCATCACTTGAGCTATCATCTGAAGAGTTAGCAGCATCAGATGCTTTTATAATTTGCAACTCAACGTCTTTAATATTCTCTCCTAAGCGATCTGATTCTTTTTTAGCATGATTTCTAAAAGCATTTATTTTCTGCCACATGTCATAAGCAGCATCTGGATCTTTTATAGCTTTTCTGATGTTCGCTGAAAGACGATCAAGCATACGATATCTCAATTTCTCTTCTACTCTCTTTTTTCTCTTATATTTTCTATCAAATCTCTTGCAAGACCTGAACTGTTTATTAACTTGATGAGCAGCGGATCCTAGCATAGTGATGGCCCATGGGATGCCTGCAACAACGCAGTAAGCGTAGTAAAGAGTTTGCATGGCTGCATCGGCACTGTTGCTCTGTAGGGTAGTATCTACAAAAGTATAGAAAGGAAATAGTTCTATTAATACTACGGGGAAAAACAAAGCAAAAACTGTACGTATAGAACTTTCACTATTTAAAGAGACTTTATTATAAATAGATGATCTTTGTGTCATCCATTCTACAATATCGAGACCTTTTTGTAAAAATCCTACAAAGGTTGAAGCCCCTAAAACAAGGCCTAAAATTACTGTCTGATAAGGTCGGTCATACCCACTGTATAAGGGATCTACCCCCAGCAGTGTGCCTATTCCACCATTATCTGCAACTAAGTTTCCGTACATGGAGCTGGTTAAAAGGGCAAAAGTAACAGCGCCAGCAACTAAACATGCTTTCTTCTTAGGATCTACCCCTTTTATTTCGTCTCCCTCATACACCCCCCTTAAAACAGGGTTCAGATCAGGGCCAAGAGCTTCTTCTTCCCTAGCTAACTCATATTCAATATCTGCCTTCATAGCTGCGTACAAGTCTTCGTAGTATTTATCTGTGTATTTTTCTGGAAGGTCATCAGGGGCAGCAGCAGCTTCTATGTCCATTCTAGCGACAGGGGCAGAAATTATAATCTCTTCTACGTCTACTTCCTCCCTAGCGGCAGAATGAGAAATTCTAGTCGCATCTTCATCTTGTATGACCCCGTCTGTTACAGCATGGGGGTTTCCTGCAGAAAAAGAGAAGGGGGAAGCATATAAGATAATGAAAAAAGAGAGGATAAAAGTATAGAAGTTTTTCATTAAGTGTCCAGTTAAGAGAAAGTTAATTAATGCCACCATCAGCGGCTCTATCTCTTCTAGCGCCATCATTATCGTATACTATAGTTCGCAGGAGATCCTCATCCTCACTGCTGTCGCTAGAGCCAAAGTAATAACCGTCAGCTTCTGGTTCAAATCCGTTATCTCCATAGTGCTCATCTCTTTGTTCATCTTCCTCTTCATCATCATCATCATCATGAGTAACACTGCTGTAACCAGGCATGTCTTCCTCATTGTAAAAAATGCTTGAGGCTGCACTTCTACCACCAAGTATAGGAATCTTTCTCCAAAGCTTCTTTAGGGAAGCAAGAACCCCGCCACGCAAACGCTCTATCTTACCTTTTACATAAACCATTAAGTTTACAAGATTTTGCTGAGCATCTTTTTTTTCTAAAATCTCTTGTTCCTCAATTATATCTTTTATTCTATCTTTTGCGCGCGTTTCTCTGGCAGTCGCTTGTACAAGATCAGCGTTATACCCTGACTCCAGGAGGCCTTGAACGCTACCAGGTGTCTCTGCACCAACAGCTTGGAGAACCTCCTGATCTCTATTTATATGCTGTATTTCTTCTTCAGCCGCTTTCTTTAGTGCTCTTTGTTTAGGAAACTCAGCGTGTAAAAGACGCAGCCTCCTTAAAGAATGAGAGCGAGCAATATTACTTATAATCTTTTGATAAGCAGGCTCTATTATATTATATTCTATAGCACCCCAAACAATCACAGCAGGTATAAATGTTGGATATTCAAGAGGAATAGGTAAAATTAGAGGAAACCATCGACCGACTCCTTCTCCCATACCTTCTTGACCAACAGTAGAATAGGGCATCATTACTAAAGCACTTTGCGCTAACACTCCCACAGAAACCAACCCACGAAGAATTTTATAGTTAACACCTATGTATTCTCTATCTATATAATCATAGCCAGCAAGCCTATTGGCAAAAGTAGAAAAAGCTTGTCTTGCTTGATTTGCAAGATAAAGCGTGTAGTAAGTACCCAGAGCCAATCCTGCACCAAAGATTGCATCCTCAGCAGTTTCGAGTGCTGTCGTGTTGGCAGCGGGTAGTGTAGAATTGACCCCATAACCATAAGGTATCTCCTTAACTATTTCCCCCGCTTGATAGTAAAGAGAAACCCCGGCCATACCCCCTAGTACCATACCAAATGTTCTAAGCACCTGGTTAAAAGCGGGTTGGTCATCACAGCAGGCCTGTAAGCATCTCTTTCCAGAAGAGGTTTTATGAAAAGGCTTTTTAATATAATATGCTTTTTTTTCTTTTGGATCTTTCATATTCATTAAATTAAAGACTCTAGCTAAGATAGCTCTAGATGTCCGTTGCTCTAGGTAGGATATATCATTTTTTGCCGTATCTAGATCTTCGGTGGTTTTTTCAGTAACATTAGTAACTTCTGTATCCTCTGATCCATCATCTGAAGACTCAGCACCCTCAGCTGCTTGTATAATTTGTAACTCTAAATCCTCAACAGTATCTCCTAAGCGTTTTGCTTCTGCTTGAGCATGTTTTCTAAAAGCATTTATTTCATGCCACATGGTATAAGCGGCATCTGGATCCTTTATAGCTTTTCTGATGTTCGCTGAAAGACGATCAAGTATACGATATCTCAATTGCTCTTCTACTCTCTTTTCTCTATTATATTTTCTACTAAATCTCTTGCAAGACCTGAACTGTTTATTAACTTGAATAGCAGCTGCCCCTAGCATAGTGATAGCCCATGGAATGCCTGCAACAACGCAGTAAGCGTAGTAAAGATTTTGCATGGTTTCATCAGGACTGGTTGCTGTTACAAAATTAGAATCTACAAAAGTATAGAAAGAAAATACTTCGATGAATACTACGGGGAAAAATAAAGCAGCAACTGTACGAATAGAATTTTCACTATTTAAAGAGACTTTACTATAAATAGATGATTTTTGTGTCATCCATTTTACAACATCGAGACCTTTTTGCAAAAACCCTACAAAGGTTGAAGCCCCTAAAACAAGACCTAAACTTACTGTCTGATAAGGACGATCATATCCACTGTAGGGTAATACACCAAGGAGTGTAGCTATTGCACCATTATCTGCAACTAAGTTTCCGAACATAGAGCTGGTTAAAAAAGAGAAAGTAACAGCGCCAGCAACTAAACATGCTCGCTTCTTAGGATCTACCCCTTTTATTTCTTCTCCCTCATACACCCCTCTTAAAACAGGGTTCAGATCAGGGCCAAGAGCTTCGTCTTCCTTATTTAACTCATGTATAATATCCGTTTGCATATATGCGTATGAATTTTTGTAGTATTCGGCTGAGAATATTTCTGGTTCCCCAGGCCCAGGGGCAGGAGCATCATCATCTTCTACTTCCACCCTAGCGGCAGAATGAGAAATTCTAGTCGCATCTTCATCCACGACCCCGTCTGTTACAGTTTGGGGTTTTCCTGAAGAAAAAGAGAAGGGAGAGGCATATAAGATAATGAAAAAAGTTAATAAGGCAGTATAGAATTTTTTCATTAAGTTAAGCCTCTCCCCCTTCAAGTTTAAGAGGTAAATTTTATTTAGTAGTTAGCCTCGAGTGCCAAAATCAACATGGAAGTCTATAGCGCCAGGCAAAGTTTTCTCTTCTTTAATAGAGTTAAAGAAGGACATGTTTTCTCTGTCATCAAGAGGTTTGATTCTCATAGTCAAAGTATTGCGTTCTTCATTGTAATGTACTTTACCCATTTTGAACACTATATATTTGTTTAGTGAATCTGGCAAGGCAATATCTCCATTTAAAGCATAAGAGTTGCTATTCATAGCAGCAACAGCAGCTTTTATATTATGTTTTGGAATAAACTTTTTCCCTTCACTTGTAATGACATACGCTAAACCAATATCTTTCACAGCAAGGCTAAAGTCTTTGTGCCCATTTCTTATAATAGTAATTCCGTCTTTAGCAAAAAATAAGTGATCCTCTCCCTTACCTAAATATATGAATCTTAAATTATATTTCTGTCCTGGTTTAAACTCGGCTGCTCTTTCTGTTTCAGGATTAATATGATGCTTTAAACCAAGAGTAGCGGAATGATGCGTCCAAACCCTATGTGTTTTAGAAAAAACAACTTTTTTTGTCTCAGGATTGGACCAAATAGTATCTAATTTAAGATGTTTCCGTTTGTGCATATCTCCAATCATACATTTTAGAGGCATATTTTTTGCAAACCTTTCAGGTGCATCACGATAAGCACTAACATGTGTGTAAGCTGCGCCTACTTTAAAGCTAGATACATCGTGTCTATCTGGTGAAAATAAGATAGTGTCTTTATCAGCAACACGTTTGATATGTCCGGAGAACAAGTAATCGGTCTTTTCATCGAGATGTGCAAGACAGACGTCTTTCTCCATCTCCATTTTCTCTTTATCCTTTGCGCAGCCACCCATAAGAGCTATTGTTAGAGCTAGAGCAGAACACATAAAAGCGTTTTTTGTATAAGTTAATTTCATTGTTTACACCCTGTTATATTTTTTGTTATCAGTATTGTTGTTTTGTATAGTACAACTATTAAGCTTACGATATAATAATAAAAAATGCAATATTACCTTTTATATTGTATTCACTATTTTTCTTTTCAGATGTATGATGAAATAAAAACCTGCGCAGTAGAAGCTTTTAGAGACGCACAAGCAATATTATAATTATAGCATATATCTCTTTTTTTACAGGTGAGAGAGGATGTTAGTAAGTCAATATCATTGAAGAGGAATTAAAATAGATGGGTGTTAAGAAAAATCTATTAACGAGTATTCCTTTAGGTATACCAATTACAACAAAGTTATTAATGAATTTGGGAATTAACCAAGGCAATATTAGTTTTTACAAAAAATATGAGTACATAGGGCACCGTCAAGTTAATAAAAAAGGTTAATATATAGCTCTATTCACAGATTTCAGGCATGAGTTAACTGAGAAGCAGCCTCATCCCATATAGCTATGGCAATTCTAAACTGCTTTCTTCGATCGTCAGCTTTTTTTGAATATCTTCCCACAGCAACAGAGAAAATTTTTCTAACTTTTCCCATAAGAGATAAAACTCTTTGAACACTTTGTGGGGATTTGAACTTTATCATACATT
>JAJRRM010000053.1 GCA_024279475.1 Alphaproteobacteria bacterium | reverse complement strand
GCAATAGCTGTTAAAAACATAGCGCAAGCAACCGTATCTGCTTGAAAGACAGACATTAATAAAAAGGAACCTATTTTTCTGGATGTTTTTTTCTCAGGGGTACTGCCAAACTCCTCAGTTAAAGATGTTATTATTGGAAAAAGAATACCACCTAACCGCGCAGTATTGCTTGGTATTGTTGGTGCTAGAAGAACATCTGTTAAAACAAGTCCATATGAGAGTCCCAAGCTACTGCTACCAAATATTTTTACAAAAGTATAAGCCAAGCGAGCACCTAGCCCTGTTTTAATAAAACCCCTAGATATAAAAAAAGAAAATACAATCAACCATACAACCCCCTTACCAAAGCCACCCATGGCTTGATCTGTCGTTAATGTGCTTGTTAACAAACAGACACATAAAGATAAAAGCGTCCAAGATCCAAGAGGGAGTGGTTTTAGAATAACCCCTAAAATTGTAGACAGAAATATGATGAAAAGATGCCAAGCTTTTGGGGATAAACCTGTAGGGATAGGAATCATCCACATACCTAGAAAAAAGGCTACGATGAAGAAAGCAGGTTTAATAGAAATACCCTGCCAACTTTGTGCACTTATGGACCTTAAAAATGAAGGTTGGATAAAACTTAGTGTTCGTTTTAACAAAAATACTCCTATAAATTGGCAAGATAATCATATCAATTTTATCAAGCTTTACCATAAAAAAATAGTAGTCTCTATGAAAATTTTTTCCTGTATTAGATTGTTATTATGCATAACTCTCCTTTTTTATCCAGCAACATAGTGTCGTTCTTCCTATTTTAAATTTCTCTGCTATTTCCCCCAGGACAGATCTCTCCTCTACAGGCTCTAATACTCGTTCTCTAAATTTTTCTGGATAAGACATTTTTTCTTTTAACCAAACACTTTAAAATCTCTTGTTCAAAGTTTCTTTACTAAAATAAAACTAAGCATTGGTGGAGTGTTCAAAGACTCCACAGAATGGTTAAATAACGTACACGTTTATTTAACTACTATGCTTTATGATAAAAAACTAAGTATATTTCGATAGTTATAGTATTATAACTTTTTTGAAATAATTGGTATAATAGAAGAGAAGAATAAAAAGTATGGAGTAAGAGAGATGCCTTTTGAAAAACAAAAAAGCCTGCAGGATATTTTCTTAAATCATATACGCAAAGAAAAATCCTCTGTAACAATATTCCTAGTAAATGGTATTAAACTACAGGGTATTGTGACAAGTTTTGACAACTTTTCTTTACAGCTAAGACGAGATGGTCATATACAACTTGTCTATAAGCATGCCATTTCCACAATTCTACCAATTAACCCTGTTAAACCCCATGAAAGTGAAACTATTGATACGTCAAAAGAAATATAGTTCTCTTTTTCCAGTGTGTATTAGCTTTAGTATGAAGGATGAGCCCTATAGAACCTCTTTTTAATTTTTCTGAAGAACGCCTCTCTTTTTTACAAAAGGATCGCATTTTCACCACAGGGGTTTTACACCCTTTTATCAATAAAACTGGGGGAAATTTAGCCGATGAACGCCTAAGCGAAACTGTTAACTTAGCGGAAGCCTTGAATGCTGATGTTGTTTGGCAAGAAAAGATCAAGCTGCGCTCTATAACACCTGCTACAATTTTTGGATCAGGCACAGTTAAACGCTTAAAAAATATTATAGAAGAGAAAAAAATTGAACTTATTGTTATTAATGGTTCTGTCACTGCCTCTCAACAACGTAATTTAGAAGAAGCCTGGCATTGCCGAGTTCTTGATAGAACTGGTTTGATCTTAGCTATTTTCGCCTCCAGAGCCCGTACAAAAGAAGGCCTCCTTCAAGTAGAACTCGCTGCGTTGATGTATCAAAAAAGTAGACTAATGAAATCATGGACTCATTTAGAACGTCAACGTGGGAGCCTTAGCTTTGTAGGTGGCCCTGGAGAAACTCAATTAGAACTTGACCGACGACTTTTGGAAGTGCGTATTAAAAAGCTAAAAAAAGAAATGGAAAAAGTAGATAAAACCCGAAAACTACAAAGAAAATCTAGACAAAAATCTCCCTATCCTATCGTATCTCTTGTTGGCTATACTAATGCTGGTAAGTCTACTCTATTTAATAAACTAACCGGCGCTAACGTTCATGTAGAGGATCAAGTTTTTGCAACGCTGGACCCCACTATGCGCTTACTTTCTCTGCCTAGTGGGAAAAAAATAATCCTCTCAGATACAGTAGGATTCATTTCAGATATTCCAACACAACTAATAGCCTCTTTTAAATCAACACTAGACGATATTCTTGAATCTACTATCCTTCTGCATATAATTGATATAGAAATCCCACACTTTAAAACGCAATATAATGATGTGCAGAAAGTTCTTAAAGATATTAATGTAAATACAGATACTCAAACCATTGTTGATGTTTACAATAAAGTAGACACGATTGAAGGCACTGAAGCTTACAAATCTTTTCTACCAGTACAAAAAGAAGCTATCTTTCTTTCTGCCTCCACAGGCCAAGGTTGCCAAAAACTCCTCCAGCACATAGATAAAATACTTACAAAGACAGAGGAAGCTTTTGATATTATTTTACCTCTAGAGGCTTCCAAAGAAACTGCCTGGTTGCACAATCATACAAGAATTCATTTTTCTGATTATAAAGATACTGGCATTCATCTAAAAGGACATATCTCTACTAAAGATAAGGGGCAGTTTAAACAAATTTTTCCTAAAATTAATCAATTTTAAATCTCTTTTTCACAACTAACTTTATTTATGGTAAAATATATTTAGGACAGGGAGAATAGAAATGAAAAAATCCACTTGTATTTGTAGTAATGCTTATTCTGTGAAACAATTTATTAGTTTTACGGTTATTCACACTCTATTGTTGCTAGTTCATGCTAGCATCAAAATAATCTTAAGTAGAAAACTTATACGACTTGCATGGCAGAGAAGACGCCCTTCTTACCTCTATTGAATAAGGCCTATAGTACTTAATAAAAGTACAGCCTTAGAAGACGGAAGGGGTAACCTATTCTAACATCGATTAGTCTAAACTCCCTTCTTTATTGTAGCCCTTCCCTCCCCCTGAAAAGTATAAAGGATCTATAAAATGAAATTATTTAAAAGATATTTATTATTGTTAATAATTACATTTAGCACTTTTTTTTTCTTATCAACTGAAACTCAAGCTGTTCTACAGGCCCGATTAATTCGAGAACAACTAGCGGCTAAAGCTGAAGTTGAAACACAACGACTAGCGGCTGAAGCCCAGCGGCAAGTTGAAGCTGAAACTCAGCGACAAGCTGAAGAGAAAGCTAAACGAATAGCTGCTAAAGTTAAAACCCAACAACTAGCGGATGAAGAGAAAGCTAGACAAATAGCGGCTGAAGCCCAGCGGCAAGCTGAAGCTGAAACTCAACGACTAGCGACTGAAGCCCAGCGGCAAGCTAAAGTTGAAGCACAACGACTAGCAGCTGAAGTTGAAGCAAAGAGACTAGCAACTAAAGCCCTACAGATAGCGGTTGAAGCTAAAGCTCGTCAGTTAGCTGCTGAAGCTGAAGTTAAACGACTAGCGGCTGAAGAAGCTCATTCTTCTTCTATTTTTATTCAAAGTTTCGCGAGACGTATAATTGCCAAGAAAAAAGTTAAGGCTGAAAGAATAGCTTTTAAAGCCAAATCTGAATCTAATAGATTAGCGGCTGAAGCTGCTCGATCTATTATAGCTCAACAAAAATCTTCTAAAATTTCCCGAGCTATAGTCGCAAAACGTAAATCTAATAATTTAAGCCTGGCTATCGCTCGATGGAAATCTATTAGGGATGCTGTAGCTATAGCACAAAAGAAAGAAAAACTTCGTGAAGCTGAACGACAGGAAATTATTAATTCAGATTTTATAGACCCAAAGTTAGCTCTAAAGCTAGCTAGGGAATTATATAAAGAAAGTGAGCAAGCTATAGCTCTACGACAACACACTGGACGTTCTTATCTAAGTATCATTCGAGAAATTTTTACTGCTGAGAATAAAAAAAAAGCTTGGATAAATGTACTAGCTGATAACATTTTTACTGCTGCTAAAAAACAATGGATCCCCGGTCCATTTAGCACAAGTAAATGGGCAGAATTTGATGTGGCTATAAATACTGCTGCAAACCTACCTATTGCCCAAAAAAATACTGACTATAATGCTCATTCACTCCCTGCTCCAGGTTCTTCTATTTATAGAAAAAAAGAAGTGCAAGATGCTTTCAAAGAGCTAACGAAAGCAAAAGATGACGCTAAAAGAAAAATAAAAGATTTAAAAAAGCTACTAAAACACGCATTTCCTGATCACTTTCCTCAATAGCACCATAAAAACTTATTATGCAAATTAAGAGGAGCATAGTCGATTCTAATTTTTAGAAGCCCAATTCACTATTGCTGATTTTAACCAACTCTGAAAATCCATCAAAGAGTCTTTACCAATAGAGGACCACTCTGTCCTTTTATTTTTTATAAAATCTGAAAAACCCGGCATTTTAGCATACTGTGGTAAGGCCTTTTTTGCTCCTTTTAAAATCTCCCTAAAACCTGGCAAAGAACCATCATCGTTTCTTAGAAAGAAATAAGCCGGTCCAATTTGTAGTAGCCCTTTTAACTTGCGATATCTTAATTCTTTCTGTTTCTCTTCCTCTCTAGTTCTAACCTTCTTCTTAGAAAATTTTCCTCTAGCTAGTTTTTGAATAAAAATAGCAACAGCTCTTTTAGTATCCCTATCAGCTTGGATAGCTATCTGTCTAGCTTCAAACTCCTTTTTAGCAAATTTT
>JAJRRM010000052.1 GCA_024279475.1 Alphaproteobacteria bacterium | reverse complement strand
CTTTGTATAAGAGTGCAGATAAATGGGTTAAAGATTTGTACCCGGATCTCATAGATCGTCTATATGAATTTTTAGGACAAGATCTTGAAGGACAGCTTGTAAGATTGCAAAGTCTGTCACAAAGAGAAGAAACAGAATCAATTTAATTATACATATGTTTAAAAAATTTAACTATCTGCATGGATGAATGAAAAGAATGTTATTGGAGAAGTACGGTTTATTAATCAAACTTTTGGTATTTATACCAGTTAAATAGTACTAAATAACAACATCTTTTTACCCAATTTTATTTTTTGCAACAGAGCCTTATATAAAAAATTTACTTTGATTTCACTCCTGAAAAACTTAAGAAATTATCTAAAAAAGCATCTGGAAAACGTGGCGTATTAGAGCTTGGCTTAAGTCTTCTTTTAAACTCTTCTAATTTTTTAAGGTGCTGATAAGAATATATAGAATTGCATGCTATTTTTTCAAACAGCATATAAATAGAAGCCTTTCTTAAAGGGTTGCTAGTTTCTTTGAATATTTTTTTGCAGAGCTTCGAAAAGTCTAAAAACCTTCTGTCGTTTAATTCTTTATTAGCTTCATCTACTTTCTTAACAAAACTTTCAAGGTGTGTATATTCTTCAACTATAGTATCTTCCCTGTTCAAAAATAATAGACCTTTGTTTAGTCTGGATTCATCAATTGGTTTTCCTGAGAATATTTTCTGCTGAAAAGAACCAGCTTCTTGTTCCAACATTTTATAGTTAACACTACATGCAGTATGAGTGGAAATATGTAGAGATAAGGCAATTATTCCTAAATATTTAATTTTCATTTTATTCTCCTATAATCTAATATTTATATATTGAATGAGTCATTCCTGCCCAAATATTGTCCATGTAATGCTGCATTCTACCAAAATTATCTAGAAATTCAAACAATTTTCTAGCATGAACAAGTATGGCACTAGGAATTGTTAGAAAATCTCCTTCAACACTGTCTTCAAGTCCTACTTTTTCAAGAAACCAAGGTCCAATTCTGCTAGCTCCACGAATTTCTACAATTGCTTCTCCATATGATTCATCTATATATTCTTCGGCTTCTTCTTTAAAATTTCCCATAGAATCATCTTTGTCTAAAAACTCAGGGGGAGATAAAAGATCATGAACAGTTTCCTTTTTTATTATGTTAAAGGTATCGTCCTCTAGCTCATATCGTTCTTTAGGATTTTCTACTGAATCAATAACTCTCCAAACATATGCTTCAGGGCTATATATAAGTTCTCGAAATTCTTCAGGCATTTTATCCATTGATAAGTTTCTTATCATAGCAGTACTAATAACGCCTTTTTTTAATAGTTTTATAAGTACTAATGAATTTTCATCTATAAATTTCTCGTTCAAATGAGCTAATAAAGGTAAAAGGGGCTTTACTTGTCCTGTTTCCTCATCAAAATACTGGTCGGCATAATTTGCCTTGCAAAATAATCTAGGGATATTACAAAAATTTGAAAACTGATCATTTCTCTTCATAACTGCCTCAATAAAAAAGGCTGTATATGCTGGACCTTTCCTTCCTTGTTTATCGTAAATTTTCTGAAGCATAGAAGAAAAAGGACGACGAGACATAATAGTTAGATTCATTTTTGCATCAGCTTGATAGAAATTTTCTATACCTTCAAGAGTTTCTTTTAGAAATTGAGCATCAGAGAGATCATCATCTTTAGTGCCTTCAGCTGGTGTCATTCTAGCCATAGTAAAAGCATGAAGAAAAGCAAGGCCGCTAAGTTTTTCTTTCCATGCTTCCTTAGTTTTTGAAAGGGCAGAAAAATCTCCAGACTCACAAGCTTTTAAAAAGGTATCGTGGAAAGGTAAACTTTCTACAAAAGGCATTATGAGAGTATGGTCTTTAAATCCAAACAAACTAAAATATAGAGGTATAGTGTACTCTAAAGGATGTTGAATAGTAAACTGAGGGTTAAAACCCATGTGCCACTCATCTTTAAGAGGTTTTGTAATATTTTTATCTTTTACAAGGTCAAACTGATCAACAAAGATAAGATGTCCTACGGTTTCTTGTATAAAAGCGCCCCATTTTTCAAAAGTGGTGGCACCCTCTGCTTCAAGGGTTTTTTGAAGAAATAGAAGAGATTTTTTAATTGTTTCTAGGGCTTCTGTTAATAATTCAATATCTGTAAAAGGTATAGTTACAAACTCTATATCATTCGTATCAATAACGACATGCCATAATAAAGCACCAGTTGCTGCTGATATAAATTGAAATAAAGGCTTTTTTTGGATGTTGAAATCTTTTAGAGCCCACTCGCACAATCCATTGCCTTCTTGAAATTCGAACCCAAGTTTAAAAGGCATTCTAGCATTTATAGGGTGGTTAGAAATAGAAGGTTCTTGATCCTCTTCATTATCTATAGTATTCCCAACAAACAGTGCTGGTAGTGAGTGAGTATTATCTAAAAGAGTTCTTTCTAGTAGAGTTGGAGATACATAAGGAACAAGGATAGTATTTTCTGGCCTGTGAGCCTCCATTAAAACTCCTGGCTCAGGATGAAGCAAGATCATTTGTATGTGAGGGTGAAGCATGCTAAATCCTGCACATGAATTATGTAAGATCATTGGTGGCGGAGCAACTATTAAGGCATTTGCAGGAGTGTTGTCATCAGCTTCTTCTTGAACAAGAGGAGGTGTTGTTGAAGTTGTTATGCGAATAGGAGCAAGTGTAGGCATATCATCATCATCAGAAGAAGCAAAAAGGGGAGTAGATAGAATATTTAATATTAGAAAAAATCCTATAAATATATATGAAAAAATATTTCTTAGCATAAAAAAACCTTATTTTAAATAATACCTTGATATACATATAGGGAGTGAAGAGACGCATTTCAAGCAAAGTATTTTATTTATAAATTTTTTCAACTCAATATTCTTTTATTTTTATAAAAATATATATGAAGCATTATCAAGTGAAATACCTTAATAACATTGTTGAATCAGATCATGGAAAGCTTAAACGTTTAATTAAACCAACTCTGGGTTTTAAGGGTCCTGTTGCAAGTGTGCCGTAGATAAGCTGCACAAGAGATGGAGGAGGGTCCTCCAAAGACGACTTTCAGGAGGATTCATTAAACAACCATAAGCTGCTGTGGTAAAGAGTCATGGTAGTGAGCGTTATGGAAAAGGCGTCATGTGAGAGATAGAAAGGCGAACGAAAGTGAACCACTGATGAGGTATAGAGAGGCCCAAATATGACATCAAAACCAGGTTTCTTGCAATGATCGGGGAAGAACTTACCGGGAACCTTATTACTGGGTAAGTGATGTCCGGCATATAGGTAGCGCGATTCTATATTAGGCTTTTGTGCGGAACTGCGGGAACCAGTGTCTTGATGCAAACGGAGAAATCCAAGTGGCCGAAAGCACAAGGATGAGAGTACGGAAGCAAGGAACTGGGGCGGAGCTTTCTTGTAGTAGTGTTGAAGTTTCTTGTAATGGAGGTGGAGCAAAGGAGCAGCGTTAGGTAGTTGAATCATAGTACAACTCTAACATTTGTACCACAACCGTAAAAACCTTGACTAATAATAATATTTGTTCTCTGTTTATTAAGAAAGCTATCTTTCTATAAAAATAAAGGAGATTTATTTTATGAGGTATAAGAATTTATTTATAATGATTTTACCAATAGTGAGTTTATTATGAGGAAACATAGATCAACTATTCTTGCTATCTTGTTAATAAGTTTTTTTAACATAGAAACTTTGTTTGCATCAGGAAAAGAACAGTTAGATCAGCCATTTTTAGAAGACCACAGAGGGCTGAGAGGAAGTGTATCTAGAACCTCCTATGAAGTAAAAGAAGGTGTATTAAGTATTCCTATTACAGCTTTAGACCCAAACCTTTTACGATCGGTTGATACTAAAGGGATTTCGGGTCTTCGTTTAGAAGAGCCCAAAACCGCCATAGTAGTAACTCCTGAGAATATCCAATTTATTAAGCAAAACTTTCCAGCTCTAACAATGTTACACTTTGCCTCAAAACCTCTTGCTAGAGGTCATGCTAGAGCCTCTAACCATCAAGGTTTCGTAATGTCTATTGTTACTGTTGGAGAAATAGGGAAGTTAACAAATTTGTTAATTCTAAGGGTGCATAATTGCAAGCTCGAGTCTCGAGGAGTTTCAAAATTATCAGGTCTTTCTAGGTTGGTGGAATTAGACTTACTTGATAATGAAGTTACAGATGAAGGAACAGAATTTTTTAAGAACTTTCCTGGGCTTGAAGTTCTGAGTGTAGCAAATAATAGGCTTACAGAAGCTTGCCTAGTTAATCTTCAGTATCTTGAAAATTTAAAGGAACTCTATTTAGGGTATAATAAGATAGGTGCTCCAAAAATCTTATCTATGGTAACGGAAAGGAGAGTTATAGAATCGGAGGGTAATGTCACCTTATCAGAAACTTCTATAAGTGTTACAGAAGATATCGTTCAGTCTCCTATTCTTGGGCCTCTAGCAAGCTTAAGATCACTTGTTAAACTTGATCTAAGAACAGCACAGGATAAAGGGTTTATAACACCGAGAGATTTATTATCTCTTGCTGAGCTTGTTAATCTTCAGTTTTTAGACTTAAGTACACAAGCTACTGGATGGAAAAAGGAAATTAGATGTCATCCAAGACCTTTATCAGGAACCCCTCTCTTTTTAGAGAGTTTAAAAAATCTTCGAGAACTTATAGCAAATGATTCTGGCATAGAAGATGAAGGGCTAAAAAGTATAGGGAAATTGACTCAGCTTGAACGTTTAGAGTTAGATGCTGGTTCCATAATGAGTCTTGATTGGGAAGATTCTAGGAAAAAGCCCAAAATTGATTTTTCTGGTTGTTTTTATCAAACTAAACAGGGCTACCCCATTTTAACACTCAATGGAACAGGGTTGCATCATCTATTATATCTTGAGAAGTTAAAAATTTTGAATCTAAAAGGCCACCTCTTAGGAGATAATGCTAATAATATAGGGAACTTAACTTCTCTAGAGAGTCTTGATCTTTCTAATTGCTTTTTAACAGAAAGCAGTGTTGCGTTATTTAGCAACTTAACTAACCTGGTATATTTAAATCTAAGCAGTAATAATATACGCAAAGGAGTATCTCATCTCTCTACTCTTCATAAAGTTCAGGTTTTGAAATTAGATAAGAATAATATAGGTGATGAAGGTTTCTCATCTCTTTCAAGGCTAGAGGGTTTAAGACAACTTGATATAGGTCCTAGTAGTTGGCCCTATGGTTTAAGTCCACAGAGTATTCCTAATATTGTAGCTTTTGTTTTAAGAAACAAGGTTGAGCGCTTTATTGTTAGTAGACCCTTTTTTTCAGCTGAGAAGAAAGAAGAAGTATTGGCAAATTGGGAGAGAAGGGGAGAAAGAGAATACTATAGACACGTATCAGCTAAAGCTGTATGGGAAAGATCAGATATTGAACGTTTATTTAGTCAATTTCCAGAAGGTTTTGATATTCCAGAAGGGTTTCTAATAGCTCTTAGAGGTCATTTAAATTCTTCAGATACTTCAGATGCTTCTCATGGTGAACCAGGTAAGGACTGTTGTACTGTTTCTTAAAAGAAAGCTGCTTGAGATAATTAAATTTTTGCAATAGGGTCCTTAATATAACTAATAGACTCTTAGGGATCTAACACAAATGTGATAGCTCCCTTTTAAATGTATTAAAATATTAATAGAAAAATAAAGATGAGAGTTTGTTTGGATACAGCAGGGAAGGGTGTTCTCAAAAAGTATACTTTCGGATTGTGAAGACTACCAGATGGAAACTAGAAAGAAAGAAGATTGAATATAATCAACCTAGGGATATTCTAAAAACGGTCCTATTGCAAGAAATAGGATAATCTGATGAGATGTCTTTCTGAGAGTATAAATTAAAGAGGATATCTAAATGATTATATTATTCCTAATTTATAGGAGTTTCTGAAAACTACTTAAGGTTTTTTTACAATGGTTAACAAATCTATTTTATCTGTGTTTATGATGGCGTTTTATTTCTCTAGTAGTTATGCTACCAATTTCATGGAGAGTGAT
>JAJRRM010000051.1 GCA_024279475.1 Alphaproteobacteria bacterium | reverse complement strand
TTTACAGCATCTATTTTTTCTTGCAAAGCAGATTGTTCTTCTAAAAGAGTTTGCATTTCTGTATCGGACATAGGTTCTGAAAATTTTAAGCTAAGGGTATTAAAGCTATCCAAAAGCTCTTTTGTTTTTTTAAAACCCTCTTGAATATTTTCAAAAACAGATTTCTTGGGGTTTAGAGAAGGTTCTTGGGAGAGATAGCCAACCGTCACATTTTTCCCTGCCCAGGCTTCACCAGTGAAGTCTTGATCAATACCAGCCATAATTTTCATCAAGGTAGATTTTCCCGAACCATTGATACCGATAATACCAATTTTTGCTCCAGGTAAGAAAGATAGCCAAGTATCCTTTAGAACTTGTTTGCCACCAGGATAAGACTTATTAAGCCCTTTCATTACATAAACATATTCAGCCATAAAATTCCTACTCATTTCATTTTTCTGCTGTTAAAATAGGCGAATTATAGCTAAAAAGTCAATGAAAAACCCAGGAGAAGCTAAATAACTAATATCAGATTGATTTGTATTTTTTTTCAATCTTATCTAGTGTCTTTAAACTTTCTTTAGCAGCAGCAGCTTTTATATAACCAAACCCCCGAATTTTTTCTGGCCAGCTTAAGAGCTCTATAGCTAGGGTATAATTTTTTGTGGTTAAAGTTTTTTCTACAAGGGAAATACAATATTCATATTTTTTCAGAAGGTCTCTTTCAAGGTTTCTATCTTTTGTGTATTTAAAAGGGTCAAAAAATGTTCCACGTAGGATTTTTAGCTTTGCTAATATTTTAAAAATATAGAACATCCAGGGTCCATAAGATTGTTTTTCAGGTTTTCCATCTTTGCCCAAAGAAGCCATAAAAGGAGGTGCTAAATGGAAAGAAACTTTATATCCTTTTTTGAAATGAGCTTTAATTTGTTTTTTAAAAGAAGGAGCTGTAAATAAACGGGCAACTTCATACTCATCTTTATAAGATAAGAGCTTATGATAATTTTTTGCCACAATTTTTGTAAGAATATCCTTATCTGGGTGAACGTTATTTTCTACAGCCTCAATTTTCAATATTCTTTTGTGATATTTCTTAGCATAGGAAGCATTTTGGTATTTTGTTAGGTGATTTATACGATAGTTAATAATGTCCTCTAGTTTTTTTAGAGGTATAAAGGTGTCATTTTCGTGATTAAAGTTAAAATGTTTTTTAACAGCAGTAAGGTCATAGGCACATAGGCGGCCCAGCTGAAAAGCAAGTATGTTTTTATCTACAGCAACACCATTTAATTGAATGGTTGTAAAGATAGAAGTCATACTTATAGGCAGCATATCTTTTTGACAGGAAAACCCTAGCATAAAAAGATTCATATAAATGCTGTCGCCCAGTATTTTTTCGGATATTTTATGGGCTTCAATAAAATGACTATTTTTGCTACTTACAGCTTCTTTTAGATCTTTAAGAATTTCTGATTCTGGGAATTTAAATTCTGGATTTTGAATAAAATTTGGATGTATTATTTCATGCGTATTAACAATAATATGAGATAAATTTGGTTTTAAGGTCTCTTTTGCCCAGGGTTGATTAGCTGTAAGGCTGTCACAGCCTAAAATTAAATCAGTTTCTTTAGGTGCAATCTTATGTGTGTGTAAATCATCTTTATGAGCAGCTATTTTTACATGAGAATAAACAGAACCCCCTTTTTGAGCTAATCCAGTTTGATCCATGATAGAGCAAGCTTTTCCTTCTATATGAGCGGCTGTTCCTAGCATAGCGCCTATGGTAACCATGCCTGTACCACCTACGCCAGCTACAAGTATAATATAGGGTTTTTTATCAATAGAGATTATTTTAGGCTCAGGAAGTTTAGAGGACTTAGCTATAATCCATTGTGTATAGGAGCTATCAAACATAGTATGATTTTCATAGTCACCTGTTACAGTGATAAAACTGGGGCAGAACCCCTCTACACAGCTATAGTCTTTATTGCAAGTAGATTGGTCAATTTGACGCTTAGTGCCGAGTTCTGTTTCAAGAGGAATAACGGATAAGCAGTTAGATACTTTGCTGCAATCGCCACAGCCTTCACAAACGGCTTTATTGATAAAAACCCGTTTTGGAGGATCATAAGCAAGATTACGTTTGCGGCGACGGCGGTTTTCTGCAGCGCAGGTTTGGTCGTAGATAAGAACAGTTGTACCAGGTATATTTTTTAAGTGTTCTTGAACAGAATTTAATTCTTTTCTATTATGAAGGGTTGTTCCTTGAGCAAATTCTTCACCAAGAGGATACTTATAGACATCATCTGTAACGACTGTGATTGTTTCTATACCTTCAGCTGCCATTTGTCGAGAGATTTGGGAAACAGTAAGAGGACCATCTACGGGCTGCCCACCTGTCATAGCTACAGCATCGTTGAAGAGAATTTTGTAGGTAACATTCACTTTAGCAGCTACAGAAGCTCTAATAGCTAATATGCCAGAATGATAATAAGTGCCATCTCCTATATTAACAAAAACATGGTTTTCTTTGCAAAAAGGAGAGGCACCAATCCAGGGTGTGCCTTCAGCGCCCATATGGGTACTCATTTGTGTAAAGTTAGAGATCCACATAGCCATATAATGGCAACCAATGCCAGCTAGTGCTCGACTGCCTTCAGGTACTGAGCGTGTAGACCTATTATGAGGGCACCCTGAGCAATAGAAAGGAAGGCGTGTTAAAGTGCTCTTATCGGTTTTCTTAAGAGCTGCTTCAAGGCAGTGAGGGTTAGAAGGAAGGGAAATATGAGAAGATTTAAGACAAGCATAAAGGGATTTTATAATATCGAAAATACTGAGTTCAAAAACTTCACTAAGAAGTTTTTCTCCTTTATTATCATATTTTCCGAAAACTTTAGGTTGGTGTGTAGAGGGCTGTCCATAAAGAATCGTTTTTATTTGATCTTCTATAACAGGTCTTTTTTCCTCTATCACAAAAAGAGAATCTACATTTTTGGAAAACTCTTGAATAGTATGTGGTTCAAGAGGCCAAACAAGACCAATTTTTAAAAGTCTAACCCCTGCTTTCTCAAGGTCAGTTATTTTGAGGCCAAGCATACCTAAAGCTTGTTTTACATCATGATACGATTTTCCTGTTGTAACGATACCTAGCTTGGCTTTTTTTTGAGGTGTACCAGCTATCCAACGATCAATATTATTAGCTCGTACAAAAGCTTGAACAGCTGGAAGCTTAACTTCATATAGACGTTTTTCTAGATTTTCAGGGGAGTCTGGCCAACGAAGATGAAGGCCATCTTTTGGCATAGAAAAGTCTTTAGGCGTGACAAAATCATAGCGGCTAGGATCAATAGATACTGTTGAAGAAGCTTCGACAGTATCTGATACAAGTTTCAAGGCTATCCAGCAGCCACTGTAACGAGAAAGAGCCCAACCAAAGAGCCCAAAGTCAATAATTTCTTGTACAGAAGAGGGAGCTAAAATAGGAATGCCTGTAGCAATAAGAGATTGATCGCTTTGATGAGGTAAGGAAGAAGATTTACAAGCGTGGTCATCACCAGCTAAAACAAGAACACCACCATGGGGAGAGGTACCTGCATAGTTTGCATGCTTTAAGGCATCTACAGATCTGTCAACACCGGGCCCTTTTCCATACCAAAGGCCAAAAACGCCTTTATATAAAGGATCTTTAAATAAATTTACTTGTTGTGATCCCCAAATAGAAGAGGCAGCTAGGTCTTCATTAACCCCTGGTTTAAATTCTATACAGGCTGCTTTTAGGTGTTTTTTTGCTTTCCATAATTGCATATCTAGCCCGCCAAGAGGGGAGCCTCTATACCCTGAAACGAATCCAGCGGTATTTATCCCATTTTTTTTATCCAGATATTTCTGTGTGAGCAAAAGACGTACAATCGCCTGTAGCCCAGAGCAAAAAATATTACCTTGTTGTTGGGTATATTTGTCTTCTAGAGTAAATAGAGAGGTTTTCATATAGCTAGCTATTTTAGGATAAAGTATATTATTTTTAACACATTAGCTATACACTAAAAAGCATGTTAGATCTAACTGTTATTAGTTTACCTGTTTTTCAGGACAATTATATTCATATGCTGTGTAATACAAGAACAAAGCAGGCTGTTGCTGTTGATCCAGGGGATTTCTCTCCTGTGGTTCTTTTCCTAGAAAAGGAGGGGTATAGACTTACTGATATTTTAATAACACATCATCATCTAGATCATATAGGAGGATTACTAAAGTTAAAAAAAGAAACAAACGCGCATATATATGGACCGGAAAAGGAATATATTAAGGGTGTAGATACACTTCTCTCAGATCATCAAAAAATAACTGTTTTGGATCAACAAGCAACTATTTTTTATACACCAGGACATACTTTAGGGCATATTTGTTATTATTTCTCAAAGTTAGGGATTTTATTTTCAGGGGATACGCTTTTTTCTTTTGGATGTGGTCGATTGCTTGAAGGTTCAGCAGAGCAGCTATGGGATAGTCTTAAAATTTTAAGAAATCTTCCTTCTAAAACGAAGGTATATTCAGCCCATGAATATACACTAAACAATGTAGTATTTGCTTGCTCCCTTGAGCCTAAAAACGAGAAACTGAAAAATCTTTATAGGCAGCTTTCTAAGAGATCTTTACCATTGGTTCCAACAACCCTTGCTAAGGAGCTTAAATTCAACCCTTTTTTAAGGTGTGATAAGGATGATTTCATACAAGAAATAGAAGGGAAAAACAACCTTCGTGGTAAAGATAAGGCCCAGGCTATTTTTTCCTATATCAGAAAATTAAAAGATACTTTTTAATTTATACTGGAGCAAGGATTGACATGAAGGGCATTCAATAAACCACTCTTCTTGAAAATAGTCACATTCTGTACATTGCCATTCATTTTTTTCAAAAGATTGCCGTAAAAATATCCACAAATTTTCATGAGCAAGATAGCTTTCTTTTTGCAAGCAAGCTTTAAGAACTTTCACAAAAAAGGCATTTTCAGGAAAAATATTTTTATCAAGAGCTCGTTTTAGAAAAGCTTTTGCTTCACCCTTAAGATTGGCATCTATGGCAGATTGTATAACAATTAAGTAAGATTCAGTAGAATAAGGGGCTAATTTTAAAAGATATTGAGCAGCTTTGAATCGTTCAATAGGCTGTTCTTTAAGATGCGATTCTATGTAGAGATTTGCTACGTTTAAGGAGGGTTTTATTTTCCAAGTTTTTTCTAGCAATTTTTGATAATGAGCATCTTTTTTATTTTCTTGTAAAGTTTTAGCATAAGATTCAATAGCAGGGATAAACCCAGGATCATAGTTTATTGCATAAAGAAGAAGTTTAAGTTTTTCAGCGCCTGTTGTAATATTCTTATCCAGTGCCTGCTTATAAGTTAATATAGCATAAAGAAGATTTTTTTCTATTTCTTCCTCTTCTGTTTTGGCAGAAAGGTTTTTTAGGCTCCTGTGTATAGGATTCCAGTTAGATTGTTTCAGATAAATTTTTATGGATTGTTTTAATACCCAGGGGTTATTTTTATAGAGTTCTTGAGCTTTATTTAGATAGCTTAAAGCTTTATCATAATTACGTTGTTTAAAGGCAATTTTTATAAGCTGATGATATCCTAAGAAAGCTGATGAAGGTGATTCAATAACATGGTTGCAGCATTCAATAGACAGTTTTAAATCATTACTTTCTTTAGCAATTTTTGATTCGAGCCAGAAAAAAAGGCCAGGGTCTTTTATTCTACTGGGTATTGCCCTTATTTTTTTAAAGGCAGTAGAAAAATCTTTACTAGAATATGCTTCTAAAGATTGCACAAAGAGTTTAAAGCTTTTTTTATAAGCTTTAACTTTTAGAGCATGCTTTAAGATAGAGGGGATTTTCCATAGCCATCGTATAAAAAGCCAAATGCTTGAAAATAAGATGACTAATAAAAGAAGAAAAGTAAAAAAGAGGCCTAAGTGAGATTGAAACTCATAATCTCCCCAGCTAATAATAAAGGAGCCAGGTTGCCCAGAAATCCATAAACCAAAGCCAACACAAATGCTTAGAAATATAAAGAAAAAAATTACTCTAATCATTTCCTATACTTCTTGTTTAAGCAGTGTTTGAAGGACTGTTTCTTCTCCTGCATTTATAATTGTATCTAATGTTACCCAATCTTGTGCTTTTTTAGCCCATTTTTTAAGAGAAGGATATTGATCTCCTTTAATCCTAAAGATAGTTAAGGCATTAGAAATTTGTTGTAGTTTTAAGGCATTTTCCATTTGTTCCAAATAAGAAGCTCCCATAGAAGATGTTTTTTTATTTATATGTTTAATATTTACAAGATTTCTTAAGGTTCTTTTAAAACGCACCCAATAAGATTCATTGTCTCGTTCTTCTTTAGCTCTAAGTAAGTCTTTTTTTATAGAGGGAAGCAGTTCCAGAAATTCTTTGTGCAAAGAAGAAGGAGAGGAGATGTTTTTTTTCTGATGTTCTTCTAATTTTTCAAGAAGCTCTTTTAAATTTAGAGCTATATTTTCGGGCAGAGGAAAGGAATGGGTATATAGTTTTTTAAGAGGAGTATACCAGGATGTTCCAGAATATAGGGCTTGTCTTGCTTTATTAAATGCTTGAACAATAAGTATGACAAGCATTGATTTATTAATTTGTTTTTTTTCATCTACTTTTATTTCGTCCAATTTTGTATTTATTGTACTTAGAGAGGATTTGAGAGTATTAATATCTTGTTCAAAACTACCAGATTCTGAAATAAGGCCTTCTAGGCGGTCTAGGCGTTGGTCTAAAATCGCAAGGGTTGGATACTTTTCATTTTTTGCAGGAAGAGCAAGATCTTCTTTCTTTTTTTCAGGTGTTTTCTTCTCACTAGTGCCTAATATATTCATTGAATTTGTGTGTGTGTGTACTTCGTTGGGTTCTTTCCAATGATTGTGAATAAACCAAGTAGTACCAAAAACAAGTAACAGTACGACAAATAAGATATAAAAGAACCATGGCTGGATCAGCTTTTTTTTTGAAGTTAGCTTAGAGAACGTTTCTTTTTTAGGTCCCTCTATTTTTTTTTCAGCTGTTTTCATGATTTCCCCCCACATTTGGTCATATTTTAGCTTCTATTTTCTAGTTGATCAAGTCCCAGAAAAATTTTTCATTAACTTGGGGTGTTGTAAGCACTTTCTGGAAAGGGAGTTTTTTTGCAAGTAAGGCAATTCTATTGCTTAAGCAACAGGCTGTATGGGTAGCTAAATAGGGAATAACCTGTTGAGGAAGAAGTCTATAAAAAGCACGAACTCCTGAAGGAGAATAAAAGAGAAAGTAAGCTTGAGAGGTTGATTGTATAGCGCGGATAATAGCAGGGCCCAAAGCAGATGCTTTCTTTAGGGTGTAGACATACATTTCTTCTACAAGAATATTTTTTTTATATAAAAAAGAGGAAGCATTAAAGCTAATAGAAGGGCCTCTTGCATAAAGCAGGAAATTTTTTTTCGTAGGATTAAGGGAATCGTTACAAATTCTTTGGCATAATGCTTTTGCATCACAAGAGCCAGCGACAATATTTATAAAGCCAAGTTTAGTAGCAAGATTTTGAGATCCTTCCCCTATGACATATAGTTTTTTATCATGTAATATTTCATACTTTCCTAATGCACGTATGGCTTGAGGGCTTGTCGTTAGAAAGGCTGTGTAGCTTTTTAACTTTACGATATTCAAGGGTAGAAAATCTACTTCTTGCAGAGGATTAATAAGAGGTGTTAGGCCTAATATTTTAATTTTTTCTTCGGTCTCTTTAGCTTCTTGCAAAGGGCGGTTGATAACAATGAGTTTAGGCATGTTCAAAGGAAATACGTTGTTTTAAATTTAAGGCAAAGGGAACTATTTTTTCTACAATTTGTTCTAGCGAACAAGAAAAAACATCTTGAGAAAATAGGAGAGTATTAGGGTTTCCAACCATGCCATAAAAAGTAATATTTTTTTTATCTTTACTCAAAAGAGCATAGCCGCCAATAGGAGCGCGACAAGAGCCATCTAGAGTTTTCATGAAGAGGCGCTCGACAGTCCATCTAAAAGCTGAATCTGGACAATGTAGAGGCCCAAGAAGCTCTTTTATTTCAGGAGTATTTTCTTTAGTTTGTATACTTAATATTCCTTGCCCAACAGCTGGCACCCAGACTGTGGGGTTAAAAATTTCTGTTGCTTCGTAAGAAATATTCAAACGTTCTAACCCAGCAAAAGAAAGAATAGCAGCATCATATTCATTATCAAGTTTTTTTATACGTGTAGAAACTGTGCCGCGCAAAACTTTTACATTTAGATCAGGTCTCATTTTTTTTATATAAGCTTGGCGTCTAAGAGAAGCTGTGCCAACACAAGAGCCAGAAGGTAAAGCATCTAAAGTTTTTTCTTTTCTCGATACAAAGCAGTCTCTAGGGTCTTGAGCGGGTAAAACAATGGGAAAAATTAATCCTTTGGGTTGTTCTATAGGCATATCTTTTGCGCAGTGAACAGCTATATCTACCTCATTATCTAATAGCGCTTTTTCTATTTCTTTTGTAAAGAGTCCTTTGCCACCAATATCGATAAGGTTATTTTGTAAAAATTTATCACCAGTGGTGGTATAGTTTTTAATTTCTACAGTTATAAGGGGAGTTGTTTTATGAATGAGTGATTTTATATAGTTTGCTTGAGCCATAGCCATGGGGCTAGATCGTGTTCCTATGCGAATAGCCTTTATAGTCATGAAGATAGGCCCAGTATTTCTTTTAGAGCAGTCACAAGAGTTAATTTTTCCCAGGTAAACCCCCCTGTTTTATCAGGCATTCTACCAAAATGGCCGTATGATGCGGTGCGTTTATAAATAGGTCTATCAAGAACTAAATGATCACGTATACCACGTGGTGTTAGGTTCATTACTTTAGGGAGGGCCGCCAGGATTTCTAACTCTGGTACAGTTTGTGTTCCATGAGTATTAAGGTAGAGAGATTGTGGTTTTGCTTGACCAATAGTATAGGCTACCTGTAGGGTGCATTTTTTTGCTAAACCGGCAGCTACTATATTTTTAGCTAAATAGCGCATAGCATAGGCACCAGATCGATCAACTTTCGAGGGGTCTTTTCCAGAAAAGGAACCCCCACCATGAGGTACAGATCCGCCATAAGTATCCACAGTTATTTTTCTACCTGTTAGTCCTGTATCACCATCTGGGCCCCCTATGGTGAATTTTCCAGTAGGGTTAATATGAATATGCTCCTTGGAAGGGATCCATGAATTGGGTAAAGTTTCTTCAATATAGGGCATAAGAAGGTTACGAACCTTCTCTGGGGTTATGTTTTCTATATGTTGAGCAGAAAGAACAATACTAGAAAGTCCTACGGGCTTGTTATTTTCATACTGAACAGAGAGCTGACATTTTCCATCAGGGCCTATTTGCGGCAGATTTCCATCATGGCGTGCTTTGGCAATACATTTTTGCAAACTGTGCGCATAATAAATAGGCGCTGGCATAAGCATATCGGTATCATCACATGCATATCCAAACATAATGCCTTGATCTCCAGCTCCTTCCTCATGAATATCTGCAAGATCTCTATCGATACCTTGAGAGATGTCAGGAGATTGTTCATGTACAAGAACATCTACGGATAAGTTTTTCCAGTGAAACCCTTTCTGCTCATAGCCAATTTGACGAATAGTTTCTCGAGCTATATGCTCCATAGCCTCTGCATCTATGTGTTTTGGGCCATATGTTTCACCTGCTATAATGAGTCGGTTTGTTGTAGCAAGAGCTTCAATGGCAGTACGAGCGTTAGGGCTAGCTTCCAGAAAAGCATCAACGATTGCGTCAGATACTTGATCGCAAATTTTATCTGGATGACCCTCGGAAACAGATTCACTAGTGAATATAAAGGAGGTACTCATAGTATTGCTTCTTCTATCTTTTTCGTAGATTAGCATTCATGAAGGGGAAAAGCCAGATGATTACTAGAAAGAGAAATAGCAATTGATGTTTATATTTAGAAAAGGGGGGAGCTACCTTTATATTTTTTGGCAAATAGGTAGTGAGAGCAGCTTTTTTATTAAGAGGAATAAGTTCTAAAATACGGCCATAAGGATCAATGACACCCGATATACCTGTTGTTGCAACACGCACGAGAGGGATGCCTTCTTCAATAGCACGAAGACGGGACATTTGGAGGTGTTGATAGGGTCCAATACTATTACCAAACCAAGCATCATTTGTGATATTTACCATCCACATTGGCCGTGATTTTTTAGGAATTTGCACACCTGGAAAAATAGCTTCATAGCAGATAGAAGGACTAAAAGTAGGTAAATTGAAGGGTAATACAAAGGTTTTAGGTCCCCTCCCAAAAGAAAAATCTATACCGCCACCGGTTAAAGAGTTAATAGAAAAATATTTTTCCATAAGGCTGGAAAAAGGAATGTATTCCCCAAAAGGTAGTAGGTGATTTTTATCATAATAGCCCTCTACACCCTTTTTTTGAGTAAGAATATAAAGACTATTAAAAGGCTTTATCTGATGATTAATGTATTCAACACGTGTCGTTCCAAAGATAAGAACACTATTAGCAGAGAGAGAGCTTCTGAGACTTTTTTCTAAAATAGGTATATAGTTGAAGACAAAAGGAACAGAACTTTCAGGCCAGATAATAATGTTAGGTTCATTTAGTCGAACAGATGAAGATAACTGGAGCGTTTCAAGGAGGTTGTCAAGTTTTTGCTTATTAGACCAGAAAGGAAGTTGTTTAATATTAGGTTGTACAAGAGTAATGGGTACAGAAGTTAATTGTGTGGGATGTTGATATAGCCTATAGGCACCAGCACTCCAGATGCAAAGAGAGGCAACGAGAATAGATATAAATGTTTTAGGTTGCTTAGAAGGCCCATAAAGTAGAATAAAACTACTACTTAGCAAAGAAAATATGAAACTTAATCCATAGACGCCTACAATAGATGTTATCTGTAAAAAAGGGAGAGAGTTTGTTAGAGCTAGGCCAAAAGTATTCCAAGGAAACCCAGAAAATAGGTAGCCTCTTAGTATTTCACCAAATGTGAGGGTGGTTGCCCATGTAAGGCATAGAACATAACGGCTTTTAAAACGCATTTTCCAAGTAAGAATAGCGGGAAAGGCAATATATATAGCAAGGTATCCTGGCAATAAAAATATTGAGGGAAGAATTAACCAATAAAAAAGACTATCTAGCATAAGAGCGTTATTAATCCAATAGAGGCTAGCGGTAAAATAGCCAAAACCGAGGAAAAAACCCATAAAAAAAGCATGTCTTGAAGAAGTTGTATGTAAGAGTAAGAGCAAAAATCCAGTAAAAATTAGAGGGGTTAAAACAGTTATATTAAAAGGGGGCAAGGTTAAACAAAGCAGAGTACCACCAAGATAGCAGGTACACATTTTTAACCATATTTTTTTTTTTATAAGGGCAATCATTGTTTCTTATGTAAGGGCAAGTGGATCTTAATACGGTCAATAGTTCGAGGGGATGCTTGTATAATCTCGAATTTTATTTTCGTTTTAGGTTCTGTTATAATTTCGTTTTCTTTAGGCATAGTTCCAGAAAGAAAAGAAACATACCCAGCGATAGTTTCTATTAGACCTATATCTATAGCAGGAAATTTAATACCAATTGTTGTTTCAACAAGTTCAATAGGTGCTTTTCCACTAGTTAGAAAAAGAGAGTCTGTATTTTTAGTGATTAGCGGCTCTTCATCTTCTTCGTGTTCATCTCGGATATCACCTACGAGTTCTTCAAGTATATTTTCAATAGTTATAAGGCCATCAATACCGCCATATTCGTCAATGATAAGAGCCATATGTGTTCGGCTTTGCTGCATATCTAGAAGAAGTTCATTGAGTTGCACAGAAGGGGAGGCAAACAAAACTTTACGGATGAACTTTCCTAAAAAAAAGTCTTTAGGGTTAAGAAAATAGGCTAACAAGTCTTTAATATGAACCATGCCATAGATAGTATCTAGAGTATTATTGAAGACAGGAAGACGAGAGTGCCCGCTTTTTTGAAAACGTGTAATTAAAGCTTTAAAGGAGAAATCAGAAGGGATAGCTACTATCTCTGCTCTGGGGATCATGATATCTTCAGCGGTCTTTTGGCTGAGGTGAGTATAAGAATTCTTTATATTTTCTTTTGTTTGGCAAGCAGTTAAAGTATCTGTTTCAAGGGGTTTACTCTTGGTAGAAAAGAGAGAAGAAATCTTCTTAAAGAAAGAAGGGATGGGTAACATTTTTATTTATACCTCGTAAATATAGGGGTTGGGAATATTTCTAGAATTTAAGATAGAAATTTCTGATGACTCCATAAGAAAAGCCTCTGTTTCATTTTGATGATCATAGCCTAGAAGATGCAAAGTGCCATGAATTATTAAGTGTATAAGGTGGTTGAGCAATGTTTTATTTTGTTCTTTCGCTTCTTTTTCTACAGTTTCGTAAGCTATATATATATCCCCAATATGTAGGGTATCAGTTGAATCGAAAGTGTAAAGAGGAAAAGCAAGAACATTTGTTGTTTTTTCTTTTTGGAGAAAAACAGTGTTTAGATGTTGGTTATAAGCATTATCTACAAGAACAAGATTTGCATTAAGAGAGAGATTTTTGCAATTTTTAGATAATTTTGGTCCATATAAGAAAGAAGAATATTCTACAATGGCAAGGCATAGAAGATCTATATTAGAGTCTTTTAATAGAGTTTTAGGCCATTTAGGACTTTCTAAATGAGGCTGAAGAGAGAGGTTTTTCATAAGCTTCTATAATTTTTGAAACAAGGTGGTGCCGTACAACATCGACTTTGGTAAAGTAGGAAAATTGGATTTCTGAGACAGTATTGAGTCTTTGAGAAGCTTCAACTAATCCAGAAATTTTTCCAGGTTGTAAGTCAATCTGGGAGATGTCTCCTATGACTGCCATTTTTGAGTTATCGCCTAAGCGTGTTAAGAACATCTTCATTTGTACAGAAGTTGTATTTTGTGCTTCATCTAAAATAATAAAAGCATCAGACAGGGTTCTACCACGCATATAGGCAAGAGGAGCAATTTCAATAGTACCTGCTTCTAGATATTTTTCTATTTGATTAGCTGGAAGCATGTCGTACAAAGCATCATATAAAGGACGCATATAGGGGTCAATTTTTTCTTTTATATCCCCTGGTAAAAACCCAAGGTGTTCTCCTGCTTCAATGGCAGGTCGTGACAAAATAATTTTATTAACATGTCCTGAAAGAAGGTTAGCTACAGCATTTGCTACGGCCAAATAGGTCTTTCCAGTACCTGCAGGGCCTATACAAAATACAAGCTCATGGTTAAGTAGAGCTTTAATATAATTGTATTGAGCTGTAGAGCGAGGAGTAATGGTTTTTTTCCGCGTTATTATTTGGCAAGTTTCTAGCTTTAATATATTTTTCTGAATGTTTGTTTTATTAGTTTCAGTCATTGTATTTAAAGTTCGGGCAGTTGACTCTATTTCAGTCATATTAACCTCCAGATTACGTTCGAGTTTGTCGTAAAGAGTGATCAACGACATTTCTGTTAGATCAATGTTTGGTGCTTTTCCTTTAATTAAAATTTGGGTGCCTCGAGAAGCAATGCTTACATCAAATAATTTTTCCAGACGTCTCATATGTTGACTTTGATAGCCTAAAAGAGAGCTAAAAAGCTGATTATCTTCAAAAGAGAGTTGTTTTTCTACCTGTGTATCTATTTTTTCTGACACAGAAACTCCAAAAATACTTAATTTTTTATTGTTCCATTTAGACTGTTTGGCCCAGAATGAGTAATATGTACAGGGAGTATTTTACCCAATATATCTTCTGAAGATACCACATGTACAGGCTGAAGGTAAGGGCTTTTTCCAATATAAGTGCCCTTTTCTTTTCCGAGTCTGTCAAAGAGTACTGGCACAGTTGTATGGCAAAGAGCTTCATTAAATTTTAACTGCTGAGAGTCAAGAAGCTGCTTTAGCATTTGTAATCTTTCTCCTTTTTCTTCTTCTGTAAGTTGTTCTTCTAAGAAACCAGCAGAAGTACCCGGTCGGATGCTATATTTAAAAGAAAAGGACTGAGCATAATCAATATCTTGAACGAATTTTAAAGTTTCAAGAAAATCTTGCTTTTTCTCTCCAGGGTATCCAACAATAAAATCAGAAGAAAAAGCTATTTTGGGTTGAGCTTGACGAAATTGGTCTATAATTTTTTTATAGTCATCAACTGTATGTTTTCGATTCATTTTTTTAAGAATTCTATCAGATCCAGATTGGATAGGAAGATGCAGAAAAGGTTGTAAGATTTCTATATCACGATGGGCTTCTATTTGTTCAAGGTGTACATCTCTCGGGTGGCAAGTAAGGTATCGAAGGCTTTTAAGATTTGGTACGTGTTCAGCTAGTTCGTAGCATAAACGGCCAAGCGTTACTTCCCCTGAATATTTTGAGTAATTGCCATGATAGGCATTAACATTTTGTCCTAAGAGGGTAATTTCTAAGGCCCCTTGACTAACTAATTTTTTAGCTTCTTCAATAATAGAATCTACGGAGCGTGAAAATTCTGCGCCACGTGTATAGGGTACAACACAGAAATGACAAAATTTATCACAGCCTTCCTGAATAGTGAGGAAGGCTGTTGGTCCTTTATGATTATAGGGTGCGTTTAGAGCATCAAATTTATCAACTGTCGTAAAATTTGTTTCAACCACTTGTTTTGAATCTTTTTTATTTTCCTGTTTGCGTTTAAGGCGCTCTAACATTTCAGGGAGTTCATGATAAGACTGTGGTCCAATAATAAGATCTACATAAGGAGCTCGCTTTGCTATCTCAGACCCTTCTGCTTGGGCAGTGCAGCCTGCTACAGCTATATTAAAAGTAAGGCCTTTTTTAATTTTCTTTTCTTTTATGAGGTGCAGTCGACCAAGAGCAGAAAAAACTTTTTCTGTAGCTTTTTCACGAATATGACACGTATTTAAAATAACAAGATCTGCATCTTCTGGTTCTTGGGTCATAGAGTAATTATGGAGCATAAGCATACTAGACATACGTTCGGAGTCGTATATATTCATCTGGCAGCCATATGTTTTTATGAAGAGCTTTTTATGTGTCATTTTTTCCTCTTTATATATTTTTTGCATGTGCAAGGTTTGTAGGCGTGGGGGGGATTTCTACAAAACTCTTTTCATTTATAGTGGATTCTAAGCCAGAATTAAGTACTTTCTCGCAATGTTTTGTTAATGATTTTCGACATACATCTGTTACTTCAAAAGAGGGATGAAAGTTTACTGTTGCCAAGAACGGAGACGCACTTATTATATGCTTCATATGAGAGAGAAGGTTTTCATCTCCAAACCATGCATACAGCCATCGGCCAGCTCTGCCAATGGGAATTCCATGAAGATGTGTATAACTAATAGTTACAGGCTGTATAGTAACAGGACCAATACCTGAAAAATTTAGAAAGCTACTTTTTAAAGGCTGGACATGGGTTCCATCAGAGCTTGTCCCTTCAGGAAAAAGAATAAGCCGGCGCTTTTCTTTAAGAGCTTGCTGTATAATATTAAGCTGCCTTTTTACGCTAGAACGTGTTCTACTTACAAATATGGATCCATGAATTTTTGCTAAAGTACTTACTAGAGGCCAACGAGATACTTCTTCTTTTGAAATAAAGCTAGCATCACTAATTAATTGCCCAAATACAAGGATGTCTATATAAGAAACATGATTTGCAATAAAAAGAACTGTTTTTTCAGTGTTTATAACGCCATCTTTCTTAATACGCCCCCCTAAAATTCTATAGAAAACAAAATAAATCCATTTTTTTGTTTTTACAAAGACAGGATGAGGAAAAGAAATAAAGAGTGAGCAAAAGGCGCTAAATATTGCAGCAATAGAAAAAGTTACAAAAAGAAAGAGAAGTCGAGCGTAAACCATGATTTAAAAATAATGTCTGAGATATCTACCTTTTATGAGGTCTGTTTTTACAACAATGCATACGTCGGTAGTATTAAACTGAGTATCTATAAAGGCACCATTACCAATAAATCCACCTGTTCTCAGGTAGGCTTTGATTAGAGGAGGAAGAGATGCAAAAACTTTACGATTATTGATGCTACTTTTTGGTAAAATATTCATATTTACAAAATATTTTTCGAGCGTTCGGGGCTGTATTTCTTTAGGAGCAAGATGATTATGATAAAGATAAGAGAGGATAGTTGCATGTTCTTTTACATCTGTTCCGGTAAAACTTGCACATCCGAACAATAGGTCAATATCAAAAAAATTTATATAAGTTCCAAGACCTCGCCACAAGAGTTTTACTGTAGGTTGCGTACGATATTTTTGTGCCACACAAGAGCGTCCTAACTCTAGAATGTTTCCTTTATAATTTATAATAGCAGATATATCATATTCGCTAGCTGTATAAAAATAGCCCAGTTGCTTTGATTTTTCACGACGAAGAAGTCTATATGTAGCTACAACAGTATTGTTTTTTTCTGTATCGATGACTAGAAGATGATCACAATACTCATCTAAAGCATCCGAGTCATATTTTTTTGCAAGCGTTTCTTTAGAAGGGATTGCGCCCATTTCTTCGTAGAAAACTTCATAGCGTAACTTTTGAGCAGCAAGAATTTCTTCAGGAGAAGTCGCCACAATAGCTTTCAAGTTACCGTGTGTAACGTCATTCCATATAGCATGATTTTTTTTTTCTATAAGCGATTTTGTTACCATGTAAGCCTGACATATATATTTTATCTAATATAGAGATAGCAAAAAAGGCATCAAATTAAAAGAAATACTTTGACACCTTTTTTAATAGCTAGATTTTTGACTTAATCATTTTAAGATTTAGTTCTTTTAACGCCCAGACCAAAGTCTTTAGCTAAGTCACTACGTTTTTTAGAGTAGTTAGGAGCAACCATTGGGTAGTTTGCTTTTAGTCCCCAACGTTGACGGTATTGATCAGGTGTTAAGTTATAAGCTCGGCGAAGGTGACGTTTAAGCATTTGTAGTTTGCGACCATCTTCAAGGCATACTATATAGTCTGGTTGAATAGAATCTTCAACAGGTATAGCTGGTGAAAGATTTTCAGAAGCTAAAGTAGCTTGTCTGTCTATAACAGAAAGTGTGTTATAAACTTGTTGTACAAGATCTGTTAGATCTTCTGCAGGTACTGAGTTGTTAGATACGTGAGCTGCAACAATATCAGCTGTTAGAGAAAGAATCTCTTCTTTTTTCTCTGTTGTGTTATTCATAGTAAAATCTCCTTTAAGAAATAGTTAAAATACAAACGGTCAAGTAATGCTATTATTAGACCAACTTGATGATATATAGGAAATGGAGCTTTATAAAGCAACTAAAAAATATTTTTTTTTTATTTTTTGTTTAAAATCAATAGTAATAAATAGATTTTTCCTAAATAAGGTTGTATTTCTAAAAAAGAAGGATAGGGATAATAATGGATAATAAAGAACTATATATTTTTTATGGTACTTTAAAGGGTCGTGTTGTGCGTCGTATTTTACGTAAGTGTATAACAAAGCATTGGGATAAAGTAAAAAACCAAGATACAGTGATAGCTTTTGGCTATGGTACACCCTATTTGGAATCCTTTTTAGAGAAGACAAAATATTGTTTTGATTTTATGCCTGAATCTATGGGAGCTGATCCTTGGCCATTTTTTCCATCAGTGCATCAAAAGAAGAATTCTGGAAAAAAATATAATAGTTCATCAGTAGCTTTAATAGATTCAAGCCAATGGCCTCTTGCAGACAATACAATTAGTCATTTACTGATGGTCCATGGCCTTGAATTTATACAAGATGCAGATAATTGTCTGCAAGAAGCTTGGCGAACGTTGAAGGCTTCAGGAGAATTACTCCTTATTATGCCCAACAAATATGGTCCATGGGCAAATACAGAAAACACACCTTTTGGAGGAAGCTTATTGTATAGTTACCCTTCTATTTACCAACTTCTAGATGACAATGGTTTTGAGATTATAGAAACAGAAGGTCTTGTTCATTTTTGGCCTCTTTCTATTATAAAAAATATTAAAATAGCTTTATCTTTTGATAGTTTTAATAAAAAATTTTTAAAATGGTGGCCAGGTGTTTGGGTTTTAAAAGTGCGAAAAAAAACTATTCAACCCCTTATGTTAAGAGTTGAGAAGAGTCTAGTAAGTTCTAATTTTTAACAAAAAGTGTGAGCGGCCTTGTTAAATTTTTTTATCTGCATCAGAAGGGGTTACAAACAGTAGGTTATTATTACCAAATTCAAGTAGGAGTGTTAATGAGGGAGATCCAGCATATGCTATTAAGATTAAAGATAAAGGCTTATAGCTGATAATATTTTCATAAGGGAGTCCTTTTAAAGTAACGATTGTACAGCGTGGGTTAATTGTTTTTTTAATTCACTATTTTTGAGTGTGCCTGTTTCGACATCAAAGTTTTTATAGAATCGAGGAATGGAAAGTTCTGCTTTTACCTCTCCAGCAAAAAACGCGGCGGATTGTTTAGCAGATGCCAATACATTTCTTGCTCCATCCGGTCCTGGAGAAGTCGATAAATAGACAAGTGGTTTGTTCTGAAATACCTTTGGATCAATGCGTGAGCACCAGTCAAAAAGGTTTTTATAGGCTGCAGTGTAGCTGCCATTATGCTCAGCAAATGAAATAATGATCGCATCACTTTCACCAATCTTGGCAAAAAAATCTTTAGCTGCTTGGGGATGGCCTATTTCTTTTTCCTTATCTTCGCTAAATAAAGGAAGCTCGTAGTCATTCAGGTCTACAATTTCTACCTGAACATTATCAAGCAAACTCACAGCATAGGTTACAAGCATTTTATTAATTGATTGAGTGCTGCTACTTGCCGCAAATGCTAGTACCTTAAATGGTTTATTCATTTTTTTGGTTCTCCTTACTCTAAGTGGTTGGTTAGCAGTTTTTGTTGTAAAGATTTGAGGTAGTAGGACACTTGTATAAGTAACTGTACCGTCACCTTCTTTCTGCGGATCAAGCTTATGCTTAAAACAGGCATAACCAGCTTTATGGTGCCAAGGTTCATGTTGCTTATATATAGTTTTTATTCCAAGAGATTCAGACTTAATTTTTCTTATATCAGAACGATAGAAAAAATTAGCACATATTTTATAAAAATGATTTACTTGGTCTAGAACTTCG